>CAMYNQ010000062.1 GCA_947259785.1 uncultured Chromatiaceae bacterium | reverse complement strand
CGTTTTGTGCTGGCAGAGTTCACTCAATTCGGCACCAACCTGATCGGCGTTATGCCCGGCAAAACCACAACCGCCGGCATATCCGGTGCCGTAATCAGCAATATCCGCCCACTAACGCTTGATGATGCCGATGTCTTGCGCCAGCTTCCCCAGGTCATCGATACGGTAGCGGTGACACAAGGCAGTGCCGCAGTTGAATATAAAAAACACAGCCGCCATACCGTGGTATTTGGCACCACTCATGCGGCACCCAAGGTGTGGCAGTTCAATGTTGCCCTCGGTAAGTTCCTGCCTGATGATGACCCTGTCACCGCCAGACCCTATGCCGTGCTGGGCCACAAGCTCTATAGCGAACTATTCAAAAATGTAAACCCATTGGGCGAAGCCATCCGCGTTGGCGGCTATCGCTATCATGTGGTCGGCGTCATGGAGCCGAAGGGGCAATTGCTCGGCTTTGATCTGGATGATGCCATCTATATCCCGGCAGGCCGCGCGCTGGAAATGTTTAATCGAGACAGCCTGATGGAGGTAGACCTGCTTTACCGTGCCGGTACAGATGCCGACAAACTCAGCCAGCGCATCAAAAACCTATTACAGGCCCGTCATGGCAGCGAAGATTTCAGTATTGTTACCCAGGAACAAATGCTCGACACGCTGGCCAATATTCTCGACATTCTCACCATGGCCATCGCCGCCATCGGTGGCATTTCACTGTTGGTAGGCGGCATCGGCATACTCACCATCATGACCATTGCGGTCAATGAACGCAGCAACGAAATTGGCCTGCTACGGGCGCTGGGGTCAAGCCAGAAACAGATATCTTTTTTATTTCTAAGCGAAGCGCTGACTTTAAGCCTGATTGGCGGAATATTAGGGCTAATCCTCGGTGCCTCAGCTGCCGTAATACTAAAGTGGACACTGCCTGAATTACCGACGCAGCTTTCGCTAAATTACATTTTATTGGCCGAACTGATCGCTGTTTCAATTGGCCTGATTGCCGGTGTCGTTCCGGCCCGCCGAGCCGCCAGGCTTGACCCGGTCGAGGCATTAAGAGCAGAGTAGGTTTAGTAACGTATTTTGATTAACAGGAGCAAGCATGGACAGAGCCGAGCTGGAAAAAAAACTTGAAGAACTAAAGGCAAAGCAGGCCGTGATTGAAAGCACCTGGAAAAAGGCCGGCAACCGCGCCTTGCTTCAATTTTTCGTCGAGATCATTCCCAAGGTACTCAATTGCGAACGCCTGAGCATTTTTATCCACGACCCCGTTGATTCCAATCTCTGGGTTCAGTCTGGCACCGGCGTCCAGGAACGACAGATTGAAGTACCACAAAAAGGATCGGTGATAGGTCGTGCGATTGAAACAGGCGAACCCGTTTTTGAAAAAGAGATGCAACGCCAGATGGGACCACATGATACCGTCGCACTGAAAACCGGCTACGTTACCTACAACACCCTCTGCGTCCCAGTTCGAGGTGTTACCACTGATAAAATTACCGGCGCCATACAAGCTGTTAACAAAAAAGCTTCATCAGAGTTTAACCAAGAAGACTTAGAGGTACTGAAAAAACTAGCGTTTAACATCCAGATGCACCTGGAAAACATGTATCTACGTCAGGAGATGGCCAAGATATCAACGCAGATGAGCAAGCAGATCTTTCTATTGGAAAGAAAACTGCGGGGAGAATAGTTCTCTATTTCTGGGGCAGGAAGCGATTTCGGCCCTGCTCCTTGGCCATGTAAAGCGCATTATCGGCGCGAACATAAACCTCATCCACCTTATCGCCTGCTGCAAATTCGGCAATGCCACCGGAAATCGTAATAGGGACAGGCTTGCCGTCATAAACAAAGGGGCAAGTTTCAACACCCTTGCGCAATTTTTCTGCCACCATCTTGGCCTCCTCCAAGCTTGTCTCCGGCAATAACACCACAAACTCTTCGCCACCCACACGAGCCAGATAGTCTGTCTCACGAATATGCAGATCCATCGATTTGGCAATCGCCAGCAACGCCCGGTCACCGGCCTTATGTCCATAGCTATCGTTGATGCGTTTAAAAAAATCGATATCACAGACCAGCATACTCAGTGGACTGTTGTAACGCTGCCAACGGGAAAACTCCTGCGCCACCTGTTTTTCATAACCTAGTCGGTTAGGAACATTGGTCAGCGGATCAGTCATTGCCTGCACACGCTCTTCTGCCAAACGAGCACGCAAGCGATTTGACTCGCCCTCCATCTGGATCAACCGCTGATTGACGGATTTGAGTTGATGCTCCAAATCTTCCTGTCGCTGATCTTCCGGCTGCCGCTGCTCAGCCAAGTGCTGACGAATATTTTCAATACTGCCCTGGATAATGCCTTTCATCTGCACAACATCCGTCACATTCTGAACCGTTTGTTCAATATCATTCACCTGGGCCTTAACCATTTCATCCAGCTCACGGCCACTCAACAATGAAGCCAGGCGATTACTCTCTGCCCCCTCAACCATGGCATCAAGCTCTTGCAGCCGTTCCCCCAGCTTCTTAAGAAACAGTTCGAGCTCTTCTTTCTCATTTTCAAGCTGTTGCTGGGTATCCGTTACCAGAGCCACCATCGCTTTAATGATAGCCGGCACGCCATCCGCCTTAACCCCGGCAACCAATCTGTCTCTCAGGCTTATGACACGCTCACTGAACTGTGGCGGAAATGACAAATATTCAATAAAACCAAGTAACGCCTTCTCCAGCACGCCATTTTCAGTCACCGCACCAGTATCGTTGGCAGCCGAATAAGTAGTGGCACTAAACGCTTGCGCCTGCCCAGCAGGTTTATCCGTTTCAGCTGATAGCACCTCGTCAGTGGCTGCTGACTGTGTCTCCTTGTCACCAGCGAATATCCTTTTCAACCACCCAGGCCCCGATTTTGAATCAGACTCAGCAGCAGCCCCGCCACGCTCTTTATAAAAAGCAGATATCACCAGCGCAGTAAATTGGTTTGTCAGTTGCTCGAGCTGATCTTCAGCAGCCTTAGCCTTGAGAGCTTTACGCAATTGCTTTAATTGCGCCTGACAGGAACGGGGAAACTCGATCGACTCAACCAGCCCCTCCAGCAAATCAAGACCAGACGATGATGGCGCTGCAGCAGCTGTATCGCTACCCTTCTCATCCATCCTCTTGAGGTAGCCCGAGATTTTGGCAATGATCTCATCCAGATAGGCACTCTTGGCCTGATCCTTCAGGGCACGACGAAGCTTGGTCAGCTGCACATCCAACCCTGAATCAATTCCCGTCGAAAGCAAAGCCAAACGACTCAAGCCACGCCGCAAACTCTCATCGCTGAGATGCCAGGCATGCTCTTTTTCTTCCAGCTCTTCCAGCGTCTCGAGATACTTATATTTCCACTTCTCTCGTTCGCCGTTGTCGTTAGGCATCCATGGCTCCGCTTACTGTCCCAAAAATTCTGCCCGTTCTATAAATCAACCAGAGCAAAAAAGAGTTTATCGATAGCCTTAATATCGTCCCGCACAGAGATCTTCTTGAGCCTGGTCAACAAACCAAAAAGCAATTCACGCGTTCTGAGCAGTGGACAGGACTCTCAACCTAAAGCGGTCAATTATTGGTTCGGTAATTCCATCATAGAGACAGGGCGTGACAAAAATTACGACACATCAATTGAGATCAGGTTTTTCTGAATAAAAGTCCTAGAGATTATTTTTTTGAGGGAGTTAAGACACAACCTCATTTAGGCGATGTCGATAAGTTAGGAATAATCGTTTAAATCAGTGGCCACGAGGCATCATCCTATCTTGAATGTCGCCTATCAGGAAAACCAGCCCTTGTTTAGTAATGAGCAAATGACGACTAAAAGTCGATTCCTAGTAACTGCTCAGAACTCTTGAACGGCCGCTGTGGACCCAGTATGTGTGAAAACTACTGCACACGCGGCTGGCTTCCTTCCTCTATTCACCCCCTCACTTCCACCAACTACGACAGAAGCAGAGGGGGCATTGTCAGATATTCTAAGCTCCCGCGAGAACGGCTCTGTATTGGTACGACACATTTCAAACATCAACACACACTAGTCGATCTGCCCCCGAATTTCACCGCCGCGATGTTCGGTAGTGTGGACATTGAGATAGGTATTGTCGCTGCGCATGGCATCAACCAAACTTTTCAGCCGCTGGCCGACGAGGGGGCCGAGCAAGTCATTGGCAGTGATCGTTCCACGCACAAGCACGCCTTGTTTATTAATTGGTTCGGCAACAAACGGCGAGGCGCCAGCTAGAAAAGCTTCGGTGTCCGGAATAAAGCTTGCCACGATTGGTCCGTTGGCACCCGTTGGCGCCATGTGGATATGGGCACCAATCACGTCCTTAATATTGCTGACGACCACTTGTACCTTGAGCGCCGCACCATCTTTGCTGAGATGAAAGTGCGCATGCCCCCTGGCTTGGGTCTCCACCGCGACCGGTACCTGTTCATCACCGACCAAGCGAGCTCTGAAATGTCGCGTTTGTTTGTTGCGGGCCTGCGAGGCGATGCGCATGACCACCCCCGTCTCGCCTGACGGCACACCTGTCATGTTGGCCAGCACGTAAATCTCGCCCTTGGCGTCTGTTCCGAAGCCGAGCACCGACATCCCTAGTCCATCCTGGCCGTAGATACGGAGTTCAGAGATCGAGCTTTTCTTGGCCTTTTTCCCACGAACGATATTGCGTTTATCAAGGTATAACAACCTGCCATTGTTGCCCCCGAAATTGCGGGCGTAATCACCAAAGACATAACGATTCTTCAATTCCGGGACTTGTTTGCCGCGATAGACAAAACCACCAATGATTGAAATGCCTTCATCGTGATCGTACTCGGCCACGGGATCAATCAACATGGGCGGCTCATTGGCACAAGGCTGCTCGTCGGTGACAAAGCCGCGATCTTCGCCGTTGGGATCAAAACAGAAGGAACCTTCCTTGACCGGCCAGCCGTAGTTGCCGCCTGCTTTGACGACATGCAATTCTTCGATGTCGTTCTGCCCCACGTCGGCAACGTACATATCACCAGTAGCAGAATCAAAGGAAAAGCGGAACGGATTACGAAATCCCCAAGCAAAGATTTCGTCACAGGCGCCATCCGCGCAACCGGCTGCGCCTCCCAGGTCCTGCATGCTGTCAGGCAACAGCGGGTTGTCGGCGGGGATGCCATATTGTTGGTTGGGCGCGTTGTCGCCCATCGGGTTAATGCGCAATATCTTGCCGAGGACATTGCTGGGATCCTGTCCATTGCCGATGGGGCTATGGCCCGGGCCTTGGTCGTCGGCCGCGCCGCCATCACCCAGGGCAATATACAGATTCATGTCCTCGCCGAAGTTAATCGCCCCGCCATTGTGATTGAATTGGGGCTGGCCGATGCTTAACACGACGCGCCGGCTGGTCGGATCGACCACGGATGCATGGTCTTGTGGGTCAGGCACGTGCCACTCGCTAATCACGCTGTGGTGATTGGCGGGGTCGCCGAACGGTACGGAAAAATCCGGCACACCGCTGGCCGGTTCCGAGGTGTAGGTGTAGAGCAGACCGTTGCTCTGATAGTGCGGATGAAATGCCACACCCAAAAAGCCGCGTTCGTCAAAAGTGCCAGGGCCTCCGACACCCAAGGGCACCAACAAGGCACTGAGATCGGCGAACACGGTCATGTCAGACGAGTCGAGATTGATCGCCCATAGGATGCCCGTTTGATCAACCACAAAAAGCCGCTTATGATCGCCCGGCGCCGCCGTACCCCAGTTGGGTGCAACCAAGCCACTGGCGACCATTTCCAACCTAACCATGGCACCGGCCGGGATGGATTCAGAAATCGGGTTGGTTAGTTCGTTAGCGCCGTTGGCTGAGCTCGGTAGAAAAACATTCAACGCCATCACTGCCAGAAAAACGGCAGTCTTCAATCGATAAAATAGATTGTTCATGATATTCCCTCCGTAGAATAGATGTACTTTCCATTAACTCAGTAAAAGGGTAGGAAATAAGATGGCGTTTGTCCAACCACTTACACCCCCGAATTGGCTCATAAAGCCGGAAGCTCTAGCGCATTCCAGCTAGGGTTTTATGAATGTACTTCCCCTGGTTTTGTAAACGCCGCCTAACCTCTACAGGACACACGTTAATGTTTCAGCGGGCTCACCAGCGTTAACAATGGCATCAAGCCAGTAACCAAAAGCTATGCCACTTCGCCATGAAGCTTTTGATTGCCGGGTTCACAGAACCTTTAATAGCCAGCGTTGATCGCCAACCGTCTATTGAAATCGGTGTTTGAATATCGACATTATTAATTTGCCGTTGGGCTAAATTCGGAAAGGAGCGAGCATTCCATTGGGCCGGATCGTCAGTTGATGCCCCTGCTATTGAATGACCGATCCCGATAAAAAATACGCCATACTTCAGAGAGCATAGCGTTTTGTTGCTTGGGGTTTTTAGCTAGAGAAAATATGCAGAAGTAATGTGTATCAAGAAATCACATTTTGAAACAATAGAAATAGTGGAGGCAACTCTCTACAGAGCTCCTGTCTAACATTCCGAAATCGGATGTTAAAGCTGCCCGTCGTGAAATATCAAACTAGTCAATGCCTGCTCACCGACACCATCGATACGAAAACGGCTGATCCCGGCATTGGCAACACTGATGCGGAACATACTTTCCAGTGGTGCCGCCAGAACATGGCGTACCAACATACGAATGACACCGGCATGGACAACCACCAACACATGCTGACCGGCATAATCCTGTAACAAAGCCTGCCAGGCAGCGGTGATGCGTTTTTCAAAATCAGCCAGGGCTTCAGCCCCGGGCGGACAAAAGCCAATCGGGTCGTTATAAAAGTTTTGCAATGCCTGCGGATTCTGCGCCGAAATTTCATCTTTGCTACAACCTTCCCACTCACCAAAACCAATCTCTACCAGACGTTCATCAAACGACACCGGCAGACGGTGACGCTGCCCCAGCTCCTCAGCAAAAGCCGCACAACGACTCAGCGGCGAGCTGACAATGCTCTGCCAGGGACAATGATCAGCCACGGCCTCACGCATTTGACGCCAGCCCTTTTCACTCAGGGGGTCGTCGATCTGACCGCGGTAGCGGCCACTGCCACCGACGGGTTCACCGTGGCGGATCAGGTCGATAATGGTAGTCGATTGGCTCATATTGTTTAATTGTCTTCCAGTTTCGGCTCATCTAGCGGTGCAGGACTGAAACGTTTTTTGATGGCCTTGCGAACCAGGTGTGGAATCAATAAATGGAATGGCATCCGTAAATAGTGAGAACGAATGTACAGCATCCAACGCGCCAGTGGCGTAAGGGCATCATCACAACTGGGATGGTCCGGCATTAAGGCATGTGCAAACAAGACATCCATTAACCAGGCGAGTGGTGCTGGCGGTCGACCAATGGCTGCGGCCGCCATCATCGCCACGCCCGGCACCGGTGTCTGAAGCATCTGCTGGGTATAACGTAAGGCGTAATAGAGCGGACGCGCCAGATCCATCTCGACAGCACGCTCAACCAACTGGTCCCAAAAGCCTTCATCCTTGCTGAAGTGGCGCAGCAGTGCATCCAGGTCCACCAGGTCGCGCAGGCCATTTTCAAGCTCACCATCGTGAAAAAGGTGGGTAGCACTGTGTAGAATCATGTCGATATTTGAGAGTGTGTAGACATTGTCGTATCCCGGCACTAGCTGCATACCAGCTAATAATTTTTCAGGATCGGGATGGAGTCGAGCGGTTTCTGGAAGGATTGTGTGATGAACATCAATGACGGTTTTTCGTTTTACATGGCGCATCGGTGGCAGCTCATGCATCCACTGACGGTAATAACGCTGGTCATACTCATCCTCAACAGTTGAGGCCCAGCCATTAAAACGCAGAACTTTCTCAACATTCTCGAGCATCCCCCGCGGCACCAGAACATCAATATCGTTAAATATGCGGCCCTGACCTGCGGGTAAATCAGCACAGACATATGCAGCCCCTTTTAGTAAAACAATTGGGATACCGGCCCCATTTAAGGCGCGACAAATCTGCTCCACTTCCCATTTTACCGCTCGCTTCTGGGCCATCGCGATCATACGGGCAGAAACCAAATGCTGAGCAGGACGAAAAGGAATAGCTTCCATCATCGCTTCCCCACCAAAAACCATGGCCAAGCGAGATAATAGAGAGGCCCTACGCGCCTGACGTAGTAATAAGTCCCAGTCCTTTAATTCTAGAGTTGCCGCTGAATCAGGTGCATGTAGTACACGCAGCAACACTTCGCAACAACTACCTATCTTATGACTCATCCCCATTTGCCGGCGCCCTTACGCGCAAAGAGCGTCAAACACTTCAACCGCCTCGTCCAGTTTTGAGTAGCTAAAGTCATAACAATCACAAGCATCCATCAATTTACCCATCACATGAAAAGCCTCTGCACCTAGCACATTGTAATTAAAGGAATACTCAATCAACCGCATAAAAGCCCTAGACTTTGATTCGGACTCCAGTTGTGTTTTCGCGTCCGCAATATACTTGGGGAAAAGAACCAACGCTGGCTCAGCACGCTCCTTGCTACGTGCAACGCTGTCAGTTGGCGCCTTCATGTGTGCCACAGTACCCTTGGAGGTTCCTGGGGAAGACTCGCCAAATACTGCCGTTGGCTCAAACGCCTTGATGACATCAATCGATTCATTCTTCAAGCCAATGGGCCGAGGTACCGGCATTACCGTATTATCCTCAAGGGAAATCAATGTCAGCTCATCGGTCAACAATCGCCAACCACGACAAACCAGTGCGGCGCAGAGCGTACTTTTTCCAGCCCCTGGTACACCGGGCATAATCACTACCCGACCTCCCTTTTCCACCGCAGCCGCGTGAAACACAAGATATTGATGTGAATTATTGGCGATACACCAGTTTACCCCCCACTCAAAAAATGGAAACGAATGTTCTAGCGACAAAGGTGTGAACGGGCTATAACCATCAAAAATGAAATTCGCTTGGGGACGGATCCAGCGGCGTAGGCTTTTTGGGGTAGAAATTTCAACATAGAAATCTGCAAACTGCTTATCCGCATCCAGATTATAATCGGCATACAAACGCTGCACACCAGTAGCAACTGCGGGAACATCTGAACGCAAATGAAGAATAAAAGGAGAAGTATGGAGGAATATGCCACCAAGCTTCAGTGCTGAGTTCAGCTCAGCAGATGACAGGGCTGAAACCTTCATATCTACAACTGCTCAGTTAGGCCGACACGCATCATTTCCGTCAATGATGTGATTACTGATGAATTTATGTCAGCATTTAGCTTGGCAAAACCTAGCTTAGCAGCAACATCGACCGCCAGTTGATCACTCGTTAGTGAACGATCCTGAAGCAGATCGAGTGTTAAAGCCGCAAAGTGGCTGAGACAATGAGTATCGCCTGAATCCACATGATAAACCATGGCCTCAGTACCGCAATACCAGCAATCTAGCTCAGATGCGCCATTAACGCGCCAAACGGCTGGCTCGCTCATTTCTTATGCTCAATCATCAACACAAAATATGGATTGAATTGTTAGTAATTAGGCAAAAGTTTGTTGTATAAAATCCACCACCTGCTCCGCATCCCAGGAATATGAAGCGCCTGGCGGGGTAAATGATCCATAGAGCAAAATATCGTTTACCATCCCGATAACATCAGCCGTAGTCATTGAGTAGCCCGTTTGAGTTTGATAGTAGGCATTGAGATAGGCCGCTACCGCGTGTGTGGCAAATTCGTGGTGATCATCGTTTCCACCCATATCCAATACTTCTTGCAGGGTAGGGTTTACAGTCCATGCGACAGGGGTATTATCCTCCCAAAGTCCTGTAAACGTTGTAGATGACTGAAAACGTATTGTTGTTTTTATGCCGTCCGCATCATCACCACCGCCCCCGTTGTCGTTCTTCCAAGCACCGGGACTAAATCCCCCACAGCTTATACGCTGAGGCTGATGTGATGCGTGGGCGCCTGAACCAACTGCCGAAGGAGTACACCATACCCCTCCCAGGGCAGGTCTACTGGTAAGACTCATCAATACTGGCGCGCCAATAAGTCCTGCCTTTGCAATTTTGCGCCGCGAAAGATCGGCACCACTCGCATCAGTCTGCGGCTTAGTGCTTTCTTCATGGGCATCCGACGAATCCTGACCCTTGCGAATGTCGTCACTCATAATCTGTGTGCTCCTGATATGCCTACTGTTTCAGAAAAAATATCTGCTAAATATACCACACCTTCGACACTCAGAATGCGGCGTCAAACTGTATATTAGGAATGCAGCAAGAAACATGCCTCTAACCACCAACCAACTGTATTCTATGAGTTTTTAATAACACAGCATTAGAGTAGTGCCGCATCGTCGAGAACGCATCAGTTGCCACTGTAAAAAAACTCGACAGTCACGCCGCAAGCGAGACCTTCACTGTAAAACATCAATATGTTGCAAACCCTTTCGTAAAGATCTGGACATAAATCACGCTATTAACAAATCAACTGGTTTTTACCCCTTGTCGTCGAAATCCCACTCAACACCAGGACAGATCAACACTGAGCCTCCCCATTCTGACAGCCACGTTTCGCCTAGCGTCTCGACAAACCACAATGATTTGATTGCATGACCTGGGTATACTAAGCAACCACTCCAAACTATTGATTTTAAGAATAAGGTTGTCTCATGAACAAACCCATCGTCGTTATTGGCATTGGCGAAATGGCCGGCGTATTCAGCCGCGGTTTTCTGCGAACAGGGCACCCGGTTTATCCAATCACCCGCGAGATGAATCTGCAGGCCGAGGCAAACACCATCCCCGAACCTGAATTTGTGCTGGTTGCCGTGGGCGAAAAGGACTTGCAGGCGACGCTGCGGCAAATCCCTAGCCAGTGGCATGACAAACTGGCCCTGCTGCAAAACGAACTACTGCCAAGAGACTGGCAGACCCACCCTTGCACAAACCCGACCATCATCTCGGTCTGGTTTGAAAAGAAAAAGGGCCAGGATGCCAAGGTACTTATCAGCTCACCTGTCTTTGGCCCTCATGCCAACACAATCAAGCAAGGCCTGAGCAGCATCAATATTCCCTGCCATGTCGTCAGTTCAGAGGAAGAAATGCAATATGAATTAGTGCGTAAAAATGTCTACATCATCACCACTAATATTGCCGGCCTCAAGACCGGTGGCACAGTCTCTGAGCTATGGCGTAACCATGAAGACGTTGCTCGTACCGTTGCCGACAATGTGATGGATATCCAGGAAACACTGGTCAATGAGGAGCTGCCTCGTGAACGCCTGGTTGAAGGTATGCTAGAAGCCTTTGAGGGTGACCCAGAACATAAATGCATGGGGCGTTCTGCTCCGGCACGGCTGCAACGAGCGCTGAAACAAGCCAATCAAGCTGGGCTTGGTGTTGCCAGTCTTAGGCAAATCGCTGACGAACAGGTATAAACAAATACACACTGTGAATCTCTTTCTAAATAGAGTGTCTAACGTCAGCATGACGTTGCAAAAATCAAACTCATGACAACAAGCAGACCACCGCACCATCCCGGCAAATTCACACTGGCCGGACTACAATGGATAGCACTTGTCGCTACGCTGACGTTCGCGGGTGTCTGCGCTGCCAGTGACTATGTAATCACCGACCTTGGTGCCAATTTCTACCCGCTAAGCATCAATGAAAACGGCACCATTACCGGCTGTAGTAGCAGTGCCAGCACCAACGCCTGCGAAGCAAGTGATGCCAGTTCAACTGCGACGATTTATCATGACTCAAACCTGACATCACTAAACACCCTGGGCTACGCCCTCGACTCCAATGAAAGTGGCTTCACCGTTGGCTACAGCATCCCTCCCACCCAAGCCTTGCTATGGGATAACAATGATGACTTATCAAACGAACTAACACCATTCAACGGCCTGCTGGAAGCCCGTGGTATCAACAGCTTTAATGAAATCGTCGGTGTGCGTCAAACCGAAGACAGCTATCAACGCGCCTTCAGCTACGATATTTTTAGCGGCAATCTAAGCACACTCAGCACACTAGGCGGTGCCAATGCCTGGGGCAACCATATCAATGAGCGCAGCAACATTACCGGCGGCGCAGAAGACGAGCAAGGCAGCATCCTGGCATATCGCTTTGATGGCAGCACAATGCACAGCCTCGGCAGGGTTGATGGCTATCAACATAGTGAAGGGCATGACATTAACGAAAAAAATGCTGTGGTCGGTACCGCCTTCAATAGCAGCAATAATTACAGCGGCAAACGCGCTATTTTTGCCGCCGAGTTTCAGGGCCTGGTAAACCTGGGCAGCATCAATCACGACATTGATAGCAGCGCCAAGGCAATCAATAACGATGGCCTTATTGTTGGCCAGTCAATCCGGCTCAATGGCGACGAGCGCGCCTTTCTCTATGACACATCAGGCATCGACAGACTTTACATCTATGCAGACCCCTCTCTCCCTAATGTAGTTTACACAAGCAGCACGAGTGGCAATGGCGTTTCCAAAAGTCAGGACAAAGGCGAGGCCTGGGGCAAAAAAAACAACGGCCTGCCTGAAGTGACCATCAATGACCTTACCATTCATCCAACCGACAGCAGCAGGATCTACGTCCCGACAGACAGCGGCATTTACGTCACCAATAATGGCGGTGATCAATGGGACCCTGTCAATATCACCGACACCATTACAGACTTGGATGAAGACTTCCCCAGCGAGTTTGCTACCTACGCTGTTTATTTTGACGAAAACAATCCCGATCATATTTACGTTGGCAGTGCCGTCGGCATTTTTTATAGCCACGATGACGGTGTTACTTGGTCCCTAGGCGATGATTCAAGCAGCTTTGGCAGCTTTGTATTTGCGGCACAACCTAACCCTGCCGCAGGCCAAAGCTACATCTTTGTCGCCACCTCAAATGGCATTTATCGTTCAACTGACAACGGTGCCAGCTGGGGGCAGCTTAACGGCCAAGGCGATACCCGTCTATTTAGTAGACATATGACCACGGTCAAATTCGACAGCAATGACCCGTCCATCATTTATGCTGGCAGTAATGGCAGCGGCATGTACATTGGCAGAAATATTACCGAATCAATTGAGTGGGAGCGCATTAATGACGGCCTACTAACCCGAGTTATAAACAGCCTGGTCATTAACGATAACGTTGACCCCGCCATACTCTATGTTGGCACCAACGACTCACTCTATAGCCGCAGCACCTTTCCGGGCGAAGACTGGCAACAACACGATAACTTTACCGGCCGAGGCGCTCTATCACTATCACTGACTAGTGATGGCAGCACACTCTATGCTTCGAGTTTCGATGGTGAAATCGAACGCTCTGATGACAGCAGCTCAACGCTAGGGACTAACTGGACAGCTATCACCCCTGGCATTTCCTCTAGCGATATCTTTGACTTAACCGTCATACCACACAGCAATCCTAATGAAAACAAAGTGTATGCAGGCGGCTCAAGAGGCGTGTTTTCAATCACATCAAACACAACCGTCGCCAACTCAACCTGGCAGGCGGCACATAATGGCCCACAAATTGTGTCCGTCGCTTACGACAACAGAACCTCACCGACGCAGATTTGGGCAGGTTCATTTGACCAAGGGGTGTTCGCCTCTGATGACAACGGTTCAAACTGGACCGCTAAAAATAGCGGCATGAACCATCGCAACATTCTAGCACTCGTGGCTGACACTACCGAGACACCCGCAACCCTCTATGCCGCCACACTCGGTGGCGTCTATCGCAGCACCGACAGTGCTGCCAGCTGGCAAACATCAAGCAACGGCCTGGCCAATCTGTCTGTTTACAGCTTGGCCCTGGACACTGTTACCACCCCAAAGATCCTCTATGCCGGTACCGCCGATGGTGTCTATCGCAGCAGTGATCAGGGCCGCAACTGGGTGCCCATCAACGTCGGCCTCGTAAATGCCAACAATGAGAACACCGACATCGTCAAACTGATTATCAATCCGAATGATGAGAAAATGATCATCGCCGCCAGCACCTCAACGGGGCTGTGGCGCAGCAATGACCAGGGCCAAAGCTGGCAGAGTCTTAATAGTGGAAGCACTACCAACCTGGGCAACATAAGCATCTTTGATATTGCCCATGATTCAACAAAAGCAGATGGTAGCGCCAATCTTGACGGTGATTTTATTGTTGGCACCAAAGGCGGCATTTATAAACTCACAGGTGCTTTTGACCCTAGCTGGGATTGGGCGAAACTCAATACGATAGGTGCTAGCACAGACACCCTGGACAATACCAGCGTCTTTGCCGTTGCCATTGCTTATGATCTTTCGACCCCTACCGCCCCCATCACCCACTACTTTGCCGGCACTGAAATCGATGGCGTCTATAAAATCCACGACGTGGCAGCAGGCAGTCAATGGGAACTCATGAGCGAAGGTCTGATATCACAAGTCAACAAGATGCTGGCCCTTAATGACATCCTCGAAGACCCAGACTGGGATCTACGCGATGCCACAGATATCGACAACATGGGGCATATTGTTGGTTGGGGCAACTTCAATGGTCAGCCCAGCGGTTACCTGCTAACACCGGTCTTGTATGCAAGCCCAAGCCAGCCGCCCCTGGCTGATCTTGAATTGACGATGTACAGCACACCGGAAACATTGAAAAAAGACATCCCCATGACCTATGAGCTTAGCGTCATTAACCATGGCCCTAATCCCGCCAACAATGTCCAGCTAACCGACTGGCTGCCGCCCAACGCACTTTTTCGCCATGTTTCCAGCAGCCAGGGGGGCTGCGGCAAGTCCGAACTCGATCCGCCCATTATCCGCTGCAACATAGGCAGCATGAAGATCGGTGCACAGGTCAACATAAGCATATCGATAGAGCCACAACAGGCCGAGATCAATCTGCGCAATATCGCCCGCACCAAGGCCGATGAACGCGACCCGGATTTCAGCAACAATACTGCTGGCGCAGATCAAACAATTACCATCGACCGCTGCTTTATCGCCACCGCGGCCTATGGTTCATTCCTGCATCCACATGTCAGCAGCCTGCGTGACTTTCGTGATGAATATCTGCTCAGCAATGCCGCAGGCAGAATGTTTGTTGATCTCTATTACCAATACTCACCACGACTGGCGAAATACATCTCTGATAATGAAAGCCTGGCATGGCTAACCCGCATCGCCCTGGCGCCACTGGTTTACGCCATCCTCTATCCAATCTGGTTTTGCCTGGGGCTGTGGTTGCTCGCCGGCCTTTACGCCTACCTCCGCCAGACACAACAACAAAAAACGGCCTTGCTAACCAACCGGCTTTAAGACTTTTTGCTCCAACCTAAGCAACAGGCTGGCGTAAGCAGTCTTGGCCAGACTCCAGGCAAATACAGCGCCAAAACTATTGGCGGCAATATCGGCATAATCAAACAAACGGTACGAAGTCTGTCCCTGTAACAGCTCGATCAACACCCCCATTGCAATAAACAAAACCAGTAACAATAAATGGCGCGACTGCTGATAGAGCTGGGCAAACCAACTCATCAGTATGAAATAGGAGAAAAAGTGACCAACCTTGTCGCCGTATTCAAAACGTTCAACATTGATAGCAACAGGCGTTAATGAGAGATAAAAAACCAGCATGACCAGAGCCACACCGATTGACCACCACAATGCAAAATAAGACAACTCGCATCGTGAAAAAGCAAATCTAGAAATCAAGCAAACAACCTAACTATTCCGTCGGCCACAACCAGGCTGCACCACGCACACCACTGGAATCACCAAATTTGGCCGGCAGCAGATGCGTCGCCACAGTATCAGAAAACACATACTGCCCCCATAGCTTGGGCACCCGTTGATAAAGGCTACCTATATTTGAAACACCACCACCCAGCACGATCACATCCGGGTCAACAATGTTAATCACCGCCGCCAGCGCCCTGGCCAAGCGATCCTCATAACGG
>CAMYNQ010000061.1 GCA_947259785.1 uncultured Chromatiaceae bacterium | reverse complement strand
CATACCAAGGGGCAGAGGGTGGGCCACGATGGTTGAGCAATTCTGTACCGTTGTCTGTTTTAAGCCGGGGAACGGATTGTGCGCCGCTGTATTTGAAATCGATATTGCGCAGCGAACGTAACAGGCCAGTGTCGAGCCCTGGTTTCCAGTGTGGTTCCGGGCCGATGCCGCCGAATCCTACGATCAAATGCCGCGGTGGTGTTTTGCGTTCGCTGAGTTGCCTGAGCCATTCGAGTTCGGGGTTTAAATATTGTGCAGCGCGGAAATCGACCACGGCTTCGTTCCAGTCTCCGCATAAGGCCCACATAAAGCCGGAAACGATGCGCAGTGACGGATCATCAAAACGGCCTTCTTCGCTCCACGAAGAGGTGAGAAAATCGTTGGCACGACGCGCCTCGACACAGCCGGCTACATAATCATGGCGCAGCGAATAGCCCCAGCTCAGCAACAGGTGCATCCAGATCACTTCGTGTTCCGAGGCGTAATAATCTTCCGGGGTCTGCAGATAGAAGAACGAGTTGAGTTCGCGGCTGACATCGTAGCGCACACGCTCACTCACCAGATCGGCATAACGTTGCAAGTCATCGATCTCTGGTTTGCCGTTGAGTAAATTCAGATAGGCACGCTCCAGCGTGGTGATGAAGGCACCACGTTCACCGCTAGGGTGATGATCGCGCGCTTCAACAAGATCACCCTCACCCAAGGCACGCAGGCTACTTTGGTAGTTATCTTTTGAGAGCAGTTGCGAGGTTGAGCTGCAGGCGCTGAGCAGGCAGAGCAGCGTCAGCAAAATTACCGGTTTGATGTGTCGGCCATACATCAGCCGCTCAAGCCTTATTGTTGCGGATGATAGAGCTAGTCTTGGTTGCGGCAATGTTGGGCTTCATTTGTTTCAGCCCAACCTGGATTTAAGTCGCACGTTTTACGCCGGGGTGAAGCTGTACCCCCCCCAACCATAAACTCAACTCCAGCAACTCATCCCAGACATTGCCCACCCTGGCACCCTTGATCATGGCATCGACTTCGGCACAGCGTTTTAACATGGCCTGCCATTGCGGCAACGAATGACGTTTTAGGCCGGTCTGCACCAAGGGCTTGCGATTGTCCCAGACACGGTTTTTGGCCAGCACCGAACCGATATTGGCACCCTGATACAGTTCGAAGGCCATGCTTTCCATGGCCCGTATCTCACGACTCAGCGCCCACAGCAGCAACACGGGTTCGACCCCTTCACCCTTGAGACCATGAATGATGCGACTGGTGCGGGCGGCATCACCCTGCAAGGCGCCATCGACCAATTTATAGATATCAAAACGGGAACTATCGGCGACACTGGCCGCCACCGCTTCGATATCAACAGCCCCAACACCACGCAACAACAGCAGCTTTTCGATCTCCTGGGCGCAGGCCAGCAGATTGCCCTCGACCCGCTCTACCAACAGCGATACGGCATCCTGGCTAGGTTGCAGGCCTTTTTCCTTCATCCGCCGCATGGCCCAACCAGGCAACTGCCCCAGATTCATCGGCCAAATAGTGACCATGACGCCAGCCTTATCCAGGGTTTTGTACCATTTGGAATTCTTGGCTGTGCCTTCAAGCTTGCCGGAGATGATCAACAGAATATTGTCTTCCAAGGGGCGTTCGGCGTAGGCCTGCAGGGCCTTGCTGCCTTCAGCACCGGGTTTGCCGGTGGGCAGGCGCAGCTCGATCAGTTTGCGATCAGAAAACAGCGACATGGCATCACCGGACTGGAGAAAACCCTGCCAGTCAAAACGCGCCTCGACATGATGCACCTCGCGCTCGGTGCAACCCGCCTGACGGGCAGCGGCGCGAATGACATCGCAGGCCTCCTGCACCAGCAGCGGTTCGTCACCACTGACAAAATAAATGGGCGCCATGCCCTTGGCCAGATGGCCGTTGAGTTGTTCTGGCTTAATTTGCATCGATAGGTGCTTCTGCGGCATCCGCTTTGCTTGCAGCAACCGCTTGCAGGCGACGCATCAGACTCTGAATCGACATCCGGCGCATGAAATCAAACAAACGTCGCTCTTCCTCACCCTTAGCCAGCACCGCCGCCTCATCAAATTGATAATCACGTTGCTGACTGATGCGCTGATTGCTGATCAGGTTTTCACCCTGGCCATCACGCACAGAAAACAGCAGTTCGTATTGCAGTTCGTATTCGCTGACCTTGCCGCTGCTATTAACGGACAACACCCGACGACCCTGGCTTTCACTGTGGACAACCAATACCAGCCCGGCATCGTCATTCAAGCTTATGCCGGCCGATTCAAGCGACTGTCGCAATTCTCGTTTCAACACCGCACTGGCTTGCTGAAACTGTAGCTGCATCGCTGGCAATGTCATATCAACATCCAATGAGCCACGCAAACGCCAGCCGCACGCCTGTAACAACGACATCACACACACTGCAGCCAATAGCCAGACAAAAACCCGACTGAGCGCGACCTGATTTAGTTTGTGTTTAGCCTTTAACAACAATATTCACCAGCTTGCCGGGCACCACGATCACCTTGAGCACGTCCTTGCCTTCGATGAATTTAATTGCATTTTCATTGGCCAGCGCCGAGGCCTCGATACTGCCTTTGTCTGCACTGGCAGCTACCTGTATCTTGCCGCGCATCTTGCCGTTGACCTGAACCACCATTTCGATGGAATCACGTACCAAGGCTGCCTCATCCACCACCGGCCAATCAGCATCAAGAACTTCATCACCGTAACCCAGCTCACGCCACAGCGCGTGACTAATGTGCGGGGCAATAGGTGACAACAGCCGCAATACGATACTAAAACCTTCGTTGATGATTGCTGCCTGTGCACCCCCCTCCTTGACCGCAGGCAAGACATTCATGATCTTCATGCAGGCCGCCACTACCGTATTGAACTGCTGCTTGTCGAAATCGATCAGCGCCTGCTTCAACACCTCATGCACTTCACGACGCGAGGCCTTTTGTCCGTCATCGGCTTTGCTGGCATCAATAGATTTACTTGCGCCGAGTACAAGCTGATTATTCTGGGCAAAGGTCCAGATTTTCTTCAGGAAGCGTGCCGCACCATCCACCCCAGAGTCATTCCACTCCAGAGACTGCTCCGGCGGCGCTGCAAACATCATGAACAGGCGGGCGGTATCGGCACCGTACTTCTCAATCAGCTGCTGTGGATCGACCGTATTGCCTTTCGACTTGGACATCTTGGCGCCATCTTTCAGCACCATGCCTTGGGTCAGCAGGTGATTAAACGGCTCATCATTTTCTATCAGCCCGACATCACGCATAAGTTTATTAAAGAAGCGAGCATAGAGCAGATGCAGGATGGCATGTTCGATACCGCCGATATATTGATCCACTGGCAGCCAGTATTTAGCCGCCTCGCTCAACATAGCCTGATCGTCTTTAGGCGAACAATAACGGGCGAAATACCAAGACGATTCCATAAAGGTATCAAAGGTATCGGTCTCGCGTTCGGCCGCTATTCCACACTTGGGACAATCGCACTGACGCCAGGCCGGATCAGACTTAATCGGTGACTGGATGCCATCCAGGACCACATCTTCCGGCAGCAATACCGGCAATTGATCTTCCGGCACAGGCACTGCACCACAATCAGGGCAGTTAACAATTGGAATCGGCGCGCCCCAGTAACGCTGGCGTGATACACCCCAGTCGCGCAGGCGGAAGGTGACCCTCTTTTCGCCCTTGCCCTGAGCACTCAAATAATCGGCAATGGCAGCAAAAGAACCTTCGGACGACATAGCACTGAAGTCACCGGAGTCGATCAACACCCCTTTCTCAGTAAAGGCCTGCTTCTCCAGATCAACCTCCATGACTGTCGTCACCCCGCCCCGCGCCGTATTGATACAGCCCTTGATATCCCTTTCAGCGAGCGGCGCAATCACCTGTTTGATTGTCAAACCGTATTTCTTGGCAAACTCCCAGTCGCGCTGATCATGGGCCGGTACCGACATCACCGCACCGGTGCCATAGCCCATCAAGACAAAGTTGGCGACCCAGACAGGAACACTCTCGCCAGTGACAGGATGAACAGCGTTAAAACCGGTGGCGACACCTTTCTTCTCCATGGTCTCCAGCTCGGCCTCGGCGGTGCCAGTCTTTTTACATTCATCGATAAAGGCGGCCAATTCAGGATGAGTTTCGGCAGCGGCCAGAGCCAGCGGGTGCTCGGCGGCAACAGCGAGATAGGTGACCCCCATCAGGGTATCGGGACGGGTGGTAAAGACCCGCAAGGTTTCGTCCTTGCCCTCAACAGCAAAGTCGATCTCCAGACCTTCTGAGCGGCCAATCCAGTTACGCTGCATGGTGCGCACCTGCTCAGGCCAGCCATCGAGCTGGTTCAGGTCGGCCAATAGCTCGTCGGCATAATCGGTGATCTTCATGAAGTATTGCGGAATTTCTTTACGCTCAACGGCGGTATCGCAACGCCAGCAGCAGCCGTCGATGACCTGCTCGTTGGCGAGCACAGTCTGGTCATTGGGGCACCAGTTCACCGCAGCGGTCTTTTTGTAGACCACACCCTTTTCGAACAATTTGGTGAATAACCACTGTTCCCAGCGGTAGTAATCCGGATTGCAGGTGGCCAGTTCACGGTCCCAGTCATAACCAAAACCAAGCCGTTTCAACTGGGCACGCATGTAATCGACATTCTCGCGCGTCCACTTACCGGGAGCGACACCATGCTTGATTGCCGCATTCTCAGCTGGCAGACCAAAGGCATCCCACCCCATCGGCTGCATCACATTTTTGCCCTGCATACGCTGAAAACGGCTGATGACGTCGCCAATGGTGTAGTTACGCACATGCCCCATATGCAGACGGCCACTGGGGTAAGGAAACATGGACAGACAGTAATATTTCTCTTTGGAAGCATCCTCTGTCACGTTAAAGGTCTTGTTTTGTTCCCAGTAGTCCTGGGCTGCCTGTTCAACCGCTGCGGCCGAATATTGCGCGTCCATTGTCACCTTTGATCACCCATTCTAATTAATACAACAAAGCCGGAATGATACCGTATGCAGCCCGCTACTTGTACTGCCTCACCGTGCTTGCACTCACAACACGCTTGCACTTTTTCGCTCTAGGTTCAACACTGTAGGTATGGAATCAACAGGAAGGAGATAACCATGAGCGGAGACAGCCGACAAAATAACGAAAAACTGGTACATGCCTACAACCAGATGATGATCCGCGTTAGCGAAGCACTGACCAAGGCAGAAAAAGCCACAGAGCCGCTGCTACACAAGGCCATCGAAGCCGCTGAGGAGAAAGCGGTAGAACTGGGCGAAATAAGCCGCGAAGAGGCTATCAAAATTGGGGAATTCCTGCGCCGCGACCTGCAGGATGCTGGCAAATACCTGGCTAGCGACGAGACACAGGAACTAAAAGACTGGCTGCTGTTTGATCTGGAGCTTATCGAAAACCAGCTGCTGGAAATGTTCCTCAGCGTCGCCGACCAAGCCAAACTGGACATGCTTGCGTTTGAAGAAGAACTGGCCGAGGCATCCTCATATCGAACCGGCGAGATCACCGGCCCCGGCACCCTGGTCTGCGTCGGCTGCGGTGAGTTGCTACATTTCCATGCCTCCGGTCACATCCCTCCCTGTCCCAAGTGTCATGGCAGCGATTTTAGCCGCACCGATCAAGACGACTAGGACAAACCAGAGTGAAGTCACTGCTGTTGTTGCGCCATGCCAAATCAGGCTGGGACAGCCCCAACCAACTAGATATAGACCGACCACTCAATCAGCGCGGTCATAAGTCCGCCGCGCTGATTGGCCAGTGGCTGAAACAACAACACATACAACCCGAGTGGGCGATTTGCTCCCCGGCCCTGCGAGTCCGCGAAACCATGACCGGTCTGCACAACAAACTCAACCTGCCCGAGTCACTAATCCAGTTTGACCAGCGCCTTTATCTGGCCAGCCTGAACGCTCTGTTGGATGTCTTAAGCCAGTGCCCGGATGACATGGACCAGATTTTATTGGTCGGCCATAACCCCGGACTGGAACAACTACTGGCTTACCTATGCGGCCCAAACCTGCCGCTCTCGTCGACGGGAAAACTGATGGGCACAGCAACACTGGCGCATATCGCCTTACCGGATGACTGGCACCAGCTC
This sequence comes from uncultured Chromatiaceae bacterium, assembly GCA_947259785.1. Taxonomy (GTDB): domain Bacteria; phylum Pseudomonadota; class Gammaproteobacteria; order Tenderiales; family Tenderiaceae; genus Tenderia. The sequence goes on along the minus strand of CAMYNQ010000061.1, from coordinate 10,295 downwards.
GCACCTGAATCAGGAAAGCTGAAACAGATCATTCGCCCAAGCGATATAAAAGGATGTGCGTAAGCATTTTATTTTCGCGATAGGACAAAAACCGATACACTGACAAATACAAGCAACGGTAGATTTTTATAGTGCCCAAGACCACACCAGAATTCGCCGCCGCCATCGATCTTGGCTCCAACAGCTTTCACATGATCGTGGCCCGTATCCAAAATGGCCAACTGGCGGTCATGGACAAGATTCGAGAATCAGTGCGGCTTGGCAGCGGCATTGATGCAAACAATGTCATTTGCGAAGAAACCCAGACACGGGCACTGGAATGCCTGAAAAAGTTTGGCCAACGCTTAGCTGACTTCCCCCCTGGCAGCGTCCGCGCTGTCGGCACCAACACCCTGCGCAATGCCAGCAATTCAGACTCATTTTTAAGCCTGGCAGAAGAGGCGCTCGGCCACCCTATCGACATCATCGCCGGCGTTGAAGAGGCCCGTCTGATCTACCTAGGTGTTGCCCACAGCATGGCCGTCGCCGACCAGCAACGTCTGGTGATGGATATTGGCGGCGGCAGCACCGAACTGATCATCGGCAACGATGCTGGCCCCATCTTTATGGAAAGCCTAGAAATGGGCTGCGTCAGCGTCAGCAAACGCTTTTTTGGCAATGGCAAAATCAGCCCGCAAAAAATAGCCAACGCGCGCACCTTTGCCCTTACCGAACTCGAACCCTACGTACGCAAATTCAAAAAACGCGGCTGGGATCAGGCCATCGGCGCCTCAGGCACCATTCGCGCCGTCATCAAGGTCATCAACGCAGCGGGATGGGGTAACGACAATATCACCCTGGAAGGACTACAAAAACTCATCACAGCACTCGCCGAATTCGAACACATTGATCAAATCAAACTGGATGGCCTGAGCGACGAACGCACCCCGGTGTTTATCGGTGGGATGATTGTTTTGCTAGCCACCTTCGAAGCGCTGGGCATCAAACAGATGGAAGTATCAGACCGCGCCCTACGTGAAGGCCTGCTACATGACCTGCTCGGCCGACTCAAAGATCAAGACATTCGCGATGCTAGCATCGCCCATCTAGCCGAACGTTATCATGCCGACCAAGCCCAGGCGCAGCGCATCAAACAAACCAGCCACTATATTTTGCAGCAAATTAAGGACAGCTTAGGGCTTAACTACGACGAGGCCGAAGAGTGGCTGGGCTGGGCCTCTGAGCTGCATGAAATCGGTCTAGACATTGCCCATAACCGTCATCACCAACATGCCGCCTACATTATCGAACACTCAGACCTGGCCGGTTTTTCACAACAAGAGCAACGTTTTCTCGCCGCCCTGGTGCTCAGCCATCGACGCAAACTGCCAATCAAACTCTATAAGGAATTACCCAAGCGCATCAGCAAACCAGTCAAACAACTCTCAGTAATTTTACGTTTGGCAGTGATTCTGCATCGCAGTCGTAGCGACAATGACCTGCCCAACTTCAAAATCAATTTTAGCGATGAAAAAATTGAATTGCGACTCAAACCAGAGTGGCTGGAACAACACCCACTGACGCTGGCAGACCTGGAAGAGGAGCAAAATCACCTTGATAGCGCTGGGCTTGAATTAAGCCTGCCCCAGAAAGACTAAAGCAACACCTAACTATTTCTGGCTTAGATCCAGACCAATGAGTTTAACTTAATTGCGAGCGGGGCAACCACCGAGCATGACATTGTGGAAAACCTCTTTTGACATACTAACGAGACACTAACAAACAACACCGCCACACGGGGAAATTACTTTGCAGGTTTGATTTAACAGCCAAAAACCTCTGCGCTGTGTTTACAAAAGAGACGGGGATTCCGTGACAGAATGGGTTGAAAAGGTGTATCCGAAAACCAAAAATATACCCAAAGACATCACTCCACACTCATCACGTGAAAAAAATAACAACTGCTGCCGACACCCTTGAATAGACAATGACAGAGAGGCTAAAAAAAATGATCAAAATCAAAACGGCACTCATCGGCATGCTTTTATTTATTCTGGTGCCACCAACACAGGCTTCTGAAAAGGGGATAATAACCGAAAGCGGCTACAGCGAGGTGATGCTCGACCTTGTTAACAACATGCAAAACATACTCTTTGGCATAATGATTGAGGACTACGGTCAGGTAAGCAATATAGCTGAAGACATTGCCTATCATCCCGGGCCAGAATTGGAAAAACGTATCGCCCTACTCAACAAACTTAAACTAGAGGCTATGACCTTCAAACTACATGAAGACCGGGTTCGTCAAAACGCCCTTAAATTGATGAAAGCTGCCGACAAGGCGGACCGCACAGGAACACTTAAACAATATGCGAATCTGGCCAGAAGCTGTACCGAGTGTCATATTACATATCGCGAGAAGGTACGCAGCTTCATCAAGAAGTAACTGGCTAGATTAAATATGAAACAAATATACAAGCTGATCCTAATCACCATCATTGCCGCTTTGTTTTCATATTCATCCAGCCTTTTTCTGCAAGAGGCATCCTCTGCCACCATGCGGGAATATGATGCGCTTTATCAGACCCTTAAACACAAACAAAACGTCACCGCCGCAGATAAAGAAAAACTAGAAGTTCTATTCAGACAAATAAATTCAGCCAAAAACATTAAGTCCGTGCTAACACAAGATATCACTAGACACATCATCTTTTTTGTTCTGCTTATACCCACCCTTATATTCGGCGGGCGCCGCGCAAAACTCAGCAAAGACGGCAGCCTGTATGCGTCTGGAATCATTTTCTTTGCATTTATTTTGTCTGGCGCAGTCATTATTGGCGCCATTGCTGGCAGCCTTTTCTTTTTCGCCTGCCACTCGGCCCGTCAGCTGGCCACGCCCAATTCACCTGACTGATGCTTTCCAGCTAGGCCAGCTGCTCGGCCACCCATTCGCTAATGCGATTCATATAATCAGGATATTTCAGTGGCAACACATGCCCAACCGGCGTCTCAAGCCAGTCCGCCGCATCAAACGCAGCATGCAACTTTAGACCGCGCTGGCGCATAAAATCAGACTCCAACTTACCCACCACATGCAAGCTGGGCAACTGGATAACAGGCTTAAACAAGCGTTTGATCTCAGGGTCTCCAGGTAAGAAGCCACCACACAGCAGCAGCCACTTCAAACCAAAATCATGGCCAACACCATTCTGTTGTTGTGCCGCCATGATGGCCGCCATCACGGCCCCCTGGCTCCAGCCCAACACAGCTTCAAACGGCCCTTCACGCTCAACAAACAGGTGCAACCACTGCAGCGTCTCGTCCAAGCCAATATAATGTGGTGGCTTGCCTGTCGTTGCCCGATACCAACACCAATTCAAATCCGCCCCAATTCGATCAGCAGGCATCTTAAACTGAAACTGTTTCACCATTGCCCGCACCTCATATTCCGGACAGGCAATCGGCCCCTGAGCATAGACAAAATCAGCCTTCGATTGCAGCGCTTGTTCGACAGGTTGCAGCCATTGGCGAAACCAGTCGCGATTCATTGCATAACCGTGCAGACATAAAATCTTCTTTTTCTTCATATACGCCCAATCTCAGCCATTTCTGAAACCCCATACTGCGATATAATCCCCCCACTCTTCAAGCAGGCCAAATCAAGTGAAAATATACCTCGCCCCGATGGAAGGCCTCATCGATCATCATATGCGCGACATCCTCACACGCATTGGTGGTTATCAGTATTGTGTCACCGAGTTTTTACGCGTAACAGACCAGTTGCTACCAGAACACCTGTTTCATCGTATTTGCCCAGAATTAGTTCACAACAGCCAAACAAGCTCTGGCACCCCCGTCACCATTCAATTACTTGGTGGAATAGCCGAGGTAATGGCCGACAATGCCCAGCTAGCAGTTGAACTTGGCGCCACCTCAATTGATATTAATTTTGGCTGCCCATCGAAAATTGTTAATCGCAAGGCCGGGGGCGCCGTGCTATTAAAAGAACCCGAACGTATTTTTAAAATCACCGACGCAGTCCGCAAAGCCGTGCCGGTAGGCATACCCGTCTCGGCAAAAATACGTCTAGGGTATGAGTCTACTGAATTAGCCCTGGAAAACGCCCAAGCGGTACAAACTGCCAATGCCAGCTTTATCACCGTTCATGCCCGCACCAAGGTTGACGGCTATAAACATCCGGCCAGATGGGAATGGCTAGGCAAAATTAACGACACACTCTCAATTCCCATGGTCGCCAATGGTGACATCAACAGCGTTGAAGACTTTCTACGTTGCCAAGAAATCAGTGGCTGCCAGAATTTTATGCTCGGCCGCGGTGCCATTGCCCAACCCGACCTAGCCAGACAAATAAAAGCCACACAGTCACAAGACACAGCAACACCGATGACCTGGAATGACGTCAACAGCCTAGTCATAGAATTAGCCAAGGCCATGCAAACACAGCCAGACACTAATGATCTAAGAATACTTGGCAGGATGAAACAGTGGCTAGTCTATTTAAAAAAACAATATCCAGAAGCAGCGAAACTATTCACGGAGTTTCGCCATGCAAAACAATTCTCACAGGCTGAAGCGTTGTTACAACTCAAACACCACTAAGTTGTAGTGAACGCGATTTGATCAAACAGAATATTTCAATATGATTTTCTGAGCAGTATTCAAAAGCCATCATTTTCAACTTTTGAATTGCTCTAACAGATACTGTCATTCGTATCCTAAATTTCTCTGGAAGCCAGTCTGATAATCCTTAAGCGGATATAGCCAAGCCCTATGTGGCGTATCAACGCCCAAGTTTAGACTTATTCTTGCTGTCATGTTTATCTGGAATGTATTGTGACATGGGGTCACGTTTATACAGCTGTTATAGTTTATTGGCGGGGCCTGGGAATATTCATAGCAATTACTAAAATATAAAAAATTAGTAAACCCCCTTTTTGTGTGCTATATACTAATCATCGAAAAGTTAGTATGAGCCATAATCGTGAAAATACCTGAAAGCCCTAGGGCTACCTCTAAAATCCTAGAAGATATTATAAATCAGAAGGATAGGTCTAAAATTGCCCTCGTGCTTGGTGCTGATATAGGCCCAACTGATCCTAAGGGAAGATATCTGCATTGGGAAAAAATCAAACACCTGCCCACACCTGAGGGGTTTACTAGCGAAGAGTATTGGTTCGCTACAAAGGCTGCTCGGCAAAAAATATCAAAGAAACTCCCATTACTCGATAAGAAAGGTAATCCCTTTTCATTTTGTGTTCCTGATACCCTCCAGAAGGAACTGCATTGGCTAGATCAAAACGCTGCTGGAAGTATTACTATGGATCAGCCTATTACAAACCCACATACAAGAGACACCTATCTTGTAAGTTCATTGATTGAAGAATCAATTAGCTCTAGTCAGTTAGAAGGAGCATCTACAACACGGAATGTTGCTAAAGAAATGTTGAGGCAAGGGCGGGAGCCTAAAGATCATAGTGAAAAAATGATTTTTAATAACTATAAAGCCATGGGTGTGATTAGAGACTATAGAGAGGAAGAATTAACTCCTTCGCTGATTCTTCATTTACATGAAGTCTTAACGAAAGGGACGCTGGAAGATCCAAATAAGGCGGGAAAACTAAGAGATTCTGAAGATGATATACACGTTGTAGATACCAGTGAATCCGCAGTTCTTCATACACCTCCTGATGCGAATGAACTCGAAAAAAGATTAAGTAGAATATGCGACTTTGCAAATAGTGCAAATGACAACGAATTCATTCATCCAGTTGTGAAGGCAATTATTTTACATTTTATGATTGGCTATGATCATCCATTTGTAGATGGAAATGGTAGGACGGCTAGAGCATTGTTTTATTGGTCGATGGCAAAGAATGGCTATTGGTTGATGGAATTTGTATCTATTTCTAGCATCATAAAACAGGCACCAGTTAAGTATGGTAAAGCTTATTTACACGCAGAAACCGATGAGAATGATTTAACTTATTTTCTTATTCATCAAGCAGATGTAATAAGAAAGGGCGTAACCTCATTACACGAATATTTAAACAGGAAGGCTTCGGAAATAGAAGAAGCCGAAAAACTATTGGATAATTCAAAAGCAAAAGGCCAGCTTAATCATAGACAGTTATCTTTATTGAAACATGCCTTAAAGAATCCAAACTCAATTTATAGAATTCAGGAGCATCAGGCATCCCATGCCATAAGCTATCAAACTGCTAGAACAGATTTGCTAAAAATGTCTGATGATTTAAATCTTCTCAGAAAAAGAAAGTATGGAAATTCATTCGTTTTTGTATCACCGCCAGATTTGAGAGCTAGGCTTGTTGAAAATAAACTTTAACAATTGGCTTGAGAGGGACATTATTCCGCGGCGCTTGTTTTGTGCTTTGAATAGCACAAAACAAGCGCTACTCCATAATTCCCCTCTGATATCGAAGAGCTTATTACCTCATGCTCTGTTCTTCTGTGCCAAGCCGCTAGAGCTATGAAGGGAAGGGACGGCACCAACCTTATGAATTAAAACTACAAAGAATAATGGGGAATTAATATGTTTCGAGTTGCCTTACTCGTGTCCTTATTTGTCACTTCGGGTTGCGCTGTAAAACCTAGTGCGAATACAGAATTATATGAAATGTACGTACAACTTTCTAATTCAGTTAACTCTAACAATATTGCTACTGATAAAGAAAAATTCTTTTCTACTACTTATTTGTCTGAAGTTATTGACGACGATGAAAAGTCATTGTTCTTACTTAAAATTCCAAGTTATATAAAAACGGTAGATTCACACTTCCAAAAATTCAACTATGAACAGGGGTGCTTAACCGTAAACGGATTTGAAGAAAATAGTGAACCAGTTTCTATTTTTGTTGAGTACAAAAAAGAATTCAATCGGTGGCGTGTAAATTATATGTACCTGAACATGATAGAAAACAAAAGAGAATTCGTTAATAAAGCTGTTTGTCCAAATGAGGTAGAACTAAACTAGCATAATCGCGATCAACATGGACAATTTTCCCACGGCATTTGGCCCTGTGCTGGTCGCTACGCTAGCACAGCCCAAGCACCGCTAAGAATTGCTGGTTATTGCAGACGTTAAATGTCCGCCTTTGAATTATCTTTAGATTCTGCCACGAAAGAACAAGTCCAGTTTTTGCTGTGGCAGCACCTTTCTCTAAATGTGACTATTCATGACTGGCTGCCGCCTATTACACAGCACAACAACAATATAGCTTATCAAGGAAGAACTTCATTAAGCAGATGAAAGGTTCAAGTAGAGCCTCGCTGTTTGTTGATTTCAGACAAATTTAAATCGATACTGAATTTCACCATTAATGCGTAGATAACGACTGGAATTTATAGCATTAGAAGACTATTTTAAGCCTTATAACAGGCAGGGTTAAACCTTCGATTGTTTAGCCAATTATCCCTGTATAATTTTTCATTCATCAACAACTATAATGATCGCATGAACAACAAACCAATAAACATAGTACTAATTGGCACCGGCATCATGAGCGCCACACTGGGCATTTTATTAAGAAAATTAATGCCTGGCGCAAATATTTCATTTTACGAACGCCTTGAGAAAGTTGCAGCGGAAAGCTCTGATGCATGGAATAACGCAGGGACTGGTCATTCCGCTTTTTGTGAGCTCAACTACACACCATTTGAGAATGGAAAAATAGATATAAGCAAGGCGCTTGAAATTGCTAATAGTTTTGAAATTTCTAAGCAGCTGTGGGCATATCTTAAAGAAGAGGATTGCATCTCATACGACACCCCATTTATCAATGACATCCCGCACATGAGTATTGTTTGGGGCGGTGCTAATGTGGACTTCCTCAAAAAACGCTTTGATGCCATGTCCACTTCTCCAATCTTTCAGGACATGATTTATTCATCAGATCATAATCAAATAGCCGGCTGGGCGCCTCTCATCATGGAAGACAGAGTCTTTAATGAGCCATTCGCGGCGACAAAAATGGACATTGGCACTGATGTGAATTTTGGAATGATCGCCAGGGGGATGATTACTTATCTCGAGAAATGCGGGAATGTAGAAGTTCACCTTAATCACAACGTAAATGAATTTTCAAAACAGACTGACGGCCGTTGGAAAATTGATATAGAAGACCTTTCCACAAATGATGTTAAAGAGGTTTTCGCAGATCATGTCTTTATCGGTGCGGGCGGGGGATCCCTTCCGCTGCTAGAGAAAACGGGCATTGAGGAGTCACAAGGTTATGGCGGTTTTCCGGTAAGTGGCCATTTTCTCCGCTGCACAAATGATGCTGTTATCAATAGGCATAAAGCGAAAGTATATGGTAAAGCAGCCGTAGGCTCACCCCCCATGTCGGTGCCTCACCTCGACACGAGAATGATAGATGGTCAGCGATCGCTTTTTTTTGGACCTTATGCTGGGTTTTCTACCAAATTTTTAAAAAATGGATCTTACCTGGATCTGCCATTATCCATTGAAATACACAATGTTTGGCCGATGCTTGCAGCAGGCGCGCGCAATACTGATTTAACTAAGTATCTGATTAAACAAGTTACACTTTCACCTGAGGATAGGTTTAAAGAGTTACTCGTCTATTACCCAAATGCAAAGATGGATGAGTGGGAATTAACGACAGCAGGCCAAAGAGTACAAATTATAAAAAAAGATGAAGACAAAGGTGGTGTTTTAAAATTTGGGACCGAGATTGTCTGCTCTGCTGACAGGTCAATTGCCGCATTACTGGGCGCCTCACCTGGGGCATCTACGTCGGTATCCATTATGTTAGACGTAATAGGAAAAATGTTTCCTGATGAAATAATGAGTAAAGAGTGGCGGCAGACTATACAAACAATGATCCCTAGCTACGGGACCTCACTGATTGAAAATGGCACGTTATGCCTGGCAACAAGAGAACGCACAACGGCTATTTTGAAGTTGGAACCCACAAGCAAATGACCGCCAACGGGTGAATAGACCACCGCAGATGATGCCAGGTAAATAACGGCCTTATGGCCGACTTGACCCGTTATAAGGCCAGCACCATGATTTTCTGGCATTGCCTGACAAATAAAACCACCACAACAACAGAAATGAAATTGTTATTTTTTTCTGATCAAAGTTAGCCCATCACCCACTGGAATCATGCTGATATCAATCCGCACATCACTTTTAATAAATGAATTAAATTCACGAATAGCACAGGTGTCTGGCTTTTGATTTTCAGGATCAGCAACGCTGCCATCCCACAAAACGTTATCCACCATAATCAGCCCGCCCGGGCGTAACAACTGTAGACAGCGTTCATAATAATTAAGGTAGTTTTGTTTGTCGGCATCAATAAAGGCAAAATCAAATTCACCTGCCTGGCCATTATTTAATAAGCCATCCAAAGTTTCGATGGCAGGTGCCAGCCGCAAATCAATCTTGTCTGACTGACCGGCGAGCTGCCAATAGCGCTTACCTATTGTGGTCCACTCGTCGCTGATATCACAGGCGATCAAGCGGCCATCCTCAGGCAAGCCCATGGCAATGGCAAGGGCGCTATAACCGGTAAAGGTGCCTACCTCAATTGCTTTGCGCACACCCAGCAGCTGCATCAGCAAGGTCATAAACTGACCTTGCTCAGGAGCTATCTGCATTATTGCCATTTCAAGCCCAGCGGTTTCATTTCGCAATGCCGTCATAATTTCCGACTCACGCAATGAAACATCGCGCAGATAGTCATAAACAGGCTGATTCAAAAATATGGTTTTCGCTGACAAGCTTTTGTCTCCTTTAGATGCTAAAACACAAACCGACTATCAATCCTGTAAAAAGGGATTGTTTTGTCGCTCATGACCAAGACTAGACATAGGCCCATGGCCAGGCACAAACTTCACTTCATCACCTAGGGGCAGTATCTTTTCCTTAATACTGGCAATCAACGAATCGTAATCACCTTGTGGAAAATCCGTTCGCCCAATTGAGCCCTGAAACAGAACATCGCCGACAAAGACCAGACTATCAGCCTCGCTATAAAAAATCACATGCCCTGGTGTATGACCTGGACAATGCAACACCAACAATTCAGTATCGCCGACTTTGACCCTTGCGCCCTCTGCCAGCCATTGATCAGGTTCAAAAGAATCGGTATGGGCAAAACCAAACATCTCTGATTGCTTAGGCAATGACTGCAACCAGAAAGCATCGGCCTGATGCGGACCAATGATTGGCACTTCAAGCTTTGTTGCTATCTGCTTTGCGCCACCCACATGATCGAGATGACCATGAGTGAGCAGGATCTGCTCCA
>CAMYNQ010000060.1 GCA_947259785.1 uncultured Chromatiaceae bacterium | reverse complement strand
GGTAAAAAAAGGCCTGGATAAACAAACGGCCCTAAAGTACAAAGCCGCCATCAACAATGCCGGCCTGGCTGCGGCAGTCGCCCCCATGACAAGCGCTGCGGCAACTGGCACAGACAAGGCTGGCGACACCTCACTCGATAACGCCTCACTGGCAGCGACAGGTAGCACCATGGACGAAAGCCCTGCCGCCGCGCCAGCGGACATCGACACCAGCAACCTTGTGATGGACTCTGTCGGCGAAACACTTACTGAGGCGACAAATATTCCAGAGCCTGCCATTGATATCGCTCAGATATCCATGGGCGAGGTCGGCGAGGATGTCAGCGAATACACACCCACCCCGGAACCGAATATTGACATCAGCAAACTCGATATGGGGGATGCAGGTGAAGATGTAATGCAATATGAGGTCGTGCCGGAAGCCAATATTGACATTAGCGAACTATCTGTGGCCGATACCGGCGAGGATGTCATGCAACACGAAAAGATTCCACCAGCAGATATTGATACCAGCAATTTTAAGCTGGACTAGGTGGCGAAATAGCTCAACAAGTACCTGCAGTGTAAATTGACACATAAAGACAATGCGAACCTAGCTAGCCCTTGACGCTGAAAAATGCACCTTTAAAGCTGCCCGCAAGGCGATGTGCGTAAACGCTACGGGTGCCCGTTCACTCTTCTGAAGGCGTGTTTGTTTGCTCTAAATAGGGTTCAAACATGAATCGAATATCCTCCAGGGCATCATCGATACTATAGGGAATTTCCTTGGCAAAAAGATCCAGTAAAATAACCGCATTAACGGCCGCATCTTGCTCGCAGGCTGCGCGTAAACGAGTTGCCAAGGCCTTGTTAACCACTTGGATATTTTGATAAACCTTTTTTAATCCCGCCAATTCGGCATCGAAATCAAAACCATCTTTTACACGAAAGTATTGCGCAATCAAGTAGGTTGCCGAGGCACGAAATATCGTTTCTAAATCATTCGACAATGGTTGGTGGAAACGTGCCATGGGTCTGAATAGCGTGGTAAAGGGGCATGCACTGGTCGCCATTATCAAGCCAAGCAATGAACTTACTGCACGCTGCATGGTGGATTCAATAATCATTTCACGGTCATCAAACGTTACGCTGACCCGCACATTATCGAAGGAATTAAAATCATCTATCAGGCTTATCAGCGGAGCCAAATTTTCCGCAACCGGACAACGAGGAACCAGCGCAACATCGAGTGGACAATTGGGGCATTGGTGAAAATCCAGTGCCGCCCAGTCAGGCCCTGAACTGTCGTCAGGTTTTACGCATTCCAAGGACTGTCTATCCAGCTGAATAGCATATTCCCTAATTTGATCGCCAGAATCAAACTTGTAACAAATATTCAGGGAGCTCATTTATCTCTCACCAAGCTGAATAAATAATCATTTAAGCATGGCCATCTTCTGCCCCAGCTCTTGTGACAAGTCATTATCAGACTGATATGGAACAGTAAGCGCCTTGATACGGGTAATCCACTTGATCTTTTTTGCTTGTTCTTTCATATAGCCCCGATCAGTGAATGGCCCGGCCAGCACTTTACACTTACCCGATTCACAGCCTTTGGTAGTCACCGGCAGATCTAACTCTTCCAGCTGCAACATCAGCTTGCGTGCCGTTGAATAGTGTTTATAAGTCGCTAACTGCAGCATCCAACGACGCGGATATTTTGATCTTGAACGTAACTGTTCAACTGGCTCAGCAACACCAGAAGCCCTTTCACCAACAGCTTTTACCCGCTGCCAACCGTCCATCCATAGTTGATCTGGAATAATCGCCGTCACCTTGTTAACCAATGCCGCCAGATTCAGCTTACCTGCCGACTCAGGCTTATGAATCTCAAAATAGAGCACACCATTTTTGTAACCATATTTGAATGGCTCGTTGACGATCCGCACCGGCGTATCCTTCACCGTGCGATGCACCAGTATCGCAATATCTTCCGGGTACAGGCGTACGCCGCCACGACTAACCTTCGTGCCAATACTGTTTGGTTTGTTAGTGCCGTGGATCAAAAAACCCGGCACATCCAACTTCATCGCATATTCCCCCAGGGGGTTTTTCGAACCCGGTGGAACAATGGCTGGCAGGCCTGTATTTCTTCTTAACGAGGCTGGCACCTCCCAACTCGGCTTGCGCATACGCTGGGTAATCATGTAATTGCCCAATATTTTAGAGCCGCCATCACGACCAATGCTGACCGGATAGGTATTCACCAAGGCTGGCCCCTCTTCAGGACGGGTATAGTGATACAAGCGCTGCTCGGCCGTATTGATAACAATCCCCTTACGCGGCCCCTTGGGCAAAATATGTCGTGATGGAATCACAATTCGCTGCCCCTGCTGCAGACGCTTGGGATCGAGCCCCGGGTTTGCTGCCTTAATGGCGTCAAAACCCACATCATAGCGGCGGGCAATACCTAACAAGGTCTCAGTAGCCTTGGCCCGGGCATATTGCACCTGACCGATAACATCATCCTTGCTTGGTAGCACATAAGAGGTGGCTTTAGCCGGCCCAATCACAATCAATAGGCACAGCAAAACAAACCCATGACGAGACCATTGCCGCGAACAAGCAAAATTAATGATTGAAATTAAAGACTTACTCAACATTCAGGCAGTTGCCCTCAGCATTCAAAACTTACCTTGTTACAATAAGTTACGGCAGAAAACGGATAAAGTTGAGTTTTTGAATAGCTTAAAAGCCGGCGCCGAGACTACTTACCCAGCTCTTTCAGACTAGCCTGCGCCATGCGTTCGATGTCAGCCAGGCGCATCCCGGCGCGTTCGAGGAAATCCTGGTCATAGTCAGCCGGGTTGGCCCAGTAACGGCCCTTAATGCTGCAGCGGCTGGCCAACTTGTTTAGGCCCAGGTCTTCCAGCGCAAAGGCCAATTGCGTCCAACTCAGTGACAGACGCTCTTCCTTTTCTATCGACTTTTGATGCCCCTCTTTCAGGCTGCGCAAATAGACGGTGGTTTCCCTAACCACCGAGATCACCGCCCGCAGGGCCTTTTTTGATTCCAACTTGCGCTGCTCTTTTGCTCTACTCAGATTTCCTACCCACTGTTTTAGGTGGGTAATAATGCTCAGCAGTTCTTTTGCGCTTAGTTCAATCAAGGGCATTGACTAATCGGGTTTAAATTGAAGTGAGGCAGAATTAATGCAGTAACGCAGCCCGGTTGGCTGAGGGCCATCCTTAAAGACATGACCAAGATGGGCATCACAACTCGAACACCTGGCTTCTACTCGTTGCATGCCATGACTCTGATCAATCCGCTCTTCAATATTATCGGCATCAACAGGCTGCCAAAAACTGGGCCAGCCACTGCCCGAGTCATATTTTTGATCAGAGATAAATAAAGGTGTACCACAGCAGACGCATTGATAACTGCCTTGCTGTTTCAAGTCGTAATACTCACCTGAAAAGGCCATCTCGGTGCCATCCTGACGGGCAACACGATATTGCTCAGGCGTTAGTTGCGCCTGCCACTCGGCATCTGTTTTGGTGATTTTTTTGCTCATGTTTTTTTACTCAGGCGGGCATGTCTGGAATCAGCATGCTTTCAAGTTTGTTAATCATATCTTTGATAAAGAGCTTACGCTTTTTCATGCGTCGCATCTGCATTGGGTCAATAAAGGCCTGCTCTTGAAGCGTGGCAATGGCATCGTCAAGATCACGATGCTCAATCCTCAACACCTCGACCCGGGCTTCAACCTCTTCGATTTCCTCGTCAGTCAAACGTTGGCTCATATCAATCCCTTAAGCTGAAAAACACCTATCCACAACAGCGCTTAAACTTCTTACCACTGCCACATGGGCAGGGAGCATTTCGACCGATCTTTTCAGCCCCTGGCTGTTGATGGATCTGACCATCTACATACTGCCAGCGACCCTGCTCTCTTACAAACCTACTACGCTCATGCAAAGATTGTAAACGATCATTGCCCTTAAATTGGGCGATAAACTCGACCCAAGCCTCATCATCTGCCTCACCGGCCTGGCAATCAACAATTTGCAGACCAAACCAGCTAACACCTTGCTCAAATTCAAGTTGCTCAGGGCGAGTGCTTTCATGCCAGCTCTGTTGCAGATATGCACTGTTTTGCATGACAAAGGCGGTATAACGCGAGCGCATTAATTGCTCAGGCCGCTCAGGCAATTCACCGGCATCAATATATCGCCCACAACACTGACTGTAATCATTGCCCGAGCCACAGGGGCAAGGCTTCACGTCATCACTCATTACAACAATTCTCCCGCAGGATTTCAGCCAGCCTTTTTGTTGCCGGGCCAATCCGCCCTGGCTGGCCAAAGATCATGTACAGATAGGCATGGCGGCGCTGACCTTCGCTAATCGGCAGAGGTTTTAGTTTTCCCTGCTCAATATAACCCTGCACTTGATGCATGGGCACCCAGCCAAACCCCAGGCCGCTGAGCAAGGCCTCCACCGCCTTGTCGATACTAGTCACTGTCCAGCGATGTTCAGAGCCTAACCAACCCGTGTCACGTTTCATATGTAAACCAGAATCACGAATCACTACCTGTAATTCACGTCGTAGATCATCATTACCGAGCGCTCGGCCCAGGCAATGCAAGGCATGATCCGGCTGGGCCACGGCCACAAACTCAACCTCGATCAATTGATCACCGAGAAAACCCTGTGGTACCTGGGCACCGATAACCAGATCAGCCCAGCCCTCGATCAAGGCCTCATCGGCCCCCGACAGCACCACCTCATTCAACTGCACCCGGGTACCACGACTCAGCGGCACAAACTGCTTCAAGGCCGCCATCAGATAACCGCTGGGAAAGGCGGCATCGACCACCAGCCGCACCTCCGGTTCCCAGCCCTGCTCCATAGTATGCGCCAAGGCCTCTAGCTCGGTAGCATCATTGACCAGCTGTCGCGAACGGTTCAGCAGCGCCTCGCCCGCTGGCGTCAACCTGGCCTTGCGCCCTTCGATCTGCAGCAACGGCATTCCCAACTGCTCTTGTAACTTGGCCACGGCATAACTGACCGATGACTGACTGCGGTGTAGATGCTCAGCTGCCTGGGCAAACCCACCGTGATCTATCACCGCCTGCAAGACGCGCCACTGCTCTAATGAAACTCTAGGATTATTCACCAGCCCATTATCTATAAATTAGATAGTTATTAGCAAATATTTGCGCTTTTTTATCTAAATATTTTAACCATAATTACCTACACAAACAGTCAACCAAGGAGAAAACATCATGAGCAACTTAGAAAAGCCAACCACACTTATCGGCCGCATCCTGCTTGGCCACATCTTCGTCCTCGCCGGTTTTAGCAAGCTGGGCGCGGGCTATGCCTCAACCCAAGGCTGGATGGAGGCCATGGGCGTACCCGGCATGCTTTTGCCCGCGGTCATCCTGCTGGAAATCGGTGCGGGTGCTGCCTTGATTCTCGGTTTTCAAGCACGCATAGCCGCCATCGCCCTAGCAGGCTTCAGCATCATTTCGGCACTGATATTCCATACTAATTTTGCTGATCAAATGCAAATGATCATGTTCATGAAGAACTTCGCCATGGCCGGTGGGCTGCTATTTGTTTCCGCCTTTGGTGCCGGCGCCTGGAGCCTGGACGCACGCCGCGCAAACAAGGCGCATCGAGCCCACCATGCAAGCCATGCCAGCCTTGGTTAATATCAAACAAAAGCCTCACCTCGTTTGCGGTGGGGCATTATTTTTAAGGAGTAAACAATGGGTTTGTTGATCAATGGTGAATGGCACGAGCAATGGTATGACACCAGCAAAACAGGTGGTGCCTTTGTCCGCAGCGAGGCACAATTTCGCAACTGGATTAGCGCCGACGGCGCTGCTGGCCCCAGCGGTAAGGGCGGCTTCAAGGCAGAATCAGGCCGCTATCACCTCTACGTTTCACAGGCCTGCCCCTGGGCACACCGAACACTGATCTTTCGCAAGTTGAAAAATTTAGAACAACACATCGGTGTATCGGTCGTTGACCCAGACATGATGCAACAGGGCTGGGCCTTTACTGGTAATCATGGCAGCGACCTTGATGAAATTAATCATCATGATTTTTTGCACCAGCTCTATACGCAAGCCCAACCGGACTACAGTGGCCGCGTCACCGTACCGGCGCTGTGGGACAAGCAACGGAACGCCATCGTCAGCAATGAATCTTCCGAAATCATCCGCATGTTCAACAGCACCTTTAATGGATTAACCGACGCCACGGATGATTACTATCCAGAAGCACAGCAAACAGAAATCGACGCCATTAACGATTTCATCTATCACAACATCAACAACGGTGTGTATCGCTGTGGTTTTGCCACTAAACAGAACGCCTATGAAAAGGCCTTTGACGAACTGTTTAATGCACTGGATAAACTAGAGACACGACTAACAAAACAACGCTACCTGGTCGGCAATCAAATCACCGAAGCCGACTGGCGCCTGTTCACCACCCTGATTCGTTTTGATGCCGTCTATGTCGGTCACTTCAAATGCAATCGCCAACGTTTAGACGACTACGCAAACCTCAGCAACTACCTACGCGAGTTATATCAAGTGCCCGGCATCGCAGAGACGGTAAACATGGCGCACATCAAACAGCACTACTACTATAGTCACGAGACAATCAATCCAAGCCGGATTGTGCCAAAAGGGCCGGCACAGGATTTCACAACAGCCCACAACCGCGATCAGTTAAATAATAAAACAAGGAGATCCGCATGAGCATGTACCAACAAGGCAAGCCTTACCAGGTAGACATAAAAGCCGGAGATACCGTCTATATCTGCCAATGCGGTCAAACAAACACCCCGCCCTATTGTGATGGCTCACACGAACAGCACCCACCAGCCGAGCCACTGGCACATAAAGCGGAGCAAGATAGCGTCTTATATGTCTGTGGTTGCGGCAAGTCGAACAACAAACCTTTTTGCGATGGCAGCCATGAAGAACCCTAGCCAACTGAACTAGAGGTAACAACCATGATCATCAAACGCAGGGCAATGGAAACACACGAAGGTGAAGGCGTCATCGTTAAACGCTTAATGCCCATCCCCCAGTTTCGCAACTATGATCCGTTTGTATTGTGGGATGATTTCACCATCAAGCCCGGCAACGGCTTTCCTGATCACCCCCACCGTGGCTTTGAAGCCATCACCTATCTCTTTAATGGCTCAATTCGCCATGAAGACAATCTCGGCAATGCCTCAACCGTACACGGCGGCGGCGCACAACGTTTTACCGCCGGGCGTGGCATTGTCCATTCAGAAATGCCAAATGAAAAGAACCCAACCCGCGGCATCCAACTATGGATCAACCTGCCACAGCGGCTGAAAAAGATTAAACCCGGCTATCAACAAGTCAATCATGATGAGTTCCCGATTAATGACTTCGACGGCGGACAGGTTAAAACCATTGTTGGCCAAGATTCGCCGCTAGAAATTAAAACGCCGATAGTTTATCTGGAACTGAAATTAAATGCTGCTGCTAGCCATAACGAAACCATAACAAAAGGCATGCGCGGTCTAATCTATATGGTCGATGGCGAAACAGACATCGACGGTCAAATATATGAAACTGCCGATACCGCTTTTTTTGATGATGAGAGTAAAATCAAGATCACAGCTCAGAAAGAAAGCCGACTGATGATTTGTTATGGATCACCCCATGGCGAGCCCATTATTCAGTACGGACCCTATGTCGACTAATGATCGCCTATTAATTTGGAGGAACACCTCAACTCAAAGATTCAGCTTTATAGCACTAGCGGTCGATAATACTTATTGGTGACTGCATAAAACGCAATCCCATCACCCTTCAGCCTGATAACAAAACCACAGTTAATCAGGCCTTTCAACTAAGAAAGGAGCATGGTGATGTCAAAGCTTTTTGAAGGACTTGAACGTATCGAAGCGGCGCGCGAGCATTTCAAAGGCGCGAGCTTCATGTCTGGCCTATTTATCGGCCAACCGGATTTTAGTCTATTGCTGCCTGAGCCAGAACCTGCTGAAGAAAAGGCCATCGGTGAAGCATACTGCCGCAAGATAGAGGCATTCCTGATCGAGCATGTTGATCCGAATGAAATAGAGCGCAGCGGCATTTCCAGGCACGTCCTCGATGGCCTGTTAGAAATAGGCGCCTTTGGCATGAAGATTCCAAAGGAGTACGGCGGGCTTGGTTTTTCACATAAAAACTATGGCCGCGTTCTGACCCTGATTGCCAGCTGGAGCAACATCCTCTCACTCACCGTTGCCGTACCACAATCCATCGGCATTGCCATGCCCATCATGCTCTACGGTAATGAAGCACAGAAAAAGAAATATCTGCCGCTGGTGGCACGCAAGGCCATCTCCGCCTTTGCCCTGACCGAGCCATCAACCGGCTCTGATGCCGCCAACGTGCAAACCGAAGCGGTACTTAGCGCAGACGGAAAACACTTCGTCGTCAATGGCGCCAAACAGTGGTGCACCAACAGCCCCATTGCCGATTACATTACCTTGATTGCCCGTGTGCCTGTTAAAAAAGAAACCAACAACGGCAAATCAAGCTGGCATGCAGTCGCCGACGGAAAAGATGCTGAAGAAAAAGTACATAGCGCCTTCATCCTCGACATGAAGACACCCGGGGTTGTGGTAACACAGCGTTGTCAATTTGAAGGATGTCGCGGCATTGAAAATGGTTACATGACTTATACCGATGTGCAGATCCCGGTTGAAAATTTAATTGGTGAACTCGGCAGCGGCCTTAAATATGCCTTATCCATATTAAACATTGGCCGTGCCGTCAGCGTCCCGGCGATTTGCCTGGGCATGGCCAAGCAGGCCTGGCAACCAACCCTGGATCGCGCCAATAGCCGAGTCACCTTTGGCAAGGCGATTGGCTCACGGCAGACACAACAAATCCGTATCGGCAAGATGGCCACCGACCTGTTTGCCATGGAATCACTGTGCGAAATGGCCTGGCACATGGCCGATCAAAAGCATTACGACGTCAGGATTGAGGCCGCCATCACCAAAATTATTTGCTCTGAAAAATCGCTGAAATTCCTCAATGATGCCCAGATCATTTTTGGCGGCATGGGTTATGAAACTGCCGATTCAAAACGGCAACGCGGCGAGCCAGCCTTTGGCATGGAACAACTAGTGCGTGACATCACCATGTACCGGATAGGTGAAGGTGCCACCGACATCCTACGCCCCTTTGTTGCTCGCGAAGGCCTTAACCCTCATCTCGAAAATATAAAAAATATAATTGAGGACGGAATGAGTGTCTCTGAACTCATCAAACTGACGAAGTTTTATCTGCCATGGTATTTATCTCAATGGAAGAGAAAACCGATCCCCGAACGTCCTGAGTTCCGCTATCAACATGTACACGAAAGACTTAAATATTCAGAACAGATCAGCCGTCAGTTAGCCCGAAAAATATTTTATGCCATGTTAATGCGACGCGAGGCGATGCGCGACGACCAAGGCAGACAAGACCGTATCGATATCGTCGGCGAAGAGCTATTCACCATCATTGCTGCAAGCCTATATGCGCAAAATATTAACCAGGACTATGCCTGGCAGTTATCTAATGAAATATTTCGCAGTAGCAAGAAACTAATTCAACAGACACTGCGAGAATTAATCTTTAACGATGACGAAAATAGCCAAGCATTTGGCCGAATGGCCCTGAAGGGTGAATTTAACGCACTCAACAAGGGCATTATTCAGCGCGGCCTGAATGATTATATAGACAAGTCAGATTAAAACCTGGCAACAACATAGCAACAAGGGTTATAGATAAGATTAGCCCTTAACTGGCCGATAATATTATATGAGCCACTAAAAATGTTAGATGAAAAAGGATTTTATTAAAGTCAGATCAGTACGCTAAAAAATATTTTTTTAGGCTCCGGGAGAGATGCAGTTATTGTCGTTCAAATGGCTGAAAACATTATCTTTGGATAGGTGTCTAATTAATGAGGCCGTGCAGCCCGTCAACAAACGGAGGAAGAAATGGCCAGCAGTAAACAAACACAAACATCTGTTGCAAATTTTGAGGTGTTTTACTCCCAGGTGCTCAATCCCCAGGGTGAACTGGTCGCGCC
Organism: uncultured Chromatiaceae bacterium; assembly: GCA_947259785.1. Lineage (GTDB taxonomy): Bacteria > Pseudomonadota > Gammaproteobacteria > Tenderiales > Tenderiaceae > Tenderia. The sequence goes on along the minus strand of CAMYNQ010000060.1, from coordinate 6,428 downwards.
GCTACCCTATTTTGCCTGTGACACCGACGAACTCATTGCCTTATATAAAAACATGGTATTGACCCGCAGCTTTGACAGCAAGGCCATCGCCCTGCAGCGCACCGGCAAGATGGGCACCTACGCCTCATCGCTGGGCCAAGAGGCCATTGCCGCTGCCATCGGTCATGCCATGAAAGCCGAAGATGTGTTGTTACCTGTTTACCGTGAATATGGCGCTATGTTTCAGCGCGGCGTTGCCATGCATGAATTGTTTCTGTATTGGGGCGGTGACGAACGCGGCATGTGTTATGCCAATCAGCCGCAAGACTTTCCCATTGCCGTACCCATTGCCAGTCAGGTGCCACACGCTGTCGGCATTGCCTATGCCATGAAACTACGTAAAGAAGAACGCGTCGCCGTTGTTGTTATCGGTGATGGTGCAACTTCAAAGGGTGATTTCTATGAAGGCATTAATCTGGCTGGTGCCTGGAACCTACCAGTGGTATTCGTCACCATCAATAATTACTGGGCGATATCGCTACCACGTGAAGCACAAACTGCAGCACAAACCATCTGCCAAAAAAGCATTGCCGCTGGCATCCCCGGTGAACAGGTCGATGGCAACGACGTCATCGGTGCCCGCAATCGCATTAGCAAGGCAATCGAAAAGGCTCGCCAAGGTGGCGGCCCAAGCGTGATCGAACCCATCACCTATCGCATGTTCGATCACACCACTGCCGATGACGCCAGCCGTTATCGTGATCCTGAAGAAGTAGAAAAACATAAACAATTCGACCCTATTATGCGCATGCGTAAATATCTCGAATCGATCAATCTCTGGAGCGAAGCAGATGAACAACAGCTAAACGATGAGTGCAGTGCCAAAGTAGAAAGCGAAGTCAAAATCTATCTTGATACACCACCACAAGCTCCCGAATCCATGTTTGATCATCTTTATGCAGAGTTGCCCAAGGCCTATCAGGCACAACGAGATGAACTCCTGAATCAAGGAGGCAAGCGCGATGGCTGAAATCACTCTTGTTGAAGCGGTCAATTTGGCAATGGCACGCGCACTTACTGATGATGAAAGCGTGATTGTCTTCGGTGAAGACGTCGGTGCCAATGGCGGTGTATTTCGCGCCACCGAAGGCCTGCAACAAAAGTTCGGTGATGAACGAGTAATGGATACACCCCTGGCCGAAACCGTTATTACCGGCATGGCCATCGGCATGGCTGCACAAGGCCTAAGACCAGTGGTTGAAATTCAGTTTATGGGATTCATCTATTCTGCTGTCGACCAAATCATCAATCACGCTGCCCGACTACGCAATCGTACCCGTGGCCGCATTACCGTGCCGATGGTATTGCGCGCACCGTTTGGTGGCGGCATTCATGCCCCCGAACATCACTCGGAAAGCACCGAGGCCATGTTTGCCCACATGCCTGGGCTGCGTGTTGTCATTCCTTCTTCACCGGAACGTGCCTATGGCCTGATGTTGGCAGCCATACGCGACCCCGACCCAGTTATTTTTCTCGAGCCCAAACGCATTTACCGGATGATAAAACAGGAAGTAATCGATAATGGTGAAGCACTACCACTGGATGTCTGTTTTCAACTTCGCGATGGCTCGGATGTCACCCTGGTAACTTGGGGGGCCATGATTCACGAAACCATGCAGGCCGCTGATCAACTTGCCGAGCAGGGCATTAGCGCTGAAGTCATCGATGTTGCCACCATTAAACCTTTAGATATGGAGACTATACTCAAATCAGTGGCCAAGACCGGCCGCTGCGTCATCATCCACGAAGCAGCGCGCAACTGCGGTGTTGGCGCAGAGATCGCCGCCAACTTGGCAGAACACGGCCTGCTGAATCTGTTTGCACCGGTGCAACGTGTCACCGGTTACGACACCATCATGCCCTATTTCAGACTTGAGAATCATTACATGCCTAGCAGCGAACGCATTCTCACCGCGGTCAAAAAGACATTGGAGGCATCATGAGTTTATTCAATCTGCCCGATCTTGGTGAAGGCCTGCAAGAGGCCGAAATTGTCGAATGGTATGTTAATGAAGGTGATGAGGTTAAGGTCGACCAACCACTGCTGGCGGTTGAAACCGCCAAGGCCATTGTCGATGTGCCCTGCCCTGAAAACGGTGTCATCGCAAAACTGTTTGTCACCGCCGGTGACATCCCCAAAGTGGGTGATGCCCTAGTTGAATTTAGACTCGATGAAAAAACAGAAACCAAACATGACAGCGGCACCGTCGTCGGCGAGATGGAAACCGACAAAGGCACCCTCATCGAAGCTGCCGCCAAGGTTGGTAAAGGCAGCGGCGGCATCAAGGCCACCCCGGCAGTACGCGCCCTGGCTCATAGACACAGTGTTGATCTATCTGTCGTGACCCCCACCGGCACCGATGGTGTGATCACCGCCGCCGATGTTGAACGTGCCGCCAAGACTTTGTCAGAAGCAGGCCCGCTGGAACCACTGCGTGGCGTGCGTCGTGCCATGGCCCACATCATGACCCAGGCCCATGAAGAGGTTGCCGATGTCACCATCGTTGATGATGCCGACATCAATGCCTGGACCAAAGGCACAGATGCCACCCTGCGTCTGATCCGCGCCATCGGTGTTGGTTGCGCTGTCGAACCTTCGCTCAATGCCTGGTATGACAGCCAGGAAATGGGCCGGCGTGTGCTTGATTATGTCGACGTCTGTGTTGCCGTCGATACCAAAGACGGTCTGTTTGTACCGGTGTTACGTGATGTCAGTAATCGCAGCCCAGAAGATCTGCGTGCTGCGCTCAACAAGATAAAACAAGACATTCAGAATCGCAGCATTCCACCTGAAGAGATGCGTGGCTACACCATCACCCTCTCTAACTTCGGCACCTTTGGCGGCCGTTATGCCGACCCGATTGTGGTGCCACCCACCGTTGCCATCCTCGGTGCCGGGCGCATGCGCGATGAAGTCGTCGCTGTTGATGGCCAGCCGATTGTGCATCGCATCATGCCATTATCACTCACCGTCGATCACCGTGCTGTCACCGGTGGTGAAGCCACCCGTTTTTTGATGGCGGTGATCAACGACCTGGCCAAGGTTGAATAGGCGAAGATGCGGCCATGCTTAACGACACCTCAGCCGGACAACGCCTTCGTGATGCCATAGCGGCAGAACAACCGTTGCAAATGGTGGGCACCATAAATGCCTATAACGCCCTGCTGGCCGAACACGCCGGCTTTAAGGCACTTTATCTATCTGGCGCCGGTGTTGCCAATGCCTCCTACGGCTTGCCCGACCTTGGCCTGACAACAATCGACAATGTACTTGAAGACATCCGTCGCATTTGCGGCGCAACCGAATTGCCACTGCTAGTTGATGCCGATACGGGTTTTGACGACCCAGCACAAACAACCGAACGTTTTATCGCCGCCGGTGCCGCCGGCCTGCATATCGAAGATCAAATCGAACAAAAACGCTGCGGTCATCGCCCCAACAAACAACTGGTTTCGACTGAAGAGATGTGCGACCGCATCAGCGCCGCCGCAACTGCACGCAATCACTCAGGCTTTGTCATCATGGCCCGCACCGATGCCTTTGCCAATGAAGGCATGGATGCCGCACTGCAACGCATTCATCGTTATATCGATGCCGGGGCCGACATGATATTCCCCGAGGCGTTGACCGAACTCGACCACTACCGTCAGATCACCGCCAGCATTGACGTGCCCGTGCTGGCCAACATCACCGAGTTTGGTAAGACACCACTGTTTACTGTGAAAGAACTGGCAAGTGCCAATATAGCTATTGCTTTATATCCACTCACAGCCTTTAGAAGCATGAGTGCAGCGGCAGAACAAGCCTATACAAGCTTGCGCCAACAAGGCACGCAAAAGCCTCTGCTAGACAAGATGCAAACGCGTGAGCAACTTTATCAGCACCTAGATTATTACCGTTTAGAGCAGCAAGTCGATGAGAAACTGGACAATGACAACGGACAATCATAAGGGCCTGGCAGGCATTGTTGCCGGACAAACGGCTATCTCAACCGTTGAGTCATCTGGCTCGGGGCTGTTCTATCGCGGCTATGCCATCAAAGACTTGGCCGAACACGCTAGCTTTGAAGAGGTCGCCTATTTGTTGATTTATGGCGAACTGCCAAACAGCAAAGAGTTGGACGACTATAAAACCAAACTGCAATCCTTGCGCGCACTGCCCAATGCATTAAAGATTGTTATGGAACAGCTGCCCGCCACTACTAATCCTATGGATGTATTACGTACTGGCTGCTCTGTACTTGGTACGCTGGAACCGGAAACCGATCGCGGCCTGACAGAAGAAATCGCCAACCGCCTGATCGCCACACTTCCTTCTATGCTGCTCTACTGGTTTCGGTTTCACTTCCATCAAAATGGCACACGCATCGAAACACAAACAGATGACAACAGCATCGCCGGACATTTCCTTCATCTGTTACACGGGCAAGCCCCTCATGGGCTACAACAACGCGCGATTGATGTCTCGTTAATCTTGTATGCAGAGCACGAGTTCAACGCCTCTACTTTTTCCGCCCGTATCACCACATCAACACTGTCCGACATCTACTCGGCCATCTGTAGTGCCATCGGCACGCTTCGCGGTCCGTTGCATGGCGGCGCCAATGAATCAGCAATGCAATTGATCTCACGATTCAAAGATGAAGCCGATGCCGAACGTGGCATTCATGAGATGTTGGCCAATAAAGAACTAATCATGGGTTTTGGTCATCGTGTTTATCGCAACGGCGACCCACGCTCTGCCATCATCAAGGCTTGGTCAAAAAAACTGGCCAACCACCATGGCGGTGAAATGTTATTCAATATTTCACAACGCATCGAAAAAATCATGTTCAAAGAAAAAAAACTGTTTCCCAATCTCGATTTTTATAGCGCCTCGGCCTATCACTATTGCGGCATTCCCGATAACTTTTTCACTCCGCTGTTTGTGATTTCCCGCACCTGTGGCTGGTCAGCACACATTATTGAACAACGCCGCGACAACCGCCTAATCAGACCATCAGCAGACTATACCGGCCCAGCACCACGCCCCTACCCAAGCCCTCATAAAAGCAGACAACAACAATGAGCAACAGCAACAATACTCGCCCCGCTGACGACAAACTGCTGACTGACATTGCCGATTATGTCAGCGACTATGTCATCACCAGTGACGAGGCCTTTGACACCGCCCGTTATTGCCTAATGGATGCGCTTGGCTGTGGCATTGAGGCCCTTAACAATGACGAGTGTTGCAAACACATCGGCCCAGTGGTGCCCGGTGCAAACTTTAACAACGGTGTACCGATTCCCGGCACAGCCCATCGACTTGAACCGGTGCACGCTGCATTCAACATAGGCGCAATGATTCGTTGGCTGGATTACAACGACACCTGGCTGGCAGCCGAGTGGGGCCACCCTTCAGACAACCTCGGTGCTATTTTGGCCTGTGCTGATTACGCCAATCGTTTTCTTGATAAACGCTACACCATTCACGATGTGCTTGAGGCGCAGATTAAAGCCTATGAAATCCAGGGTCTGCTGGCACTGGAAAATAGTTTTAACCGCGCTGGCCTCGATCACGTCATCCTGGTACGCATCGCCTCAACCGCCGTTGCGACTAAACTGCTTGGTGGCAGAAAACAACAAATCTGCAATGCGCTTAGCAATGCCTGGATAGATGGTGGCGTATTACGAACCTATCGTCATGCACCCAATACCGGTTGGCGAAAATCATGGGCCGCCGGGGACGCTTGCTCGCGCGCAGTGCGCCATGCCTTAATGGCTATCAATGATGAGATGGGCTACCCCAGCGCCCTAACTGCTGAGCAATGGGGATTTTATGATGTGCTATTCAAAGGTAATGCATTTGAATTAAGACGAGACTATGGCAGCTATGTCATGGAAAATATTCTTTTCAAGGTCGCCTTCCCGGTTGAGTTTCACGCCCAGACAGCTGTCGAATGTGCCTTAAAACTTTACCCACAGGCGAAAGACAGACTTGATCAGGTTGAGCGAATCACACTCAAGACCCAAGACGCGGCAATGCGTATCATCAACAAAACTGGACCACTACACAACCCAGCAGATCGTGACCATTGTTTGCAGTACGCCGTTGCTATTGCACTAATTTATGGAGAGCTGAAAAGCCACCACTACAGTGACGAGATTGCCGCCGACATCAGCATCGATATGCTACGTGAAAAGATGCATGTCGAGGAAAACACACGCTACAGCCACGATTACCTTGACCCGGACAAACGCTCTATCGCCAACAGCGTCACACTATATTTCACTGATGGCAGCAATATCAGTGCAGAGGTTGAATACCCCATCGGTCACCGCCGTCGTCGACAAGAGGCTCTGCCCTTGCTGGCAGAAAAACTTAAACATAACCTCTACACACGTTT
>CAMYNQ010000059.1 GCA_947259785.1 uncultured Chromatiaceae bacterium | reverse complement strand
CGGAACATGCCATCTTCCTGGCGAAAGCCGCCGCCCATGACGTATATCTTGTCACCAACTGTTGCTGCAACGGTGCCTGAGCGCAGTGTGGGCATGTCTCGGAGTTTTTGCCATTCGCCGGTTATGGGGTCAAAGCAAATAGCCGAGTTGAGGCTTTTGAAGTTTGGGCCGCCGCCGCCAAAAGCAAAGACCTTGTTTTTATAGCTAGCTACCGAAGGGTGTGAGCGAGCTATTTCAAGTGAGCTTAGGCTGATCCATTCGCCAGGGGAGTTTGTTTTTTCTATATTCATTTGGTTGGATATTGGCTTGTAATATTTTGTGTCAGCAACTTTACTTACTTCATTCTGGCTGTCAATAGTGTTGATGGGATGGAGAGTGTTGGATATTTCTGTTAGTGGTCTGAATATTAAGAAGAAAATATCCCTTTAAGGTGTCGGTTGTTTGCTGTGAATTGATTGGTTATGATGTTCGGCCTTGAATGATGCAGTGCTTGTGGTGATCGCATGGTTGAAAGCAGAGTTAAGATCTTTTGGTTGTCCGCCGATAAGTATTTAGAACGTTATTAAAGCAAGTTGGTCTTACAGTTGTATGGGTTGTCTATTCAAGGGGCTGTGGATGTGTTAGTTTTGTGTTAATTGGAGAGGGCGGTGAGCTTGCGTAAAAGTTTGCTGTGGATGGCCAATAGGTGTTCTGTTGGTGTTGGAAATGATTGTGAGGGCTGTCAGCCAGTCTTGTATGAAAACAAATCAAGAAGATCGAGTGGATAATGCTTCCACAAATCAAGCGCAGGTTAGTGCGTCCACTCAGGTGCAAAATCCTTTGCCTCCTTTGCAAGACCGTTTTGGTCGGACTTTTGATTATGTCAGGATAGCTGTTACGGAGAAATGTAATCTTCGTTGCACGTACTGCATGCCCGAAGAGGGTGTTGACTTTCAGGGCAAAGAGAAAATTCTGCAAAGCGATGAGGTGCTTCGCATCATTGGTATTCTAGGGCGCATGGGAATTAAGAAGGTGCGTTTTACTGGTGGTGAGCCGCTGGTTAGGAAGGATATTGTTGATCTGGTTGCCGGTGCTGCCGCAACGCCGGGTATAAAAGCTGTCCACCTTACAACTAATGGTTTGTTATTTGATCGTTATGCGCAGCAACTACGGGATGCCGGTTTAACAGGTGTTAATATCAGTCTAGATACCATGGATGCGGAAAAGTTTGTTCGTATCACTCGACGTGAAGGTTTGGAAAAGGTTAAAGATAGTATCCAGCTTGCATTGGACATGGGGTTTCCTAGAGTTAAAGTCAATGTGGTGTTGATGAGGGGCTTTAATGAAGGTGAGTTAAGAGCTTTTACTGATTTGGCAGTTGATCATCGATTGACTATTAGATTTATCGAGTTTATGCCGTTTGATGGGCATCAGATATGGGAAAGTGGCGGTCACTTTGCTAGTGCAGAAAGTCTGGTGAAGCAGATCGAAACATTTTACCCGGGTATCACGCCTGCTGAGGGCACACGAACTGAACATCATATATTTCAGGGTGAGGGTCATGCTGGAAAAATTGCTGTGATTCCAGCGTTTACCAGGAGTCTTTGTGGCAACTGCTCCCGGATTAGGGTGACAGCGGATGGTAATGTGCGGAATTGCCTCTATTCAGATAAAGAATTCAGTTTGCGAGAAATGATTCGTCAGGGTGGTACTGATGATGAGATTGTGTCGGTATTCCGAAAAGCTTTTGATGAAAAAGAAGAGGATGGCTTTGAGGCTAAAAAGGCATCTTCCGAGCAGCGAGTATCAGTCGATGGTATCGGACGGGCCAGCATGACCCAAATTGGCGGCTGATTTATAGTTCTTGGTAAGTGTTGCGTCTCTCAGGTCTTGTTGAGGGAGCTTTTTGTTGACCTAAAAATTACTAGAGAGTTAGAACGATGAGTGAATTAACCCATTTTAATGCTTCCGGTGAAGCTCATATGGTTGATGTTGGTGAAAAGGCCGAAACTCAGCGCGAGGCTGTTGCTGAAGGTCGCATATTTATGGAACCGTCAACCTTGGAAAGGATTATGCAGGGTGACCATAAGAAAGGTGATGTGCTTGGGATTGCGCGCGTAGCTGGGATTATGGGAGCAAAAAGAACGTCCGACTTAGTGCCGCTTTGCCATCCAATTATGCTGACCAATGTAGAGCTCGATTTGACTGCCGAACCTGAAAAGAATGCTGTTTATTGTCTAGTGAAAGTGCGTTGTAAAGGTCAGACTGGTGTTGAGATGGAGGCGCTGACTGCCGTTCAGGTGGCTTTGTTGGTGATTTACGATATGTGCAAGGCGGTTGATCGTGGCATGGTAATGGATGGTGTTGGTTTGTTGGCCAAGTCTGGCGGCAAGTCCGGTACCTGGCAGCGTAGTGCCTAAACGGTTTTGGAGTCCTGAATAGTGAATGTTTCTGTTAGATATTTTGCGAGTTTGCGCGACCGTATGGGATGTGCGGATGAGACGCTGGAGCTGGATGGTGATTCAGCAACTGTATCTGAAATATGGGCTAAGGTGTCTGACGGCCAGCCAATCCCAGATAGTATATTAATCTCGGTAAACATGGAATATACAGATGTTGATGCTGTCTTGAAAGATGGCGATGAATTGGCGTTTTTTCCACCAGTGACCGGAGGTTAGTAGCGTGAAGGTTGTTGTTCAGCAAGAATCATTTGATCCTGGTCAGGTAATTCAGGCGTTTCAAGATGCCTTGCCGCGTGGCAAGCACGGTGGTGTTGTGTCTTTTGTTGGCACCATGCGAGATTTTAATGATGGAGAAGATGTAGTCTCCATGACGCTTGAGCATTATCCTGGTATGACTGAGAAGCACATAGAGCAGGTTTGTGCAGAGGCTACAGAGCGATGGGATATTGTAGATAGTTTGGTTGTGCACCGTTACGGCGAGATGTTTCCAAATGATGCGATTGTGCTGGTTGCTGTTTGGTCGGCGCACCGTGCAAATGCCTTCGATGCTTGCCGTTTTATCATTAACTACCTGAAAGCGCGTGCCCCATTCTGGAAGTGTGAGACAACGACTGCCGGTGAAAAACGCTGGGTTGAGCATAATTCAAAAGACCCGAAGGCAGAGGTTTCGGATTCAGAAGAAGTAAAGAGATCAGCGTAATGGCTGTCGTTTTTTCTGTGTTGCCAGTGAATGTGATTGAGGTTGCGACCGGGTGAGAGAAAAAGAAAGAGCTACTCGGGTGATTTTGGTAAGACATGGTGAAACTGATTTTCCAAAAAACCGGGTTTATTGTGACGCAAAAGAAGATCCGGCATTAAACCCTGCTGGGTTGTTGCAGGTTAAACAGGCTGCAAAATTTCTGGCGCAAGAGGATATTTCTGCTATTTATGCGAGTCCATCTCTTCGTACGAGAATGACTGCAGAGTCGATAACGAAATATCATAACCAGCTGTCGATTGTGTTTGATCCTAATTTAGTCGAACGGAATTTTGGCGACTGGGAGGGTATGTATTTCGACGAGATTGAGGCTCAATATCCTTTGCAGTACAAAGAGTGGAAAGAAAATCAAGCAGCATTTAAGTTGGGTGCGGGGGAGTCGGTTTATGAATTGGCTGAACGGGTGGCTCCGGTAGTGGCTAAAGTTGTGGCGGCTCATTCAGGCCAGGCTGTGGTAGTGGTCACTCATGTAGGTCCTATTCGAGTCTTGCTGGCGAAAGCACTAGGTATGCCTGTTGAATTTTATAGGCAGTTAAATGTTGATTATGCCTCTCTGACAGCGGTTGATTATGGCGTCTCGCAGAACAATTTGATGTTTATGAATATTCATGGTCGGCATTTTAAATATTGAGAACGTTAGATTTTTCGAATAAACTTCTAAAGTGTTATATGAGGTTGGTCGATACATCTAGTAGGAGAAAGGAGTTTTTGTAGGTGGTAAGGTTTGTTTTGGCTGTAATCTGCTTGACAGTGGGGAGGCGACGTTATACATTGTTCAACAACTATGCTTGCATGCGCAATTTTTAATGAATTTTTAATGAATGCGGTTGACGGTGGTGTAATGTAAGTGGTACAAACGAATACTGTTAGATATACTATGTTTAGGAAGAGATGTTGTCATCTCTGTTACTTGAGATTTTAGGAGGCTTTAATAATGAGTAAGGCATTTAAAACAGCGAGTTCAGTTGGTGCTGTTGCGCTAATACTTTCAGGTGCGGCGATGGCGGCTTCACCGACGGGATCATTTGATGCGTGGAGTGTTAGTGGCGGAACAATTACGACTACTGTGGCTTGCCCAGTTGGTTTTTCTTGTGCAACTGCGGTGACAGGTGAAGGTTTCTTTCAGCGTCAAATCACAGAAGATTCGAGCGGAAATGACTTTTTTCAGACGATCATTACTGATAAAACCGCTACTGGTGCTCCAGGCGCGTTGACATTCTCAGATGAGAGTTATGTGCGGACTGGTAACGTATCTGGCTTGGCTGATAAAACTCAGATGCAGGAAGTTACTACAAACGGCACTTTGACTGAGACCTTTGAGGGCTCTACAGAGCTGGGTACGGGTTGGGCTAGGTCTGGCGCTAATGATGAAACCAAGATTTACCAGGCTATCATTGCTGATGATACCGCAGCTGGTGCGGAAGATTTTGACGCGAAATTTTGGTTGCGTCAGCTCGGTGATCAGGGTGCAGCAGGCAAGCACATGAGGATCAGCAGTCAAGTTGATATTCAGGAAGCAACAAGTAGTCCTGTTGCTGGAGCTGGTACGCAAGACTTTGTTCTTGTTGAGCTGAGTGGTTCTGAGAATCCATCGGCAGGTACTGCGGATCTTGGAAGTGATGGTTCAATTACTTGGGCAGCAAATGATCGTATTAAGGCTATCTGGGTCGGTCAGGATATGTCTGCAATTGAGGGTGTGAATCAAGAGTTTGGTTTTACTTCCTATGAGGATTTAACTGGGACAACAGGCCTGATAAATCAATTTAGCTTGACGGGTGGTGCAGCTTCAGGACCGGTTGACTGGGATGCCGTTGTTTGGGGTAGTTCTTCGGCTGCAGATAGCGGCCCATTCTAAGGCATAAGATAGCTCTAAAAATAAAAAAGGAGGGGCTTTGCCCCTCCTTTTTTTTGTGCAAAATAAACTATTAGTTAGAAGGGAGCGAGTGCGAAAGAATGAGATATAAAGCGTCTTTGATATTTATTGCCTTGGCTGGTCTTTATTCGACATGCGTGTTTTCTTTGGAGAATGTTGAAGTCGAGAAGATTATTCAGAGCTGTGAGTATAAAAACCCAGGTAGTGACCAGAGATCTATATTGACAATTGAGCTGATAGATAAAGACGGCAATCAGCGCAAAAATGTTTATCGAAGGTTCTGGAAGAATCACATGGGGGAGGGAGGTGTTGCAGATAAAATGGTGTTGTTTACGGAGTTTCCCCCAGATGCAAAGGGGACGGGGTTTATGCGTTGGGGGTATGCTGCTGGTGAGAAAAAAATGGCAGATCAATGGCTGTATCTGCCGCACTTGAGAAAGGTGCGTCGTGTCTCTGTTCGTGATCCAGGTGATAGTTTTTTGGGGTCAGACCTTACATATGGAGATATTGAAGACAGGTCAATAGTTGATGATGATTATAATTTGTTAAGAACGGATGTTAAAAATGGCATTGAGTTATATCAGGTAGAAATTAAGCCAAAGGAAGAGGGGGCTTTATATAGTAAAAAAATATCGTGGTATAAGAAGGGTTCAACCTGGGAAAGTTGTGTGAGGGTGAAGACAGATTATTACGATAGGCAGGGCAATATACTAAAGAAGCAAAAACTTACTTGGCAGAAAGTGTCTGAAGCATGGGTGTGGGATAGGGTGGTGGTTGAAAATGTTCAAACAGATCATAAATCAATTTTCACAATCAAGGATGTAAGTGTAAATGTGGGGGTTTCATCGCGAATATTTACAGAGCGGGCTTTAAAAAAAGGGATGTAATTTGAGATGTGGCGGATAAAATTGACACTCACAATACAAATGTATAACATTGTTATACATTTGTATTGTGAGGCCTTAATGATATGGAAGATATGCGCACGATTGGAAAGATGAGAAGGGATAAAGCCATCTCTATGGCAATGAAAAGAAAGGAAGAATATCTTGGTGCAAGGGTGCCAAAAGAGTTGCGTGATAGAGTGGTTGAGCGAGCAAAGAGGCTGGGGATTCCTGTTTCAATTCTAATTCGAAATATACTTGAAGAAGCATTCAAAGAGGATGCAGTGGATAGCGGTGTGCTATCATCTTTCGCCGACTCTAATGACAAAAATATAAACTTAGAAAATTTTAGTTCGGTTATAGGTTGGGAATCAATACGATTAAACAAAACAGTCGAGTGCTCTGGTTGCAAGGTGGTTTTACAGAAAGGTACAAAGGCATATATTGGTTTAGGTTCGTTGCAGCCTGTAGTGGTTTGCTGTTCCTGCAGGGACGGTACCCAGTAGGTTTAATTATTGGTAAAAAACATGACTAGGCATCTTGCGGTTTGTGTGGGTGTCTTGCTAAGTAGTTTGTGTAGCGCTGCGTTGTTTGCACAAGAGACAGATTTTGACTCAATTTTTACCGCGCCGCTAGAGAGTGAAGAAAGCCTCGGTGTTTGGTCAAAACTGCAGCTGAGCGGGTATTTGAAGAATGAAACGGCATATCGCGTTCGCGAGCCACGTTCAATTACCAAAATAAGAAATATTGCCTACCTTAATGCTGAGTATCCATACAATAATTTTCTAGATATAAGCTTCAGTGGTTGGGCTTACTATGATTTGGCATACGATTTATTTAACTATGAAACGATTGCCGCTCGACTGGAGAGAAACTCAGAAGAGCCGCTAGCTTTTGTAGAGAATCTTGATCAAGACAAAGATAGCCCGGTAGCTGCGATTCGTGAGCTATATGTGGATATTTCCTTGGATAGTATGGATGTCAGGCTAGGAAAACAGTACATCATTTGGGGGGTGCTTGAAGGCGTCAGGATTGTTGATGAGTTAAACCCAATGGATTTTAGGGAGTTAATTCTGCCTGACTTAATTGATTATAGAATCCCTCTCTGGAGCGCCAAACTGGATTATTATGCGGATGTTGGCGATGTGCAGCTTGTTTGGATCCCTGACTTAAGGTTTCATAAACCTGCCCCACAAGGGTCGGAGTGGGAGCTGTTACAAGAAGTGCCAGGCACAAGAACACCTGATTCCTGGTCATTGGAAAATTCTGAGGTTGGTATAAAGCTGGATACAACGGTCTTTGATGCGGAATTATCATTTAGTTACTTGTATACGTGGGATGATTTTCCGGTAATTTTTAGGACAGTAAAGATCGCCGCCAGTTCGAGTGAGGGGCCAGTATTTTTCCCTTCTTACACCAGGATAGCAATGTATGGCATGACGGCAGTAAAACCTATAGGGGATTACGTATTAAAAGCCGAGCTGGCATATGTTGAAAATAAATTTTTCGGCAGAAGTAATGTGGCCGATGAAAATAATGATGGTTATGTAGATACAAATGGTGAGGTGCAAAAAGACCACGTAAGGTGGGGTGTTGGTGTCGATTTCGTTGCGATGAAATGGGATGTGGCTGTTGGAATGATGCAGTGGGTAATTCTGGACTATGAGGACAATCTAATTCAGGGAAGATTGGATACATCATACAATGTGTTTATTAGGCGAGAATTCTCCGAGTATTCAATGACGGTTCAAGGGCTGTGGATTTATTTGCAGCAAATGGGTGAGTCATACTTGAAGCCTAAAGCAATATTTCAATTGACAGATAGTTTTCAGGTTGCAGTAGGTTTGGATTTGTTTGAAGGAGCGAAATCAGATTTTGGCTTGTCATCTATAACTGCCCAAGGACAATTCAATGCGGCAGTTCAGCGTGCTCAGTTCCTAGGAAATTTCCATAATAATGACAGAGTGTTTTTTGAGTTTAAGTACTCATTCTGAGACGAGAAATTATTTTGAAACCCTATTATAAATTAGTGACATCATTTCCAAAGCTGATGCTTACCGTCGTGCTTTTTGTGACGGTGTTTATGGCAATGCAGTTAGAAAAGCTGAAATGGGAAACTGATGCCCGTGTTTATATGCCGAAAGGTCATGCAGCGATAGAGTATGACGAAAAAATAGAAAGAATTTTTGGGGCAAAAGACGCGATTATCATTGCAATAGTAAACCAAGAAAAGACAATATTTAACAAAGAAACACTGGAAAAAATACAGCGGATAACTGAAAAAGTCTCTGCGTTACCTTCGGTGATAGCAAATAGAAATCTAGATGTTGCATCGTTATCGACATCAACCATGTTTGAAGGTGATGATGACAGCGTCGGTGCCGTTAGGTTGATGAAAAGTTTGCCTGAGAACGAAGCTGAGATAGAGAAGATAAAAGAAAAAATAAAGTTGCATGAAGATATCTTGATTGGAAATCTTGTTTCGGCAGATGGTACCGCCGCAATGATTCGTGCCAAAGTAAAGGAAGGTGTTGAAAATCGTTACCAAGCATATTGGCAGATAAAAGGGATAGTAGCTGCAGAGTCTGGTTTGGATGCTGGTTGGGGAAATTGGGGGGCTGGAGATTGGTCGTCTGAAAAAAATGGCCAGGAGCAAGATGATGGTAATGGCTGGTCCAATGAAAGTCAGGGCTGGCAGAAGCAGCAGGGAAACGATGAGGCGGAAAAAGTAGTAGAAGAAAATGGCGATGTATTTTTTATTGCCGGTCGCCCAGCGATAGAAGTAACTTCAGGGTTGCATGCAATTGAAGATATCAAGGTGATGATTCCATTGTTGTTGGTGGTGATGTCTATTGTGTTGTTTGCTATTTTTAAGACTGCTCGAGGCGTATTTTTACCATTGAGCGTAATGGTGGGGGCGATTGTCTGGACGATGGGGACGATGGCGCTCATTGGTGTGCCTATGTACACCATATCCACGATGCTGCCAGTGATATTGGTTGCGGTTGGAATAGGCGATTCAGTTCATTTTATGAGTAATTATTACGATAAAGTGCTTGAAGATCAGTATCAAAAAAGTAGTGATATTGTAATGTCTACATTGCAAGATTTAAGTCGTCCTCTAGTCGTAACAACGCTAACTACAGGGATCGGCTTTCTAGCCTTATTGTTTGCTGAAATGCCGCCCTTTAAGATATTTGGTTTGTTTACGGTGTTAGGAATACTTTTCAGTTGGTTGTTAACGGTAACATTCGTAGCCGCAATGTTGGCAGTTATGAAGCCAAAAGTGGCGGGCTACTTAGAGCGTAAGCGCTCAATGCGTGTACATGATGGTCAAGATGGTGTGACTAGAATGTTGGTGAAAATGGCAGGGCTATTAACTAAAAATCCAGCTAAAGCCACAATGCTCGCCGTTGCTTTCATTGCGGCTGTTGCTGTGGGAGCATCTGGTTTATATGTAAACTCAAGTTGGATGAGTGACTTTAAATCTGATAGTGAAGTTGCGCAATCAACAAATGTGTTGAATGATAAATTTTCTGGGTCAATAACACTGAATGTTGTTGTTGAGGGAGATAAAAAAGACGCTCTAAAATCACCTGTTTTGCTGAAAAAAATTGAAGCTTTGCAATTGTATGCTGAGAGCCTACCGATGGTGGGTGATAGCCTCTCTATCGTTGATTACCTAAAGAGTTTGAACAAGACCCTGCATTCAATGCAAGAGGGTTATTATCGAATTCCAGAAACCCAAGCTGAGATTGCTGAAAGCTTGTATTTGTATTCAGTGTCAGGTCAACCTGAACTGCTTGATGAGGTGATTGACTATGACTATCGAACAGCAAACGTCATGGTCATGATTAAGACTGATGAGACCATGCATCTGCATCGAATAATTGATGGCCTGGATGAGTATGCTCAGGAGCTATTTGCCGGAACAGGTGTGAGAGTGAATTATGCCGGTACGGGTAACAACTCATACATTTGGGCTGATCTACTCATTGATAGCCAGACGGTTGCCTTGCTGTTTTCTAAGGTGGCTATTTTTATTATGGCAATGTTGTTGTTACGTTCAATCACTGGTGGCGTTGCTATTGTTTTGCCTGTTGTAATTGCAACAACAATTGTAGCTGGTTTTGCAGGTTGGTTTAATATTCCCTTGGATGTGTCGACGGCATTAGCCGCAGGGATTGCAATTGGTGTCGGCGTTGATTATGCCGTTCATTATGTTTTTCGTTACAAATTACACCGTGCAGCTGGGCAGGACCACAACCTGGCTGTAATGAATACAATGAAGGGTGTCGGCAGGACAATTGTGTTTAATGCGATTATTGTTTCGGCTGGTTTTGCTGTGTTGTTGCTATCAGAGTTTCCACCGCATGCCAAACTAGGTGTTTTTGTGGTTTTCTATATGATGATAAGTTGTTTGGTTGCGATATATGTATTGCCGCTTATTTTGCAAAAATATGTACCCAAGCAGACCTGAGATAGATGTTTCGTCTGTCAGTATTTGTTGTTCTGTCATTGATGTTTTCGCAATCATTTGCGGAAGAGTCGCGCCTATCTGTTGGTACCTACCTAGGTTTTCATAGACCAGCGCTTGAGGATTTGGTCGATCACGAATTTAAGGCGCCAATTGCTGGTATTGCCGATGTTGTTAATATAGATGGCAATACCCAAAGCCAAATACTATTTCCTAATCCATTGCCTAAGTTAGGATTTGGAACAAATGCGGGTTTGGAGTTTGCTTGGACATTGAATGACAGGTACGACTTTATCATTGGTGGCAGTACGTGGGAGGCCTATGTTCGCTCACTTGCTGAGGGTGGGTTTTTCCTGCAAGGTCAGTTTTCAGAAGTAGTGAGTGAACGGACAGCGAAAATTTCCTATAACGAATTCTATTTTGGATTTAAGTATAACCTGATTCGATCACCCAAAAAGTATAAGGCTTATTATCGGCTTACGCTCAACGAGATTTTTGATATTGATTACAGAGAAGATTTAATCTTTCTTTTTACCTCAGGCGATGCAGCAGGGGTAAAAAAATCAATGATACTTGAGTCCCAGGCAACTGGTTTGATGATGCTTCAACCGGGTTTTGGTATGGATTATTTTGTGCGGGACTGGTTATCTTTCGGTTTCGACGCTTCATATATGCTTGGGTTTAAACGTGTAAATCTAGGTAATGCTAATCATAAAGTAGATTTTTTGTCGACAGATAATGTAAATATCTGGTTACCGCAAAGACTGGATCCAGCGACGGGTAACTTGCAATATTTGTCGCAAGAGCCTGTTGATCAAGATGACTATACAACCATTAAATTGAGCTTTGATGGCTGGAAAGCATTGCTCAAAATGAATATCTATTTTTAATTTGTATGTGCCTGCCACTGTCACGTAAAAATACGATAATAATGGCATCGCTCAGTGCGCTGTTTTTTATTGTTGCGTTATTTATGTCGCCCGTTATGGCTCAGGATCTGTTGCTCGAGACTGATGCGGCTGCTGTGAATTTGCAAATTGATGAAATGAAAAGTGCCGGACGGAGTGCGCTGAAACAGGGTGATGATGCAGCAGCCATGCGGTTTTTTGAGGATGTTTTACGTCTCAAGCCTGATTCTGGAGAGGCACTGTACCAATTGGCAATCATTAGCTTCCGGAATGGCAATCATGTTAGCGGTTTTGAATTTATACGACGTGCGATCGGGGTGACGCCAGCCCAAAATCCGTTGCCCAGATTAGCCTTAGCTAAGGCCTTGACAGAGGTTGGGGAGGTTGAGGAAGCGGTTCAAGAATATGAGAAGGCTCTGAGTAATATGGGGCCAGACGCACAGCTTGCAGAGCAAACATCGCTTGATATGAATTTGTTGCGGTTGAGGATTGCCGCATCAAAGCGTAATCGAGATCAGATTTTAGACATTGGCGGTTATCTGATGTCTCAGCATGCAGGTAATCGGACAATGCTGGAGGTGGTTGCTACGATCTATGCACGGGCTGGTTTGTTTGATGAGGCAAAGCATGCCTATGAGGTGATGCTAGAACAAACGCCTGATAACCCGGCGGTGGCGTTTTATCTTGCGAGTGTTTACGAGATGTTGCGCCAGCCAAAGATGGCAATCAAATATTACGAGCAGGCGATTGCGAATGCGGATGATTCAGGGGCTGAACGCGCTGCCAGGGTAAAGATGGGAATGTTGAAAGCGTTTGTGTATATCCAGGAGAATGACAGAGACAGTGCTCATGTTGAGTTTCAGAAAGTATTGGGTTTAGATGAGAAGCATGTGGTTGCCAATATGAATGTGGCTGGCTATTTGCACAACAATAAGGACTATGCTGCGGCCAAACTCGCCTATCAGCGTGTTTTAGCTGTGCAGCCAGATAACCTAGACGCACGTTTTCGTTTGGCGATAGTTTCTCTTGAACAAACTGATGTGTTGAGTGCAGTGCGTGAGCTGGATTTCATTATTGCTCGTGCGCCAGACTCACCGGTTGGTCAGGCCTCAAAAAATACACTTGAAAAAGTAGCCGCTCGTTGGAGCTTGGATGCAGTGCGTGCCACCCTTGCTGAGGAGGGCGATCTAAAATCTAGGTTACGAGAAAACCCAGAGGACGCGGTTGCTTTAACACAAATGGGTGATTTTTTGATGAAGCAAAGGCGTCGTGATGAGGCTATTAATTATTTTGAGGATGCGATGCGCGTTAATCCTAATTATGTTGATGCTTTCCTAAGGGCTGGTTTGATTTATGAGGACGCTCGTGATTTTGAAAAGGCAGTTGCTGCTTATCAGTTGGTGCTTGCAGGGGATATTGATGCTGAGAATAGGAGTAAACTGGAGTTAAGGCAGCTGATCTCATCCGCCAATCTTGATATGAAAAATAAAGAGCCGCAAAAAGCAGAAAAAAAGCTTTTACAAGCCAATAAAATCAAGGCTGATGAATTGGGGGTTTTATGGGGCGTGGCGGCGTCAATTGCTCAGCAAGGCGATTTGGAGAGAGCAAATGAGTGGTATCTGAGGATTGTTGAAAAATATCCAGAATATCACCGCGCCAGAATGAGCGCAGCGTATCTTTATGAGCGCCTGGAAGAGGAGGAGAAAGCCATTGCTCAATATAAAGCAGTGAGTTTGGCGCAGGGGGTCGCGCCGGGTTTGAAGAAAGGTGCTGAGGATCGGATGGATTTTCTTCAGCGTCAGATCAATGGTTTTAGCTACTCCGTTGGTTATGCGATGAGTTTTGATGACAACCTGAATAGTGCGCGGGAGCAAAAGAATTTTGAATACCGTTCTGACTTATATGCAGGGCTTAATTATAAATACAAATTAAGAAAGGGAATGAAGCTGTCAGTCAATGTGACGCCTTCTTATTCGATTTATCATCGTGCTCAATATGACTTCTTTAATTTTTCAGTTGCGCCAAGTTTGTTGTTTGATAAATGGGGTTATGACTGGAACTTGGGGGTGACACAGAATTCCCAGTCAAGCGTACTTAGACCCGAGCAAAGTTCAACAGTGACACAAACCTTAACTGGGGGAGCTAGCTGGAGGAATGAAGACGAAGTCGGTTATCGGGTTAATATGAGTTATAAGGGCTTTGGTTCATCAGAAAACCCATTTTTTGATGCGGATACGGTAAATATTGGATTAAGCCGAAATCATGCCGGGCCAGATAATACCTATATGAGTTATGGCTATTCACTAATCATAAATAACAGCCGAAATGTTCTGGGCAATGATTATGCCTACACGGGGCATGGTGTGAATGGCCGCCTAGATAAACGTCACAATGAGTCTCTGTCAACTTATGTTGATGCTCGTGCATCGCTGAATATGTACCATAACGGCGACTCTTCAACTAATTTTCAGCGCTTTCGCCGCACCTTCAGTTTTGGTTTTGGCGGTGGGGTCAATTACCGTGTTGATTCCTGGGTTAGTATCTATGCCGACTACCATTATTCAACGCAGTATTCTAATCTTCCTGTTGGTTTTATCTTTAATGAATTGCAGTCGATTGAAGGGCGGCAAAGCACCTCGTTGGGGAGCTTTGGCAGGAACTCCATTGGCGTCGGCGTGCGAATGAATTTCTAAAGAAGTTTAATTTTCTAGTCGCGCAGACCATTAAAGGCGTTGACCGCCCAAGCGAGTGATAGACCGGCAAATGCAAACATAATCGCAACACCAAAACTATAGGTGCTCATGTCAGGTGTGCCCACCAGAACAGCGCGAACAGACTCCACCGCATAGGTGATCGGGTTGATTAAGGAGATAGTCTCTATCCAACCGGGCATGAATTGTTTAGGCACCATGGCAGTGGAAAGAAACATCAGAGGTAGGGTCATCAGGTTGCCTATCATCACCAGTGGCTCTTCGCGTTGCAGAATAATGGCGAAGCCATTTGATAGTGCTGCCAGGCCAACGCCGAGCAGAAAGATGCTGACCATCGCCAGAAATAGATTGATAGGATCCAGATTCAGGTTGGCACCAAAGCCCCAGGCCACCAGCATGATGGTCAGGGTTTGTAATACCACTTGCACTGCCGAATGCATTACCCGACTGAGCACGATGGCAACGCGCGATACCGGTGACACCAGCATCTTATCCACTGAGCCGGCAGTAATTTCACGCAACAGGCTAACCCCCGACCATGATGAGCCAAACAACGCCGTCATGACCAGAACGCCGGGGACAAAAAAATCGATGTAACTGCCGCCGCCAGAGGGTGCCTGAACAAAGTTTTTGAACAGCTGAGTAAAGATGATTAACCATAGCAGTGGCTGAATCAGGGTGAATAAGGTCCACAGCGGCATGCGCAGGGTGATCTTGGTATATTTCAGAAACAGGTGCCAGGTATCTGCGAACACGATAACTCTCTCTTTAAAATTCTTAATAGCTTAGGGGGCTGGTTTATTGTTTGTCTTTGTCAGGCTGCTGCCATTTTTGCCAGTCGCCCTGATCTTTACCTGACCACTGTTGCTGCGGCCAGTTTTGTTGTTTGTCGGATTCCGGTTGGCTGTCAGCATCAGATTGTTGTTCTTGGTGTGGTTGCTTTTTGTTGTCTTGCCACTTTTGCCAGTCACCTTGAGGCTGTTGATCCCATTGCTGTTGTGGCTGGCTATTGTCTGCCTCTGGCGGACTGTTTGGTTCGCCTTGGTTGGTCTCATCTTTGTTTTGCCATTGCTGCATTTGTTGCTGCCAGCCAGCTTTTTCTTCTTCAGTACCGGTTTCTTCAACAGTGTCCTGCCACTTTTCCCAGTTCTTCTGCCACTTGCCGCCACCGCCGCCCTTGCCGGCCCACTGGTGCCACCATTCTTCACCTTCTTCTTCCTCTGCTTCATCGAGGGTGGTGCCGGTGTATTTTAGAAAGACATCATCTAGGCTTGGTTGTGACAGGGAAAGACTCTTGATAGTCAGCCCCTTCTCTTCTGCAAGGTGAACAAGTTTGGGAACGGCGCTGCCGCCGTTGTCGACATAGACATGCAGTTTGTCATTTTGCCAGACCACATCTTTGACCTCTGGGTCTTCATGCATGGCGTAGGTGAAGTCGCCGGTCTCGGGACCTTGGCTGTCGAAGTTAAGAATGACTGCGTCGCCATGAATATCATTTTTCAGGGTTTCAGGGGTGTCGACGATCTGAATCTTGCCCTGATTGATAATCGCGACCCGGTGGCTAAGGTGGTCTGCTTCTTCCAGATAGTGGGTAGTGAGCAGAATGGTCAGGCCCTGTTCCTTGTTTAGTTTGTTGATGTACTGCCACAGGTTCTGGCGACTTTTGATGTCGAGACCCAGGGTCGGTTCATCCAGGAATAAGACCTTGGGGTTGTGGATCAGGGCCGTGGCGATATCGAGCTTGCGACGCATACCGCCGGAATAGGTTGTGACCTGGCGGTCGAGGGCGTCATCGAGTTCAAAATATTTAGCCAGCTCACCAATGCGTGATTCGATTTCAGCTGTTTTCATTCGATACAGCCGGCCTTGCAGCATCAGATTTTCCCGGCCGGTGAGGAAATAGTCGACGCCGGTTTGTTGAGCCACCAGGCCGATGGCGCGGCGCACCGCTTCAGGTTCCCTGTCAACATTGAAACCGGCGACTTCCACTTCGCCTTCGTCAAAACCGCTGAGTGTGGTGAGCACGCGAATGGTCGTTGTTTTACCGGCACCATTAGGCCCTAGCAAAGCAAGGATTTCACCTTGTTTGACCTCAAGTGAGAGATCATCGATGGCCTTGTTGCCGCCCTCAAAAATTTTGGTTAATGCGCTGACTCGGATCATGAGTTATTCGAACCCTGTTTCAGATAATAGCCGGCCATTATAGCCGTCAACTGATAGAAATATATGGTTTTTCTGCCGTCGCCTTGTGACTGGAGATGGCTGTTAGAATAGCGGCACTTACGGAGATTGTTTGATATGCGTGTATTAGGAATTGAAAGCTCCTGCGATGAGACTGGTATCGCCATCTACGACAGCGACAAGGGACTGCTGGCGCATGCCCTTTACAGTCAGATTGAGTTGCATATGGAGTATGGAGGTGTGGTGCCAGAGCTGGCCTCGCGTGATCATGTGCGCAAGACCTTGCCCCTGATCAGTGAGACATTGCAGCAAGCCGGTTTGAAAAAGACAGATATTGATGGTGTCGCCTATACCGCCGGGCCAGGCCTGATCGGGGCTTT
>CAMYNQ010000058.1 GCA_947259785.1 uncultured Chromatiaceae bacterium | reverse complement strand
CCCACCTGAGCGAGGAAAATAATCAGCCCCAGCTGGCGCAACAAGCCCTAGCTAGTGTGATCGACTGTGAGGCCGATTGGATTGGCATTGCTGAGCAGGATGCGGGCCTGGAATGGCGTGAAGTAGTATAATTCGCCATTACTAATTGCCGCAGGCTCAATGGCTATGGGGTTTCCAAAGGGGAGAGACGCAGTTCTCCCCTTTGGTCGTTTGTGAGGGGGCTCCTCAGAAACGATGTAAATTTAACTTAAGAGGTTTGAGAACAATGGAAAAACGCGAAGAACTCTATGCCGGTAAGGCCAAGTCTGTTTATTTTACCGATGATCCAGATCGCCTGGTTCTGGAGTTCCGCGATGACACCTCAGCCTTTGATGGCGAAAAGGTGGAACAGCTGGCCCGCAAGGGCATGGTTAACAACCACTTCAATGTCTTTATCATGAATAAACTGGCCGAGGCCGGTATTCCGGTTCACGTGGAAAAACTGCTGTCTGATAAAGAAGTCGTGGTCAAAAAACTCGACATGATGCCGGTCGAATGCGTGGTGCGCAACATTGCTGCCGGTAGTATCTGCCGTCGCCTGGGGGTGGAAGAGGGGCTGGATCTGAACCCACCAACCTATGAACTGTTTCTGAAAAACGATGCCCTGCATGACCCAATGATCAATGAGTCTCACGTGGAAACCTTTGGTTGGGCCAAGCCTGATGATTTGGCCAAGATGAAACAGTTAACCTTCAAGGTCAATGATGTGTTGAAAAAACTGTTTGCCGATGCCGGTATGTTGCTGGTGGATTACAAACTTGAGTTTGGCCTGTTTCACGGCGAGGTGGTGCTGGGTGATGAGTTCAGTCCTGACGGCTGTCGTCTCTGGGATGCCGAGACACGCGAGAAATTGGACAAGGACAGGTTTCGCCAAGGTCTGGGTGGGGTAGTCGAGGCCTATGAAGAAGTAGCAAAAAGATTGGGTATGGAATTACCTTAGCTGATTAGGTAGCTTATATGTTTATAAGGGGCTGTTCACACGAACAGCCTTTTTTATTGGTCGCTGAGAAATGAAAAAAGAGTCATGTCCTGGTTGAATAAAATACCCTTGCTGCCATTAATTATTGTTGCCATAGCTTTAGGTTTGGCGCCCATTAACCCCGAGCCACATCTATGGCAAAAATTAAAAATGCTAGTCGTCGGTGAGCTAGGTAAACCGATTGATATCTTTGATTTATTTTTGCACGGCACGCCATTGTTGGTTTTGTTGTTAAGGCTGGCTTTGCGCAAACGCTGAATTTAAAAGCAAAGATTTACGGCCATGTTATAGAATTGTTCTCGGTATTATTCCGGTTTTTTTGTGAGCCAGTTCACAAATATTCTATAGATGCATCCTTACATCTGTTTTTTTTCTAAAGAAATATTTTTCCCCGTTTTGCTTAAAGAGTTCTTATTCCTGTCGATATAGTTCTTGCGAAGTTTGTAAAGCTAAATTCTGAGTGCACGATGGATTGTTAAATACTCGGGGGTTTGCGGTAGAGCCGGATGCTTTATCCCGTAAAGTATTTTGAAAAACATTCGATCAGGAGCATTCATGAATAAACGATTTTTACTAAGCAGCGTGGCCGCTGCGGTTGCTTTGGCCTTAGCTGGTTGTGGTGGTAGTGATTCAGCTACAACCGTCGGTGCGACCAATTCCGATGGTGAAACCCTTTCTGCATTTACCACAGGTTTTAGCCTGCCATCAGAGATATCGGCAGTGCCTGCCAATAATACAGTGAACGTTAGTACAAGTTCTCTAAAATCTGTTTCAGGTTTCGGTGGTCTGCTCAGGGCCGTTGGTGATTTGTCAGCAACATCAGATTACCAAAAAGCCAACACAGCAAAATATGTTGAAGAACGGGCGCTGGAACAGTTCGATATTATCGAAACCATTATGAATTCACTGACGCAAACTAATTACGCCGATTCTGCGAATATTAATCAGGGTCCTTATAAGGCCGTTGTTTCCTGGGAAGAGGAGAGTGGTGGTTCTGACCAAAAAACGCTAGAGCCATGGGTTGTTGATTCGCGCATGATCGAAGGGACTCATCCTGTTAGTGGATCGGAAGTTGATGTCAACAAAATTCTGGTTTGGATTGAAGAGGTTGACGGTGGCCAGACTAAATTGATTAAGGCGGAATTCCTGATTTTTGAAGAGGCAACGCTGGCCAGTGATGGTTCGGTCAGTGACTACGGCGTCTGGGACATGAACGTCAGGTTCGATGATGCTGGTGCGCAATTCTTTGCTGCCGAGGCACGCAAGGGCACAGGTGAAACCATTTTGAAGATCAATGCCAATGAAGGTGATGGAACTGATCATCTCTGGCAAGTGCAGGCAGTGTTACACCGTGCAGCAACGACTGGTTATGGCAAGGTCAAGTTGCATGAAGAGGGTGACAATGGAAATTACGTAAATGATGTGACTGCCACTTACGCCTATAACGATAAATATTTAATCGTTGATGATGGCGCTGGTGTTGAGTATAAAAATCGTACTACAAACACTGAGATGACCCATCGCTATGGCCTCTTTTATGCGACAGCGGATTCAGGTGCGGGTATCGCCGCAGGTGACAATGTTATGCGGCACAAATCGTTTGGTTTTCCATTTACCTATACTAATGCTGATGGTCAGCGGGAATGGGGTTATTACGGTGCTTGGCAAGGCCGGCATCAAATCTGGGGGCCGATGGATTCCTCAACAAATCAACCGTTAGATCTTGCTGGTGAAACTGTTACCCGTGAAGACTTTGGTTCTAATACTCAAGCAGAGACCTATACCGTTTCTGCCAAGATCAACGGTACGCTATCCAAGCGTAGTCTGACGGCGGGAAGTCTTGCAGATATCGCCGATGTGCCGATGGAAACCTGGCTCAATGAGCACTACCAGTTGATTTATGATGGTACTAACTGGGTGTCTTGTAATGAAGGCGTAGATTGGAGCGCAACACCTGCTTGTTTTAACGGAAATTCATCTGTATTTACTCTCAGTCAACTGGTTGATCAGCAGGGTGACCGTCAGCACATCAATATAAATGGTGATGATAATGGTACTCACAAAAATTATGTCTATGACGGTACCAATTTTTATGAGGCAACCCATGGCCAGGATGGTTGGCAAGCGACCGCAACAATGCGTCCCGCTCCAGCAACGGGTGATTTGTTGTGGGTCAATATTGATGGTTCGATTTATATTGAATATGACAGCACAAATGGCTGGCAGCAAAAGACCTTAACGTCTTTTGATTCACAGAACTATACGCCAGAGTTTGGTACTGATACCGCCTTCTCATTGGAAATCAATAACGAGTATTATCTCAATGCCAATGGTGTGAATTACATCGTGAAGACTGATGGCTCAACAACCACTGTCGCTATGGAGGCTCAGACAGTTGCTAATCCTAGTAATATGTCGGGGACAACATTCTTTCCTGTTGACCTAACGACAGGTGCCTACTTTAAGACTCCTTGGGATGATGTTCAGAAGTATGTGTTTGATACAACAACGCTGAACCTGAAATACTCGGGTGGTGAAAAAAATGGCCAGGCGGTAACTGACGGTGTCTGGGGCCTGGAGATGTATGATAGTGGTGATGCCCAGGTTGTTGTCAATAGTGTACCAGTGCAATTCAACTGGGAATACTCGAACAACGGTGGTTGGGGTGCGCAGCAGTACCTGATTAATGCTGATACAACATACAAATTGTTGGACGATCCTATTCAGCTGGCATCACAATTGTTCGAGTTTCCTGATCAGCTAGATCCTGCTGGCCCTGCTAAGACCAAGACCTTGAAGTTAGCCTATGATGGTTGGTTGCATGGCATGCCTGACCTGTATCGTGATCTGGAGCAAAACGGCTGGTCCATGACTGATCAGATTAGAGGTAAGATTATTAATCTTGCTGCCGGCACAGAAGTGACTGATGCTGCTGACAGTACAGTGAAATATTATCTGAAGCCACTGGAAGTGAGTCTCTTTCTGGCCGACACAGATTTGTCAACAATCACTGGGCTAGGTCATATCGCACCTACTCTTGATGATGCAACTGCTGTTTCGTTGCTTGCGGGTGATATGCCAACCTACGACGCGCCTACCCCTGCAATGAAAAACACTGTTCCAACGAAAGAAGATGGCAGTGAGTTGGACGTGAAGTACTCAGAAGGTGTTCCTGTGGACTAAGGCAGACATTGATAAAGGAGAATTTAGGGGTGCTCTTGGCACCCCTTTTTTTTGCCTTAGAAAATATGAGTCACAGAGAAAATTGCGCCACAAACGGCGCATGATCCGACTCAGGGTATTTTTTGTCCGTGGCGAAGGCGATCGATTCATCGTGCAGCGTTTCGTTATGAATTTCGGTTGATTGGTAGTGGGCTAGCAATGCCTGAGACATCATCATGTGATCTAATAGGTTCCCCTGGCCTTGGTGCAAATGTGTGTAGCGTGCTTCTTTTGGAATAGAGTTGCTGCAGGGAATAAGTTGGCGTAAGGCAAGTGCTGGGTTGCCAGTGTTTTCGATTCGCCCGGCAATGGCCTCGACCGGTACCTGACCGGGTTCGGCGTTAAAGTCGCCACAGACAATTATTTTTGCATCGACGTTGTTATCAAAAATTTCATCAATCAGGAAACGCACCTCAAGCGCTTGACCGACACGTTTCATGGATGAGATGAAATAACCCTCGGCCCAGCCGGTGACACTCTTATAAGAAAACCCCTGTTTCTGTCCAGGAATGGAGACGGGTAGGCGCGACTTGAGGTGAATGTTGATGACATGGATCGGTCCATCCGGGTGGTTAATTATGGTGTGCAGGATAGGCCGCTCCCAGGAAACCGTTTTGGCTTCATCTTCATGGGGGATGGCGGTCACGCGTTTGTATTCCAGTTCATCGATGTACTGATTGCGGATCTGGCGTGTTTCAGTAATAGGGTGGCGAGACAGTGTCACCAGGTTGCGTTTGTCATAGGCCTGCTCGGCCTTGGTCTCGGTATAGGCAATATTATAGCTTTGGTATGGCGTGTTTTCGATAAGCGCCTGCAGAGCCAAAAGTCGGCGTGGTTCGCCGTCGCGTTCCTGGCCGTGCACTTCCTGTAGGCAGAGAATATCCGCATTCATGCGTAATAGCTGAGGCCTGAGAATTTTGATACGTTCTGCTAGGCTGGGGGATCGTGTTTCGTCCAGGTTTTCAATATTAAAGCTTGCTACTCTCATTCTTACCACTCCTTGGTAATTGTTTAGCTGATACTGGTTTGTTCTTTGTTGTGATTACTTTAGATGAATATGAATTTGTGAACAAACATGAAGTACGTGATGTTGGCCTAATGCTTGATAGCTGTGTTAATGAATCTGTGGGATAATTGACCTTGTGTTTGTAGGGGGGTAGGTTCCTCCCTGGTTCCTGATATTGGGGCTGTACAGACTCAATGATTTCATCTTCACAGGTCTATCATGTCTCAACGTTTCTCACTTCATTTCTCGCACCTGCCATTGGTTCAGCGTGTTCTCTATACCTGTGCCTTATGTGTGCTTGGGTTGGGCTATGCCTTTGCCATGATCTACATCTTCGCCTCGCATCATGGCCGCGATGGTGATCCGATGTTGACGGTGAAGGATATTGCCATTGCCTATAGTGGCACCAAGTCGGGTACCAAGCTCGAATCAGCGCTGAAAGGGCCGATGTCTGGCATGTTGCCTGCGGATGAAAACCTGAAAATCATCGACTGGGTACGCAGCGGTGCTAGTGAAAAAGAGTATGAGGACAGTGTAAAGACTATCATTGATAACCGCTGCATCACCTGTCATAACAATCGTAATCCGCACCTGCCTAGCCTTGAGGACTACCAAGGGGTAATGCATACCGCCGAGGAAGACCATGGTGTCGACATGTTTACCCTGGTGCGGGTATCACATATTCATCTGTTTGGTTTGACCTTTATCTTCTTTATAGTTGCCGGCATTTTTCTGCATGCCTATATCCGTCACGAGTGGCTCAAGATTGCGATTATTGTCATCCCGTTTGTCTCTATCATTGTTGATGTCGCCTCCTGGTATATCACCAAGTTGTTCGAGCCTTTTGCCTGGGTGGTGATTGGCAGTGGCGCCTTGATGGGCATCTGTTTTGGTCTGCAGTTTATTATCTCGATTTATCAGATGTGGTTCTACAAGTTGCCAGAGGATGTGCACTTGAGGTTTTATTGCTCGGTTGAAGATGATTAAGTTGTAGCCTGAGGCGTATTGAAGTCATGCGTAATTTTAGCTTAGTCATCTTATTGCTGGCCCTGGTGGGCTGTGATCAGGCCAGTGTCTTTAGCCATGCTATTGCAGAATCTAGTGTGGAACAGCCTGCGGCTAAGTTGCCGTTGGTGGGTGATGCCGGCAAGGGCTGGCAGTTGGCC
The DNA here is from genome assembly GCA_947259785.1 of uncultured Chromatiaceae bacterium. Taxonomy (GTDB): domain Bacteria; phylum Pseudomonadota; class Gammaproteobacteria; order Tenderiales; family Tenderiaceae; genus Tenderia. The sequence continues at coordinate 10,259 of CAMYNQ010000058.1, read as the reverse complement.
AAACAGTGTGCCGAGTGTCATGGTCTGGATGGTGCCAGTGCTCGTAGTGGTGCACCGTTCATTGCCGGATTGGAGCAGGAGTATCTGATTCGCTCCATGCTGGCCTATCGCAATGGTGCTCGCAATCATGCTGATATGAAGCTGGTTAGTGAAGCGCTCAATACCATGGATCTAGCCGATGTGACGGCCTATTACGCCAGTCTTGAAACGGCTTGGCGTGGGGCAGTAGCTGGTCAGCAGTCGCGTTCGATTTTATGGGATAAAAAGGCCCGTAGTGAGGCGCAGCACATCGTTGATGGTTGTCGTTCTTGTCATAGCCAGGTGGATCGCTATCAGAAAAAGGAGGCCATCCCTAATCTGGACGGCATGCCTGCCGAGTATTTTATTCCGACCTTGAAAAGTTATGTCTCTGGCAGTCGTCATAATGAAATCATGGCCAATTTTAAGAACCGTTTGAGCGACGCAGATATCTACAATCTGGCAGCCTATTTTGCCGCACGTACGCCGCAGAAATCTCAACCGCCTGAAGAGGGCGATCCAGTTAATGGCAAGATTGCCGCCCGTGCTTGTGCCGGCTGTCATGGATATGATGGCAATAGTCTTAATCCGCATATTCCTAATCTTGCCGGCCAGTCTTTTCGTTATCTGGTTAAGGCCAGCAAGGACTACCGCGATGGCGTGCGGCAGTCGCAATTGATGCGGGCGCCGCTGCAGCGTTTGTCAGATAAAACCATTATTAATATTGCTGCCTACTATAGTCGCCAGACGCCGCAGTCGCAGTTGCACAAGGATATCGCTTCGGCGACGGCCTTCAATCCGCTAGCCGATGGCGAAAAGATTGCCGCCTCTTGCAACAGCTGTCATGGCGAAAACGGTAATAGCAGTAAAGCCGGTGTGCCTAGCCTGACCGGTATGCATGTGAAATATATTGTCAGTGCAACCCAGGCCTATCAACATGGTCAACGCCAGCATCCGGCCATGCAGGATATCGTTTCGTTTTATAGCGATACGGATATTGAGAAGGCTGCTTATTTTTATGCCATGCAGGCGCCTGAGCCTCGCGCTGCTCAGAGCAAGGCCAATCTGGAAACAGGTGAACAGCTTAGTGCTGCTTGCGGCAACTGTCACGGCGAACTGGGTGTCAGCACCGATCCAGCCATAACCCCAAGCCTGGCCGGACAGGATGAGAGCTATCTAATTGCCGCGACCCAGGCCTATGCCAACGGCAAGCGTAATCATGATGGGATGAAGGACGTAACGCAAAAACTTAGCGATCAGGAGATTAAAGACCTGGCCGCCTATTTTTCCGCTCAGGCAGCCGAGCAGGTGGAAACCTATTTGCCTGATGATCCAGCTCGCCTGGTAAAGGAGCGTTGCAGTCGTTGCCATGGTGAGCGTGGTTATAGCGATATGCCCGGTGTGCCAAGGCTGGCTGGTCAAATAGAGTCTTACATCGTTCTTGCCATGAAGGAATACCAGGATGGCCTACGCAAGGACAAGAGTATGGTGGCCATGGCTGGTGTGCTCAGTCTGCTTGAGATCAAGGCCATAGCTGCCTATTACGCCAAACAATAAACATTGCCCAGTCTGGGGGGCAGCACGTTTTTATGTCTGCACAAAAGTATAACTTGTCTGCTTAAAACGATTCTTAGCAAATTTTATCTGGGCCTGCAGATAGATGCCCGGTCTGCAGCAAGGCTAAGGATAAGGCTGTAGCCGATTCTTCCGTTTTACCGGCACGGGTAGTCCAGCCCTGCTTTTTCTGCGACAATCACGGGCCGCCTAATCCTTAGGTACTAGCCGGGCATGCTGCGCAGTATCGCCACAGCAACTTCAATTTCGATTATATTTTGTCCAGGGAGGACAGCTAGATGGTCGTGCGTTTATTCAGTATTTTCCTGTTTTCATTCATGCTGTCCGTAGAGCTGCATGCGGCGGCGGTGCAGCGTGTGCAGAACCCGATCGCGGATCAATACATAGTGTTGATCAAGCCAGGCCAGGTGCGTGGGCCGCAAGATATAAGCGCCGCGTCTAGGTCTAGGCCCAGCGTGGAGCAGTTCACCAAGGGCCGGGCGCGCAAGCATGGAGCACGGGTGAAGCGGGTCTATAAACACGCGGTGCGTGGTTTCACCGCCAAGATGAGCCGGCGCCAAGCCGAGCTGCTGGCTGCCGATCCCGACATTTTGCTGGTGGAAGAGGATCAAATTATCAGCATCAACGCCACTGATACCAATGCCACCTGGGGACTGGATCGCGTCGATCAGGCGAATCTGCCGCTTGATAACGCCTACACCTACAACGGCACTGCTGAGAATGTACACACCTATGTGATCGACACAGGTATTTACTTCGGCCACTCCGAATTCGGTGGCCGCGCGGTGCCGGGCTTCGACGTTATGCAGGATGGGCGCAACGGCAGTGATTGCAACGGTCATGGCACTCATGTTGCCGGTACCATCGGCGGTAGTGCCTACGGCGTCGCCAAGGGTGTTCAGCTCCATGCCGTGCGGGTCTTGGATTGCAATGGCCAGGGCACCACCTCGGGGGTGATTGCGGGGGTTGATTGGGTGGCAGCGAATCATCAATCGCCCGCAGTGGCCAATATGAGTCTCGGCGGTGGCAGTTCCACTGCACTCGATAACGCGGTGCGTAACGCGATCGCCAGTGGCGTGAGCTTCGCAGTGGCGGCCGGTAATGACAATCGCAACGCTTGCTCTTATTCCCCGTCGCGAGTGGCCGAGGCCATCACCGTGGCGGCGAGCAGTGCCAATGACGTGCGTGCCAGCTTTTCTAACTACGGCAGTTGCGTGGATGTCTTCGCCCCCGGCCTCAATATCACTTCTGCCTGGTATACCGGCAGCAATGCCCGGCTCACTATTAGTGGCACCTCCATGGCTTCACCACACACCGCAGGCGTCGCCGCGCTTTATCTGGCGGCCAACCCCGATAAAAAACCCGCCGACGTCAAGGCAGCTTTGGAAAACAACGCGGTCACGGGGCGACTTAGCTCAGTGGGAAGCGGTTCGCCCAATTTACTGTTGCAATCGCAGTTCACCGCTGCCGACAGCCGCGAAACCGTGGCGCTCAACAACGGTGAAACCGTAGCAAACATCGTCGATAGTGCCGGCGGCGAGCGCCTTTACACGATCGCCGTGCCGGGTGGCGCAAGTGACTTGAGGATTAGTAGCGGTGGTGGTACTGGCGATGCGGATCTTTATGTGCGTTTCGGCAGTGCACCGCAATTCAGCAATTATGATTGTCGCTCAGTGGGGTCTCTTAATGCTGAGTCCTGCGTCTTCACCGCACCTGCGGAAGGCGTTTATTACGTGCTGCTGCATGCCGCGGCTGATTATTCAGGCCTTGGGTTGACCGCTAGCTACACGAGTACGACTGCCAATCAAGCACCGGTGGCGGGATTCAATACGGCGATCAGCAATCTGCAGGTGCAGTTCAACGATAACTCCAATGACGCAGATGGTTCGATTGTCGCTTGGCAATGGATCTTCGGCGATGGCGGCAGCTCCACACTGCAACACCCTAGTCACGACTACACGGCGGGCGGCAACTACACTGTCTCGCTCACCGTCACTGATGATCTTGGTGCTGTTGACACGCGCAGCGCGGTCATCAGCGTGATCGAGCCGGTGAGTGAGCCATGCAGCAATTGCGAAAGCTATAGTGGCAACCTGTCGGCGGGGCAGACCGTCTATCAACCCAACGGCAGTTATTATTATAGTAATCGCAGTGGCATCCATGAGGCCTGGTTGGAGGGGGCGGCGGCTACCAACTTCAATCTCACCCTCTATCGTTGGAGTAGAGGCAATTGGAGGGCCGTCGCCGTTTCTGCGGGTGGATCTTCTTCGGAGCACATTCGTTACAGTGGTAGATCAGGTTATTATCTTTGGGCCTTGAGCAGCGCTTCGGGCAGTGGCGAATTTGGGTTTTGGTTGGCGCGGCCCTGAGCGCAACGGTGCGTGACTATCCCCGGGCCGGGAAGAGGCTTGGTGGATAATGAAGGCGTATAGGTAGACCAACCACCGGTTAAAAGCCGGTGGTTTGGGTTGTCAGCTAAACGGTGCGCCTTACTGCTGATGTACTAGCTCAGACTTGATCATATAGACACTGTCCGATTGAATTTCCGTAATGTCCTAAGCAGACCTTTCCCCAAATGCAAGAAAAAGACAGGCCAATCGTCAAAGCAGTCATTTGGTTAAATTTAATGATCTGTAGTCAGCTGTTTAATGAAAATGGTCAATAAATATTTTTCAATTCCATCCCACAAACCATAAGTAGTTGGTTATGCAGTAGTGTTATACGGCTGGAGCGGTAATATTAGCTGCGGGGTATTATGCGGCTCACGCTGTATATTACCGCTTTTTAATTATCATAATTAATTGGTTTTTGATAGGATTTTAGGAAGAAAATACTTATGCAGCTAGAGCCGTATTTTTTATGGCTCTAGCTGCATACTCAGACTATACAATTTCCATTCTCTAAACCGTTCGTTTGATTGTTAATGAAAGACCACCTTAAGTTAATCAAGGCGGTTTTTTTGTTTCGTTAAAAGGGTGTTGTTTATGGTTTTGTGAAAACAGTTAAATAAAAGTCTTTTACTCACGGAAGTGCTTAGAAGTGCTTGTGGCGTGTATTGCAAATGAATAATACTGATTCTAAAGTCTGAGTTATGCAGCGGGATATATTAGGGATGTTGAATATTCAATATATTTAAGTTATTCTCTTACGTTAGGGTCATGTGGTCAGTTCGCTCACCGCATAAAAAATAAAAAACACTGCGGTCAGAGGAATTGAGTTGTGCCTCATTCTGTAAACTCGTCAAAAGAAATTGATACAGGAATAGATTGCCTGCTGCTTCTTGCGCATTTCTATGGCTTGCCCGGTGAACCCAATCAGCTACAGCATGAGTTCGGCGCCTCTCTTGCTGACGTCTTTAGCGACTTTTTATCCGGCCGTTACGCACGACAAGGTGGCCAGCATCGGCTATGAGGTGGAAAGTTAGGAAGACTCCGATGCCACCCTGCCGGAATTTACTATATTTCGTGAGAAGTTATGAAATGAGAAGCAAACTGTATCCTTTTTCACTTTTATCTTTTTGGGCGTTCTTTGTTATGAGTGCGCCTTCCTTTGCTGGTGTCACCTTCAATCAGAACCAGGTCGAAATCGCCCTTGCTCCAACATGTAACCACGTCCCTATTAGTATTCCCTATAACCCCGCCGAAGAGTCTTTTGACGAATCACTAGTCACGGTCAGCTCTGATTCGGATTGGGCAATTCCATCTGTAAACAGTGCGTTAGACCGTATTGAAATCACCTTTGCAACTGAGGATTTAATTGCTTCATACACCGCAACCATATCAGTCGATGACGGAAAAAAAGTTACCGATCTATTCATCCATGCAAACACCTCCCCCTTAGACGTTTATCGCTTGCTCGATGATCCTCTCCGCTCTAAGACCTACGGAATACAACGAAACGGTATTTACAATGGTAGCGTTATTGCCTTTGACCCTGTTCAAGAAGACTTCCCCATCTCATGTCTAACTGTAGGAGAAAGTCCGACCGATTTCGTCATCAACGATGACAGCACTGAGCTGCTTGTTATCAATAGTGTTGGGGAAAGTATTGATGTTATTGATCTGGAGACTTTTTCTCTCAAAGAGACCATCAATCTCCCTGTTTATGGTGTTGCGAGTAGTACCTCCGATACAACCGCAAACATAGACTTAGGACCAGACGATATTATTTATTATGTTGATGGTTCCTGGGGGCCAGTCCTGCATGTGCTAAAAAGAAGTACCGGTATGATTTTACAATCTATTGAATTTGATGGCACATCGCCTTCCCATGACATGGGCTTTATGGACTTTGCTGTTACCAGCGATAAAACAAGAATGGTTGCGATGCCACAGTACGGTTGGAGTGCCGGTATACATCGTTCCATGATTGGGCATTTCACTATCAATGGCGATGGCACCGTTAATTTTCTCACAGAGAGAACTCTTTCGAGTTTCAGTCGATATCCTTTCGAAGCCCCCGTACTGATGCGTAATGATGATCAAATCGCCGTCATGAAAACGATTGCCACTGACCCGGCAGACACGGGTAGGCTTGATCGTGTATTTCCATCGGCGATTTGGTCGATGAATCCGAATGGAAGTGTCGTAGCAACCGGAGACAAACTCTACGACTACGATACTGGCATCGAGTTATATACGATTCCCGGCGGCAGTGTTAGTAGTTCACATTCCGTTTACTCTAAGGCTCAAGCATTCACATCAGATTTTACCCGCTTCGTGTATTTTAATTCCTCCGACCGCACACTCAATGTTGTTAACTTGGTAGATGAAATTGGTCTTGAGCTGCTGGGACGATCACTGTATCCAGAAGACGGTGCAGTGGTAAATTCGCCAGACACATTGACTTGGACGCCTCTGTCCGGGGTTGATCAATATGACCTTTATTTGGGCACTGATTACGGCTCTATTGCTGCCGCAGACCATACATCTCCCTTTTACCGTGGCCGTGTTACCGGCACAGACTTGGCTTTGGCGCAAACATTAGTCAACGGGACGGACTACTTCTGGCGGATAGACCCTGTTACGTCAATAGGTCCTGAAACCGGTGCAGTCTACACGTTTACGGTTTCGGATATTGCGCTTGATGTCACTGAAATCAAGGCGCAGACCATTGCCGGGCACACTGACTATCGAGTTGACATTCAACTCGTTTCCGAAGCGCCAGGAGTTTCTTGGACTGCCTCCGCTGCTGATTCCTGGATAACATTCACTGAAATCGCGGGTTCAACCCCGTCAACCCTCAGCGTGCATCTTGATGCAACCATGCTTTCGACGGGGTTCCACAATTCGTCCATAACTTTGACTAGCGAAGCGGGCCAACTGCAAATTTCCGTTCAACTGGGGGTCGACCCGCTTCATGTTACACATATTCATAGTGATCGGAATTCATCTACTGTCTATGCAATCAGCGAAGATAGCAGTAGCGTAATTTCACGAGCCTACTTACTTGAGATCGACTCGGCTGCTGAGAAGATCCAACGTGTAATTCCGGTAGGGTCATCAGTTACTGATTTTACCATTCACCATGCCGACAACCTCATATACGTAACCAACTGGAAAAGCGGTAACCTCCTAGCGATCGATAAAAGCACCTTTGAGCATACAAATGGTATTGCGTTTAGTTCGACTGAAGGAGGATCATGTTGCTGGGATGGCGATGTATACCGGGTAGCTGCCGGTGCTTCGGAACGCCTGGTGGTTGAGGAAAAAGACCAGTGGATTGATATCAGTATTTTTAATACCAACACTGAAACCACTCTTCATCAAGCTTTCGTTCGTGAAGGTGGCGGGGCGTTTGGTCCGGCAGGCCGTTACTACTATCACGGGGAAAACAATTCTTCGGGGGCCTCCATCATCAAATACGACACGAGCGGAGATACATTCACCCAACTTGCAGATATCCGTCCCCCAGAAATATCCAGCTACTATGGGTCAAGGACCGTTGTCGTCTCTGAAGACGGTTCTCGAATATTCTGGGCCGGTGTCGCGCTGGATCAAAACCTAAATACAGAATGGGGTATAGGAGAAACTGTTTACTCAACCTCTACCGATGGTCGTTACGCTTTCGGCGAGACAGCAATTTACGACGTCAATCTTAGGCGCCAAGCTTTAGCAATGCCTACCAGTACCAAGGTAAGCGGGTATAACTCGACAAGTAACAAGCTGATTACCGAAGTTGGAGGTGACCTTAAATTTTACCCTTTCACCACACCGGTCTCTCTTCCTGCTCCCTTTATCACTGCAAGCAATCCAACCTACGATTCAATCGATCTCAGCTGGACTGATAAATCGCTGGAAATGGCGTTCGTCGTCCAGCAAAGAATGTTGGGTTCCAGCACTTGGACTGATATACAAACCACTGTTGCCAACGTGACCAGCTGGACCACCACAAACCTACAAGAAGGCTCGACTTATGAATTTCGCGTTCGTGCAAGCTCTCCTGACTATAGTTCACTTTGGAGCAGCATCGTCATAGCCACAACGGATGTAAACGATGGCCTTGATAATGATAGTGACAATGTGCCAGATGCAGTAGACAACTGCCCAAGTGTTCCTAATTCCGACCAATCTGATATTGACTTTGATGGTGTTGGTGATGTTTGTGATGATGATCTTGATGGCGATGGAATTGAGAATGGCATAGAGCAACAATTTGGCTTTTTAGATGAGTATAATGCTAGTGATGCGCTTGCTGACTATGACAATGATGGTGCGGCTAATCGATTTGAAATTGATTCAGGTACCTCGCCCGATGTGGCAGATGAGCACCAGCGTATTTCTCTTCTTGCATATCATCCATTAGGTGAAATTGAGTACAACTTTTTAGGTGAGTCTTTTTACCATCAAATAATAATTCAGCGTTCTGACCAGGATGGTGTCTACCTAGTTGAAGAAAATGACAATGGCTGGGTTTCTAATTATGAAAGGCATGCCAATGGTGTTTTTTTAACGAAGTACGAATATGTCGATGATGCCAATTTCAACGCATTTTTTGCCTATAACAATTGGATGTTGTTTCCCGCAGAGTTGGCTTTGGGTGAAGAAGTCGCTGTAGAGGGGGATATTTCTTATGTCGAAGCTGGTAGTACTATCGTCTCGGTTACATACCTACAGTCATACCAACTGGTTGCAGTAGGTGAATACGAGTGGCAAGGTCAAGTCTACCCTTCTATTACTTTGATTTATAGCAGTTTAGATACTGGTACTGGGGATTTCTATACTGAAGAAATTGTTTATCTGAAAGGTGTAGGACAAATTAACCTTGGAGATATGGAGTTAGATACCGCCAAGTTTACGAGTGTTGATCTGGCTATTGACCAAACTGTTAATAATGATGAGCAAGTAGACGGCCAAGCAGTTAATCAAGTAGATGAGCAAATAAAAAGCGGTGGCGGTGGTGGAAGTCTGTCTTGGTTTGTCTTGGTGATTCTAGGTATATTACTTCGTAATAGGTACTTTATCCGCACTGGTTGACTTAAAAAGTTGGGACCGTGCCCATAGTTGCTGTTCATCCTAGCGATTGCCAACGACAGGTATGTTGTGCGGTTTCAACCGGTCGATGCAACACCTAATCTCTAATGATAGAGAGGAGGATGTTGAAAATGAAATACCGAAAAAGACTTCGTTACACAGACGAACAAAAAGCCATGATGTGGGATCGCTGGAAAAAAGGCGAGACACTAGGCACTATAGCCAGGCTGTTTGATCGATACCACTCATCCATTGAACGCATCATCGCTGAATCGGGTGGTATTTTAGACCTGCTCCACGTCAACGCTCTTCACGATGCCTGTCTTTAGCAGACCGTGAAGAAATCTCTCGCGGTATTGCCACAGGACAGTCTCTCCGGGCAATTGCAGCTTCACTGAACCGTGCACCTTCAACGATAAGCCAGGTAGGGTGGGCACCGCCCACGCGGATAAATTAGCCAACCATGTCAAATTATCGTAGAGCTTTGGCATCAGGTGGAACCTATTTTTTCACAGTGGTGACGTATCGCAGGCGAGAAATATTAACTATGCCCGAAAGCCGGGCTGCTTTAAGAAATGTAATTGAACAGGTGCGCAGCGAATATCCATTCAATATTGACGCATAGGTACTGCTACCAAATCATCTCCATTGCATATGGCGGCTACCTACAGGTGACAATGATTTTTCAAAGAGATGGGGCCTGATTAAGGCTGGATTTACCAAGAAAACGAAGCACCTGTTTCAACGGGATGAATGGATGAACAAATCAAAAAAGCGTCATCGGGAGGCAACGATATGGCAACGGCGATTTTGGGAACATCACATAAGGGATGAAACTGATTACCAAACACACATGGATTATATCCATTTCAATCCCGTCAAACATGGGTTGGTGGATAGGGTAAATGAATGGCCCTATTCAACATTTCATCGTTATGTGCGTGCAGGTGTATATACGTAAGCGCCTGACGAACACCATACTCACATTAAGTCTGTGAGTTTGGTAAGGCAGCAAATCCACCGGGCAATAGTTCTTCAATATCTTCAACCGTGCTAGCTTTTGGCAGTTCAGCCAGTAGATGCTTGAGATAAGCAAATGGTTCGAGCCCATTGGCCTTGGCGGTTTGGATAACGCTGTAGATCGCCGCGCTGGATTTGGCCCCGGCCTGGCTGTTTGAAAACAACCACGCTTTT
>CAMYNQ010000057.1 GCA_947259785.1 uncultured Chromatiaceae bacterium | reverse complement strand
TCATTGGCGGCGGCGCTGCTGGCCTAGTGGTCGCCGCAGGCGGTGCCTCACTAGGTGCCAAGGTCGCACTGGTAGAAAAACACAAAATGGGCGGTGACTGCCTCCACTATGGCTGCATACCGAGTAAAACCTTATTGCAATCTGCCCGTGTCGCCCACAGCATGGCTCACGCGGATGACTTTGCTATCCCTGGCCACAGACCCCACACAGATATCAGCGCCGTCATGGAACGGGTTGCAGGCGTCATTAAAAGCATCGAACCCCACGACAGCCCGGAACGCTTCCGTGAACTAGGGGTTGACGTCATCCTCGGTGCTGGCCAGTTTACTGACCCACACACCTTCACCGTCAATGGCCGTCAAATCCGCGCCAGACACTTCGTCATCGCCACCGGCTCTCGTGCCGCCGTGCCCACTATCGACGGTTTAGACAAGGTACCGTATCTAACCAATGAACAGGTGTTCGATCTACGCGAACCTGTCGACAGCCTGATCGTCATCGGTGGCGGCCCCATTGGCATCGAAATGGCTCAGGCCTTCGGCCGTCTCGGCAGCAAGGTCTACGTGGTACAGAGAGGAACTCAGATCCTGCCCAAAGAAGATCCGGACATGGCCGAGGTGGTGGCCAAACAACTACAAAAGGAAGGCGTAGAACTACTCACCGAACATAACCCGATCAAGGCTGAGGGCGACAAAGGTGATATTCGCCTGACACTGAGAGACTCCGCCGGCAATGAAAAAAACATCAGCGCCACTCACCTGCTGGTGGCAGCTGGCCGTCGCCCCAATATCGAAAACCTGGGACTTGAGAGCGCCAGCGTAGCGCTGAACAATGGTCACATCATCACTGATGCCCGACTGCGCACCAGCAACAAACGCATCTTCGCTGCTGGGGATGTGGTCGGCGGCCCCCAGTTCACTCACATGGCCGAACATCATGCCGGAGTGGTGCTGCGCAATGCCATCTTCCGCCTGCCAGCCAAGGTCGAACAAAAGATCATTCCCTGGGCGACATTCTCAGATCCGGAACTGGCTCGGGTTGGCCTGTCTGAAACCGAAGCCGAGCAACAAGGCATTCGCCACAAAGCTTACAGCTTTCCATTTCAAGACATGGATAGGGCCAAGGCAGACGGCACGACCGAAGGGTTTGCCAAAATCATTACCACACCTAAAGGCAAACTGCTGGGTGCCGCCATCGTTGGCCCCCATGCAGGTGAACTGATCCACGAATATGTACTGGCAATTGCCAAGGGCATGACGGCGGCAGATCTATCGAGTGTGATTCATATCTACCCCACCCTGGCACAAATCAACCGCCGCGTTGCCGATGCCAGAATGAAAGAGGGACTGACGCCGACGGCGAAAAAATGGATTAAACGAATTTTTGGCTTACGTGGCGAGTAACTACACGGGGCTAGATAACCTTATTCCGATCGACGGTTATCAGCCAAGCCTACAGAATCAACTCAATATTTTGACTTAAGATAGCGTTTTTTGAATTTTTTTCTTGTCGGCTTTAATTCATAGGCACGCTTGTATTGCACATGCGCCTCAGCTTTCAAGCCCATTAGGTCATAAGTGCGACCAAGCGAATAGGCCGCATTAGCACTGCTCGGATGCTCTTTAATTCGCTTCAGCCCCAGCTCGTGAGCATCATTCAAATAGCGTTCAGCGGCCTCTTGATTAGCTAATAGACGATAACTATGCACCATTGAACGCAAGACCGATGCGCGCGACGGATTTTTCTGATATTTCTCAAGATCGATAGCCAAAGCCTTATTAACATATAATTCAAAGGCCTCCATGTCACCTAAGTTACGGTAGGCTCTGGCAAGGTCACGCATAGTAGATCGGCTACCAGGATTACGTCTGTGGATTTCCTGGTATAGATCAACCGAGACATCCCAGCGATCAAAGCGGCCATAGCGCGAAGCAAATTTATCTAGGCCATTTTCAATACGATTGTCGATACGTGCTGCCTTGGCATCACTGCTATAAAGAAGCTGAGTAATCACAGCGGCACCCATAATAATAAAACAGACAACACCTGCCATCATCACAGTAAGTTTTGAGGACAAACTTCTTGCAACAACTGCATCCGTCAGCGGCACCTCATTTTCTCTCAGTACAATATCGTAGTGCAACGTCATCACTGCCAATGCAGTGGCAATCATAACCTCTGCAATTTCGGCCTCATTAAAATGAAATGGGCCCAGCTCAAGATAAGCAGCTGTGACGAAGAATGGCCACAAATAAAAGGGGGGCGCTGGTAAGCCTAGCTTGTCTAGCCATAGCGCCGCTCGCCAGCGTAGCTTTAAACACAGTGGATAGATCAGACCGTAGCCGACGAATGCCACCGCCAGAATATATTCCAGCGCAGTTTTCAGGTCTGTATTAAAGGGGCCGGTAAAAAAGTTGTGTAAATTTGTCTCACTCTGCAGGTTGTTTGACTTAAATAAATCCGGCGATTCAAAACCAAAGATACGTTGACCCCATGAGATCTCCTCCATGAAGACATAAAAACAGGCAATGGCCAACAATGTGAAAAATAGCCGATAAGTCTGTTTACGCCTGGCAATACGTACGGAGAAGACGAAGGCAACTACAAAGCCAAGAAACTGTATCCACTCACCATAAAGGTCTTCGTAGGTGGCCCAGATATAGGCGATGGGCTGTGACCACGCCATATAAAAATAGGCCCCGGCGATGATTAGAAACAGGCTGGATGTAAAGATGACATGGATTCGTGTGTTGATCATAAATTAAGAACTTCCTTGCGACAGCATCTCAATTATTTAAAAAAAGGGCCCTGATTCAGGGCCCTTTAAAACTACCCCTGTTCAGATTACAGGGTGTTAACTCCGCTTATTACTAGCGTTTTTATCCCACCAGCTTGTGTGACTGCGCTTTCCAGATGAGCCCTAATCACTGCCACTCACTGCCACTCTGTCACTGTCACTGTCACTGTCACTGTCACTGTCACTGTCACTGTCACTGTCACTGGAATCGCTGTCCGAATCGCTGTCATGGTCATCCACTTTGCAGACACCCTCGTGGAAACCGCCATCGGAGTCGCTGTCGGAATCACTATCAGAATCACCGTCCGAATCGTGATCGGAATCACTGTCAGAATCGCTATCGGAGTCGCTGTCCGAGTCGCCATCATGGACACAGGTGCAATCCCTGGTGCCGTCCGAATCGCTGTCCGAATCGCTGTCCGAATCGCTGTCCGAATCGCTGTCCGAATCACGATACGACTTGCCGTCCGAATCACCGTCAGAGTTGTGACCGGAATCACTGTCAGAATCGCTATCGGAGTCGCTATCCGAATCACTATCATCATCGTGTGGACACTTACAGTCGCACCCTTCTTCACCGAAGTAGTGACTCGGATCGGTATCGTTCACCGGATCACCCACCGGTGGCGTACCGGTTGCAGTACCAACATTGGCGTATTGACCCGCCACTGCCGTGCCGCTGGCGGTACAGGTCATGGAGCTTCCAACAGTCAGACTGTCTTGCAGACAGCTCACTGTCACACCTTGGTCATCGGTTACCACCACACCAGTGAGATCCACGTTACCATTGTTGGTCACCACATATTCCCAGTTGACCGAGGCACCTACCGCAATGAAGGGACCCGTCGGGCTATCGGCATCCATACCGTTGGTGGATTTCTCGATGTCGATACTTGGGTTTGCGCCGAAGTAGTGACTCGGATCGGTATCGTTCACAGGATCACCCACTGGTGGCGTACCGGTTGCAGTACCAACATTGGCGTATTGACCCGCCACTGCCGTGCCGCTGGCGGTACAGGTCATGGAGCTTCCAACAGTCAGACTGTCTTGCAGACAGTTCACTGCCACACCTTGGTCATCGGTTACCACCACACCAGTGAGATCCACGTCACCATTGTTGGTCACCACATACTCCCAGTTGACCGAGGCGCCTACCGCGATGGAAGGACCCGTCGGAGTATCGGCATCCATACCGTTGGTGGATTTCTCGATGTCGATACTTGGGCTCGCGCCGAAGTAGTGACTCGGATCGGTTTCTTCAACGGGGCCACCAAACTCGTCTGGGGGTGTACCCGTGGCGGTGCCGAGATTGGCATACTGACCCGCCTCGGCCGTACCACTAGCAGTACAGGTCATGACTTCGTCGACGGCCAGGGCGTCTTGCAGACACGTCACCGACACACCCTGATCATCGGTCACGGTCACGTTGGTCAGCGGCACATCGCCGGTGTTTGTCACAACATAGGTCCAGGTCACATCACCGCCCACCGCAACGACAGGTCCAGTTGGTAAGTCAGCATCCTGGCCGTTGGTGGCTTTTTCGATATCTATCGCCGGGTTGAAGATCACACAGGTCAAGGCTTCGTCCTCTTTAACAAAGCCCTCTGCGGAAACAGTGGCGTTGTTAAGCAAGGCAGTTTTTGGCTGCGGCTCCGTTTCCAGGCATAGATTAGCCTGGTCTTCGCCGATCACGATCGGATCGAGATTGTCATCAAAGCCATTCACGGTCACCTGAAAGGTAACCAGGGTGACCTGCCCCGCGGCCAAGTCACCGATGTTGGTACCACCCTCATCCAATGGGAATGGTGTTGTCCCCTCATCAGCCACTGGCCCACCGTTAACCTTAGTACTATCCGCCACGTAGGTCACGTAGTGAGGCAATTCGTCCTCAACTAACACATCTGATAGGCTGGATCGGCCAGTATTTTGGATCTGAATGGTGTAAGCAAGGGTCGCACCCGGAGAGACCTCGGCCTGGTCTAC
The DNA here is from genome assembly GCA_947259785.1 of uncultured Chromatiaceae bacterium. Taxonomy (GTDB): domain Bacteria; phylum Pseudomonadota; class Gammaproteobacteria; order Tenderiales; family Tenderiaceae; genus Tenderia. The sequence continues at coordinate 12,523 of CAMYNQ010000057.1, read as the reverse complement.
GTTCTTTACCATGGTGAACTGCGACAGGGGCGGTATGGTGGTGCCCAGATCGAGATAGGGAGCTGCAGGGCCTGAATTCTCTGGATCCTGCCCCCAAGCAGTGGCGATCCGGGTTCCATCCAAGGTGTAGAGCAGCGCTCCGCTCATGTCGTTGTCATTGATGTCGAAGACCTTGGCGCGTTGCAGGGCGTTTAGATCGAAGTGGACGTCGTACTTATTGCCATTCAGGTCAGTCAACGTATCGGTACCGGTCGCGGGATCGCTGTCGAAGTCCACATACACCCTTGTCGGCGCCACTGGCATCACCCACACCGGGCTGCCTCGGCCGCCCGACGGCGTGGCAGAACTAGGTGCCCCGTCAAATCCCCAACCAAGGCCCACCAACGCCTGAGTGGTCAACGCTTCCGCCGGTATCAGGGCAAAACCCCAGTCGTGAGTGAGATTATTGAGGTCACTATTGCTACCCCCATTAGTAGGGACATCCATGTTCGAGTCGACTGTGGCGATGCCATAAAAGGGACTCGTTCCATCGGTAGTAAAGAAGTGGGCCCCCGACCCATTGGGGATACTCTCAACGCGGACGGTACGACGTGGGGCCACATCAAATGTCCCTTGGGAACCTGCCATAGTCACCCATTCCACTTCGATGGTGCTTGCATTGGGATTGTAGACAAAGACATCGGTGCGGTCGTTGCTTGCCGACTCACGGGTGCTGACCGGCACATAAAGGTCCGTGCCGAACTGATCGGTCGGAAAAATTGTGAACCAACGAGACTCATATCTCGCCTCCGTGTCACCGGTAATCCCATGCACTTGCACCGGATGGTTGCTCGTGAGCCTAGCGCCGACAAAGAAGTCCTCGGCTGGATTTACGAAGTAGCTGTCACCTTCGTTGAAGACCTCCCCGGTTGGGATGTTGTCACCATAAATGAGATCAACGGAGCCGTCGCCGTCGATATCGATCGACAGCACCGTGCCATCTTCGGCGGCCATGACAAACGCCGTTACGACCTCGAACATCTCATCCGAAGGAAACAAGGTAGGGACACCCCCCGGCGCGGGTGGCACCAGCTCGATCTCGCCAGCCGGCCCATCGAAAGTGGTGCCCCACTCAGAGGCAGGGTAGACTTCCACAGCACCGGCTAGCAATGTGCCCGGAACCGGTGCCCAGCCCGCGCGGGTCACCGCCACGGGCTGGGAGGTGGTGAACTTGTCACCCCCATCGAAAAACAGGTTGTTCTCGTCACGCGGCAGGGGAATGGTGTTGTCCAGCAAGATCACATTGCCACTGTTGATGACATCACAGCCATTAACTAGGCAACCCGGGGGCGCACCATTAGCAATGGTGCCATCACCCCAGATCTGGGTGGAGGCCTGCACCCGGTGCTCGATGTCAGCCTCGTAGCCATCTTCCTGCTGGTCATAGATGATCACGGTATTGTTAAAGGCGGCGGCGATGGACACCACGGTTCGAATGGACGGGGACGTGGCCTGTCCCTCGTTGAGATGAGCCAGCACCGACTGCACATCCTGTTCGGCTAGAGGCATATAATAGGTTTGCACCCCAATGACGTGCGCCGCCTGCGCATTGGGGCTAAACGCCATAACGACCGGCAACAGTAGTGCCGCCAGCCCAAATCTCTTCTTAATGTTTCGGAACACAGTGATACCCTCCTTGGTTTTCAATTATTTTTGCGAGGAATTCTAGCCCTTTTGTACAACACGGATAATTCGCAACCATCATGCCAATTATTAATTCTTCATGATAAACAATAAGATACTTAACCAACACCATATTAAGCCACTTCTTCACACCCCAGACTGTAAAAAACCCCGACACTCCACAATGACCACATGGCAGCCTGTCTGCGAAGAAGCAGGCGTCGGAATAGGCCCACTGACCACCCGCTAAGCACGAACCTCGAGACTCCTCACCAAGCACCACTACTCGGAGTAAAGAGATTCCGGAAAACTGGCCCATTCGTGTGCGTCACCCTCCCCTGTGCCAGGCTAGTTATCGCCTCTAATTTTCAGTTAGAGATAAGTAAAAATGAGCGTAAAATTCACCCAGTCGTTTAAAGTACGAGCTGTAGAAAAGGCGCTGAACCACAGTAATGTGACCAGCTTAAAAGAAGTATCTGACGCCTTGGACGCTGCTCATTCCGCACACAAAAGCGGATTGTCAAATCAAGAAACCAGGAATTTGATCTATTTCAGATGCTGAAATATCTAGCGTTAGTCGTATGACAAAAGAGAAAAGGCCGCAGGATTGGAGCCCAGAAGGTAAATTGGATATGCTCACTCGTACAAGTTATAGCCCCCCTAAAACAGCTTAAAAAAGGCTAAAACGGTATCAATATATTAAGGATTCACATGCCATCCACTACCTTCAGCGTGATCAGATGTGCTTGAGCGCAAAACACATCATGTTCATTCCGTGGTGCTCAAATAGCTAACGGCATTACTGAACATGCTCCAGCGGGTATTGTTCCAGTAGGCATATTCATCCGCAACACCGGCAGCGCCATCGAGGATAATCCTTGAACCAGCCTCGTCGCTAAACTCAACAATAGCTGGTTTCCCAGCATTACACATTCTGCCACTAAAGCTTGCCAACATATCCCAATCCGCCGGACGGGCTGCATCACTTTCATCGGTTTCAATCGCCAACTCATCCATGCTGACAGCCTGGTCTGACTCCAGCACCAGAATATTCGTAACATCCGTATCAATAAACAAGTCATGAATATCATCGGTGTAAACATCCGCAACCAAGCGCATCGGTGAGCAAAGGCTGGCCGGGGTTACACTCATACCATACCGTCCTGCCGCAACCAGGGCACTAGCCAGTGATGTGCCTGCACCACCTAAGCCCAGCACATTGACCTTGGCATTGATGGCCGTATCAAAAATATTCAACACCACCTCATCAGAAAATACATCACTGCCAAGGATTACCACCTTTTGTTCGGCCAGGACATCGATAATGCCAGCCGGGGTTAACCATTCAATCGTTGCCAACTGGTCGGCCTCAGCAATCTCTTGGCGAAACACCACATCCACCAGGCCACGTCGGCCATCCAGCCAGGCAATCTGGCCATCGGCCAACAATGGCCGGGTCTGCGGTTCCACATGCGGGCTAATGGCGACTTCTTCGCCTGTAGAGATGCGATAGGCGTAGATATCGTAGCGATCATCACGAAAATCCTGCCAGGCAATATAGTCGCCGTCGATTTGCGGAAAAATCTGTGCCTTACTCCGAACAGAGACCGGGATCAGCTCCCTATCCTGAAAGTTATAGGCATAGATGTCGTAATCGTTGTTGACGCCATCACGATAATCCTGCCACACCACGTGTTCACCCGAGACCTGGGGCCGCAACTGCTGAGCTGTCGTAGCATTTATCAAAACCGGCTCTTCACGAGTAATCAGATTAAAACCATAGAGATTGTCATAACCACTACTGTTATCTATCCAGACCAGGTATTTTTCCGACAATACTGGGTTGTATCGACTACCACTGTCTAGACTGGTCGTGTTAACAATAAACTCTGAATTGCTGGCAATGCTAAACGCCTTTATATCGGTAGAACCACCGCTCAGGGATGACTCCCAAACAATAACATCGCCATTGATCTGCGGCCGTTTCTGATCACCTGCCTGGTTAGATACTGGAAATTCATCATCATTGGAAATCTGGTAGGCATAAATATCCGCCTCGTTGTTACGTTCATCCTGCCAAACAATATAGTCACCATCGATTTGCGGATAACGCTGCTGACGCTCGGCCGTGGTCACGGGAATTTCAGTCGCGGTAGAAAACTGATAGGCATAAATGTCAGCATTACCACTACGATGGTCTTGCCACACCACATAGTCACCATAAACCTGTGGTGCAAGCTGATCACCCGCCGCTAGACTGATAGGGAATTCAGTCGCCGTCGAAATCTGATAGGCATAGATATCAAAATTGCCGTTACGCTTATCAGACCAGACGATGTAATCGCCAGCCATCGCGTGCGCTGAGGCTTCATAGGAGACATAGGGCACGTCCGTAACGTCATAGCCCCTAACCTCAAGCACATTCGCCAACCTGGGGGAAGCAATATCACCCACCACCATCACCTTAACGGCTGGCGCTTCAGAGCCCCCATCCAGTGTTGCTGTGGCCGTCAGATCCAGGCTTCTAAAACTATCATCATCATTGATACAGCCCGCCATCAACAGTAGCGCAACAAGCATCGACACAAACTTTATATAAGCTGGCCCAACAACATATCCCACTGTTTTTTCCTTCTCCGCAACAGTCAAACATCATAGCAAGATTCTAACACAACCGCCTCAGCCGCTTATCTTGCTGCGCTATCGCAAGCCAATCTCATATGTGTTAAAAATAGTGGCCATGCACAATCTCTCAGCCCCCAATACCTGGCCAGAGCAATACGGCGACGTACTTTATCGCCACGCCTATTTCCGCCTGCGTGATGCCATGCAGGCCGAAGAAATGGTGCAGGAAACCTTTCTCGCCGCACTCAAATCCAGCGACCGTTTTGCCGGCAAATCAACTGAAAAGACCTGGTTGGTAGGCATACTCAAACACAAGATCATTGACCACATCCGCAAAGCGGTACGCGAACGCCCATTTGAGGATGACCATAGGGTATTTGACCCTTTAGAACAGGAAAGTTTCGATGGTCGCGGCCATTGGCAGATAGACGTCAAGCAATGGACAAATCCAGACAACAGCCTGGAACAGCAACAATTCTGGCAAACGTTAGAGACCTGCGTCGCTCGTCTGCCCCAACGCCTGGCGACACTTTTCATCCTGCGTGAGATAGATGATCTTGACAGCGAGACGATCTGTCAGGAAATGGCCTTATCCTCGACTAACAACCTGTGGACCATGCTTTCAAGAATGCGCATGCGACTACGCCAGTGCCTGGATCAACAATGGTTCGGCAGAACCGAAACATAGCGGCGACCAACATGATAACGTGCAAACAAGCGTCACAACTCATCTCTGACAAGCTCGACCGGGACTTGAGCCTATGGCAACGGCTCAACCTAAAGCTTCATCTTTTTATGTGTCACTACTGCAGCAAATACGCCCGCCAGTTACGCTTCCTCCACAGCGCCAGCAGCCAACTTGATCAACATATTGAAAACAACGATCAGCACAGTCTTTCGCCTGAATCCAAACAAAAATTCAAAACCGCGATTAAAAACCGCGATTAAAAACCTACACTAATCGATACCTGACAAGCCCACCGAAAAACATTCATAGAATATTAAAATAGACCTGTGAATAGAATCAGCACGGCTTAACATCAACATCACAAACCTGAGCAATCTGACCGGGAACCTCACTGAGGACGAGAGACATAGACAAAATCAAGGGCACTATGCCCCATCAAGAAAGCTAGACCAATAAATAGCCATGCGATCAATAGGAATATTTTGTGTAATTTGCTAGCATTAAACGTACACCACCTGCTGGCCAGATATCTGGATATTTTGATATGAAAGACCGAGTATGCACCCACTGTTATCACGTTGGCCAACCAACCACCCAGGGCATGGGCAGCTTTGCCGTCGACGCCCTGATGTGGATGATATTCCTCAGTCTGTCGATGTTTTCATCCATCTTTCCATTGATGCTAATCCCGCTTGGCTGGACCATTTACCATATCGCAATCTACAGAAAGTCTACCTGCCCTGAATGTGGAAGGCTCAATATGGTCAGCATGACCAGCAAGAAAGGCAAAAAGGCTCTAAAGGGATCAGACGTGGTTATCTCCTATGTCGCCGCTGAAGATCCGAGCAGAACTGATGTCCAGCCTAAACAGGAAAGAAGAGCTCGTAGAAGCGTCGATAGGTAAAAAATAATGGCCTTGCTAGTCAACCTATCATTGCCATCATCCGCTCAAAATTGATTGGCTTATCAATCACAGCTTTAAGGCCTGCCTTCAGAATATCGTCATTATTAATTTTTCCGCTATAACCAGAGCAAAGCACAATCGGTAACCCCGGGCGCTTGAACTACATTTTCGCGGCCATTTCTGTCCCCATCATCTGATCTGTCACCACCAGGTCAAACTTAACTGGGCTCAGCTTCAAACAATTGCAAGGCATGCTGTGGTGCATTTGACTCAACACATTCATATCCACACCTGGTCAGTAAGTCACAAATCATTTTGCTTAAAGGTTTCTTGGTCAAAGGATTAAGTCGCTATGCACTCACACACATTCCAGTTCAGAAATTCACGGCTCTCAAGCCGTTGCGGCTGTTCAAAAAACTGCTCACTACTCGCCTGTTCTATCACCCTGCCATCACACATAAAGACTACATCACCACCAAGACGGCGGGCCTGATCAAGGTCATGGGTCACACAGAGCACAGGCATGGACTGGGCCAACATCTGAATAGTTTTTTCGATCAACTGCTTGGAGCGCGGATCAAGTGAGGCAGTGGGTTCATCCAGTAATAACAACCCTGGTTTGATAGCCAGCGCACGAGCGATACAAAGCCGTTGTTGCTGGCCCAGTGACAAGGTCTCAGCCGAGACAGCAAGCCGCTCAGAGACCTCATCCCACAAAGCCGCCTGCCGCAATGTTTCTTCAACCAAAGCACCGGCTCGACGTCGTTGCCGCCAACCCTTAATACCAAACACCACATTGGCGCGAATTGATTCTGGAAAGACACAGGGTTTTTGCGCAATCAGACCAACGTGACGCCGCAGCTGATCCCAACCACCTTGCCAGTGACGGATATCCCGGCCCGCCAAAGCTATCTGCCCTTGCCAGCTCTGGTGCAGGCCATTGATACAGCGCAGCAGCGTACTTTTGCCGGCACCCGATGGGCCGATCAAACTGGTAACGCCAGTTTTGCCTAGGCTAAGACCAACACCGTCAAGCACTGTCACACCCGCCAGCGCCAAATTCAAACCCTCCACTTGCAAACCCGTTTGACGTGGCTGACTCAAAGGTAAGACCGATTCAATTCTTTGAACCTGTGGAATCATCACTCTACTCCCCGCTTCCAATCATCCTGGCCCTCTCAGACCAGCTCGACAACCAACCTGCCAGCAAGGCAAACCCTGCCACCACGCCCAACAACACAACGGCACTACCCCAGGCATTTTGTATTACCACTTGATTGCTGCCTTCCTGAGCCAGATAAAAAATATGTGTCTGCAGCGTCGTCACCGGACTAAAAATCGACTCAGGCCAGACCACGCCGGAATACACCGTCGCCGTAAACAGAATCGGCGCCGTTTCACTCAGGGCGCGGGCCATCGCCAACAACTGCCCAGTGAAGATCCCGGGCCAGGCCTGCAGCAGCCAGACACGGCCTATCACGGCGCCGCGCCTCAATCCTAAAGACTGTGCCGCTTCGGTATATTGCTCCGGAATACGCGCCAGACTGGCGATGCTGTTGAGCACCAACATCGGCAAGATCACCATTGCCAAAATGACCGCGCCACTGAGCAGTGACACCCCCCATTGCAACAAGTGCACAAACACAATCAGGCCAAACAGGCCAAATACAATTGGCGGAATGCTCTGCAGCATATTCAGCAGTCCAGCCAACAAACGTTGCTGCCTCGCGGATGCGAACAAGCGGTAATAGAGTGCCGTACCCAAAGCAAATGGCGTTGCCACCAGACTTGCCGCCAGCGCCAACAGCAAGGAACCCAGCAGTTGCGCCAGAATGCCACTGGAGGCACCAAAGCCTGCCCCCTCGGTGGCAGTAAAAAGAAATGACCAACTCAGCGCCGGTAGACCTTTAAACAAGATATAGGCAAGACAGGCGGCTGGCAGCAACAATGCAGGCAGGGCCAAGCCGACGATTAAGATCTTGCTGAGTTGTGTTCTATTTATCCTGTTCATCGTGGCTGCCACCGCTGCGTCAGCAATGACAAGACCATTGCCACCAGCGCCAGAATCAGACCACTGGCAATCAGGGCCGCCCAGTGCACCGAACCGACACTGGCCTCGGCCATCTCACGACCTATGCGAGATGTAAGCGTCTGGGCTGGCTGTAACAGGTTATACAAGGGTGTTGGCAGCCTATCCAGGGAACCGACTACCAACATCACCGCCACGGTCTCACCCATGGCCCGCCCCAGGGCCAATAAGATGGCAACACGAATGCCAGGCCAGGCCTGTGGTAACAACACTCGCAACAGTCGTGTTGGCCAGTCCAGCCCCAACAACAACGCCGTCTGACGTTGCTCAGACACAACCGCACGAATTGCCGCTTCTGAAAACACCATAATCGTTGGCAGGATCATCAAGGCCAACAACAGGCCTGCGGCCAATAGACTGCGACCAGTCAACAAATCAAACTGACTTTCAAGCAGCGGTAACAAAATCCACAAACCCAGCAACCCATAAACCACCGATGGGATGCCCGCCATTAACTCCATACTAAAACGCAACAGTTTACGGCCACGATTGGATAACAATTCAGCACAGAGGATGGCGGCAGCCAGGCCCGTCGGCACAGCCAACAACAAGGCTAGACTGATAGACCATAAACTGCCCACCAAAGCTGGTAGCAGGCCGTACAAAGCTTCGTAGGGATACCACTCGGGTTCGGTAATAAAACTCAAACCCTGGCTTTGAAATAGCGGCCAACTGGCCTGCAGCAAAAATCCCAGCACGGCGGCAATAACTAGCGCGGTACTTAAGGCCGAGAATGAAAGCCAAAATCTCAACACAAGCAGACTCTCCTGATAGGGTGCGCATGGCGCCCGCTATATTTAACGCAGCGGCAGATAACCCACCTGCTGAACCAACTGCTGGCCCTGATCAGAAAGCAGAAAGTCGACAAACGAAGCACCCGCCTCACCACTGTTTTCAGACAGCAATAGATTCAACTGCCGCTGAATGGGGTAATTTCCATTGCCGACATTTTCAATCGTCGGCAAAACCGCCTGCCCCACCTCGCCCACCGCCACAGCGCGCACCGCATCATTCAACCAGGCATTGGAAAGCATACCGATCGCCTTATCGCTATTGGCTATGGCAGCCTGCTCTTCATTATTCGAGCCGGTGATGATAGTCGCACCTGGCGCACGGGCCTTTTCACTGCCCAGCACCACCTTGGCAAAGACGTGACGGGTGCCGCGCGAAGGTTCTTTATCAATCACCAGGATGCGACTATCCGGCCCACCGAGCTCTTGCCAGTTCTTTATTTCACCGCGATAAATGGCGGCAATCTGAGGGAGACTGAGTTGAGTTACCCCAGCTTTAAAAACAGCCTTGGATACAGCCACGGCCACCGCATCACGGGCAATCGCCACTTGCTTAACCTTACCCTGCAAGCGTTGTTTTTCAGCAGCAGTCAGATCACGCGAGAGCATGCCAATCTCAATCAGGCCTTGATCAATGCTGGCAACGCCAACACCCGAACCGCCACCGGATACGGTCAGGCTCAAACCAGGGTGCAACTGACGATAGTGTTTGGCTGCCTCTGCCACAATCGGCAACACGGTGGTTGAACCGGCAACACGAATCCCATCCGCCCAGCTAAGCTGACACGTCAACAGCAACACCGACAACACAACTTTATGAAACATTACCCCTCCACTGGCTAAGATTTCCCACTAGTCGCCTTAACGCGTTAAACCTTACACACTATAGTTAGTATCAACCAGTCCGATAGCTCAATGAGAATCCATAAAGCGGTGGCAAACATGATCAAGATTATTTTCAGGGGTAAGCTTATTGATGGTCATGACCAGGCCCAGGTCATCACCAATCTAAGCAAAATCACCAAAATAAGCCCTGACATAGTTAAGGCCCGCTTTTTCAGTGGCAAGGCCATCGTTGTCAAAAAGCTTGATGACCCGGCATTGGCTGAAAAATATTGCCAACTGTTTGCCAAGGCTGGCGCTGTAGTAGAGGCGCTTGAACAGCCCCCGTCGGCAGTACCAACCATGGCTGTTCAACCTGATTCGCCTGTTGCTGAAGTCAGCGCTAAGGCACCAGCCTCTGAGACACCGACGCACATACCTGATACTGAAACAGTCACCGAGAACACAGCTGACAAAAGCCACCGTTGGTTAAAGACTATATCCGCCACTGCGCTGATCATCGTCGCCGTACTTGGCGGCGGCTACTACTGGTTCAACACCTCCATGCTCGATATGGAAGCGCCCCCCAGCGTGACGACCATCGAACAGGCCATGGCCAGTCAGGAGATGATCGCCATCAGCCATATCAACCTGGGCAAGGCCATCGAGCTACAAAACAAACTGATGGGATTTGAGTCCGACGATAAGCTGATTGACCCCAATGCCGAAGGCTTGATCGCCGACCTACACAAGGCAGGCATCGACATGCAAAATAGCATCAGCCACGCCTTGGCTGCCTTTTATGTCAACGAACCTGTTACGCTCAGCGCGAGTTCTGAGCCTATGCAAGTAGCCAGGGCCGCTGCCAATATCCAATCCTGGGCCAATATCGTCTTACTGGGTGATTTTCCAGCAGACAAGATCCATGATTTTATCAAGCAAAACTATGCCACCGAATCCATCACGATCAGCGACCAACAACTGATCCAGTTCAGCCAACAAGATATAGAGAGTTGTAACTATTCCAGCCCACGCGTCATCCACATCAGCAACAGCCGGTTGATCATCAGCGAACCGGAACAGATCAGCAGACTATTGCAACGCCTCAACAACAACGCCGCCGCAGACGTTGATATCAGTCGCTGGCAGGCCTATCGCAGCCAACATTTATTCAGCGCCAGCGTCATTGCACCACAACGCAGCCAATACGCTGCACGTGGGCTAGTCGGCATGATGATCGCCGGCATGCGCGAAAAGATTGCTCCGGTCGACTCCATCTATACCGGTGGCACTGTCGAATTAATGCCCCCGGGCCTGCTGATCAATGCCGCCTTCAATAGCGGCGAACAAAGCTGGATTGACACCAGCAGCAGTGCCTGGCAAACAGGCCTGAGCGAATTCAAACAAGAAAGCACTGAGCAAAACGTCTTAATGGCCAAGATGCTGGACAACATCAGCATTGCCGCTCAGCCCGGCAGCCTCAATGTAGGTCTCAGCATAAACAAGGAATTGGGAGATAACGCCAGCCAACTATTCCAGGGCCTGGTGGCCAGTATGTTCAGCTTTAGCAGTTCTGGCTCTGCTGGTATGCCCCAGGCCGAACGGTTAGAGCAAAACCCAAACCCCTTTGTAACCAACTACACAATTGCTCAATTGCCCCGCTACGATGATCTAGACTTCATGCCCAAACCACACTCATGGACACAAGGCCCATTTGTCGTTGATGTAGAAGAGTTGGGCCTAAGCGCTGCTGATAACATTGAAATCAAACTCAATGCCGAAGCAAGGGGGCTAACCAACCTCGGTGACTTGCGTGAATCGGCTTTTCTACATATCAGTGATGTACTCAACCACACAGGCAACTCAGTCCTTAAGCAAGAGACATGCGGTAAAGATCGCAACACAAAACCCGTGGCGTTCAACCGGGTGATGCGCAATGCAATTCCAAAAAAACAGGATTCCGCCCCGGCTCTGGTTGGTGAAGATGGTCAAATTCGTTTCAGCCAGACCTCGGCCTCCAAGGCCATCCGTCTGGCAGAAAATACCCGTCTCGATGAGGTGGCGCTGATCAAGGGGTATATTGAACTGGACCAAGCCAGCCAAGTGGATATGAAAACCCTAACACCGCCCTTGGCAGGCAGCCGAGTCGAACATCAGGACATGTTGCTGACACTGAAAAAGGTGGACGGCGGCAATCTGTCCTTTAACGTCAATGGCGATAAATCCAAACTGCTGGCCGTTCGCGCCATGAATAAAGACAAACAACTGCTTGCCCGGCAGAGTTCCTCCTCCATGGGCGCATTTATCGGTGATGGCATCGCTTACACGCATGAATATGCCGGTGAGATCGCCTTTGTCGAAGTGATCCTGGTCAATAAAAGCCAATCCAAACGCTTCCCCTTCGAGATCAGCCAACTATTGGCCCAGACTGGTGACGACTACGTACGTGAACTGCCGACACCAACCACCCTTAGTCGCAAGCAATTCGACAAGCAGTTTGTCAAACAGCAACCACCCGTGTTCGGCGACGCAGGTGGCTGGATGGGCAGCCCCGCCGCCAACGTCAACGCTGGCCCGCTGGTGATGGCGCTGTTCCGACCACAAGCCGGTGGTTATTTCGGTGCTTCGGGCAATATCAGTCTGCGCCTGCCCCTAATGCCCGGACTAGGTGATAACGTCTCAGCGGCCGAGCTGATGGTTGACCTCATCAATACCGACGCGGGCAACAACCACAGTGTCGAATTCAGCGACTTCATTCAGCTGACCCGACCAACCAAATATTTCAACAACGGCAAACCGGTTTATGAACCAGGCAAGGAGTACCTGGAAGGCAACGGCAACTTCAGCGCCCGCTACCGCGATGATGCCAGCGCCCTGCGTCGGCTAGACGGCAAGGTCCGGCTACGCCTGCCCACCGCACTGGAGAGCCTCGATTTCGGCAA
>CAMYNQ010000056.1 GCA_947259785.1 uncultured Chromatiaceae bacterium | reverse complement strand
CTGGTCGACATCGACGCACAACTGACTCAGACAGCCTTGCTAGCCAATCATGAACTAAACTGTTTTCAAAGCAACGCCGAACACGAACTCATTGAACAAATCCACCAAGCGGGACAAAACCAGGTTGATTTCATTCTCATCAACCCGGCCGCCTTCACTCATACCAGTGTCGCCATGCGCGACGCCCTAAGTGCAGTAAAGATTCCATTTATTGAAATACATTTATCAAACATTCATGCCCGCGAAGAATTTCGCCAAAGGTCTTATTTTTCAGACCTCGCACAAGGCGTCATTAGCGGGCTAGGCCCAATCGGTTACCAGCTAGCCTTGCAGGCCGCCATTGAACAAACAACTAAAACTTAAAACACTAACTACGGTTTAAAGACATGGACACACGCAAAATTAAAGCACTCATCGCACTCCTGGAAGAATCTGACGTTACTGAAATCGAGATTCACGAAGGCGAAGAATCTGTTCGCATCAGCCGCCACACACAAGTAGTTGCAGCCCCCGTTGCCGCACCTATGCCAGTAGCCACAGCTGCGCCTGCAGCCGCTGCACCGGCCGCCCCAGCAGCAGCAAGTGGCCACGAAGTGACGGCACCAATGGTTGGCACCTTTTATCGTTCATCTTCGCCTGGCGCTAAGCCTTTTGCCGAAGTTGGCCAACAAGTTAGCGAGGGTGACACTCTTTGCATCATCGAAGCAATGAAGATGCTTAACCAGATCGAATCAGACAAGTCTGGCAAGGTTGTCGCCATCCTGGTCGAAAACGGTCAGCCAATTGAATATGGCCAGCCACTGTTTGTCATCGAGTAATTGCAGATTCGTTTCTGCAATATTCAACCACCGACACAGACTATAGAGTTAGAGACTTATGTTCGAAAAAGTTGTTATCGCCAACCGTGGCGAAATCGCACTGCGTATTTTGCGCGCCTGCCGCGAGCTGGGCATCAAGACAGTGGCCATACACTCGGCAGCTGACCGCGACCTGAAGCACGTCCGCCTAGCCGACGAATCGGTCTGCATCGGCCCAGCTGATTCCACCCAGAGCTACCTGAATGTCCCGGCCCTGATCAGTGCTGCAGAAGTCACTGATGCGGTTGCCATCCATCCTGGCTATGGGTTTCTATCAGAAAATGCCGACTTCGCCGAGCGCGTCGAAGAAAGCGGCTTTACCTTCATCGGCCCCAAGCCCGAGACCATCCGCATGATGGGTGACAAAATCTCGGCGATCGAGGCAATGAAGGCCAGCGGCGTACCCTGTGTGCCTGGTTCAGACGGCCCCTTAGGTGACAACCACGACGAAATTCTCGACATGGCACGCAAGATTGGTTTTCCCGTCATCATCAAGGCCGCCGGTGGTGGCGGCGGTCGCGGCATGCGCGTGGTCAACAGTGAAGCAACCTTGATACACGCCATCTCGCTAACCAAGGTCGAGGCCGGAAACTTCTTTGGCAACGATGTTGTGTATATGGAAAAATTCCTTGAAAACCCACGCCACATCGAATTTCAAGTTATGGCCGACACCCACGGCAACGCCGTCCACCTTGGTGAACGCGACTGTTCCATGCAACGCCGTCATCAAAAGGTTATCGAAGAGGCCCCAGCCTCTGGCATTAGCAACGAGCTGCGCGCCAAAATGGGCAAGATCTGCGCCGATGCCTGCATTAAGACAGGCTATCGCGGCGTTGGCACCTTCGAATTCCTTTATGAGAACGGTGAATTTTATTTCATCGAAATGAATACCCGCCTACAGGTTGAGCACCCCGTCACCGAAATGATCACTGGCATCGACTTGGTCAAGGAACAACTGCGCATTGCCGCAGGTGAAAAACTTGCTTACAAACAGGAAGACATTAACTTCAATGGCCACGCCATCGAGTGCCGCATCAACGCCGAAGACCCAGACAGTTTCATGCCCTGTCCCGGCAAGATCACCAACTTTCACGCCCCGGGCGGCCTGGGTGTACGGGTCGATTCGCACATCTACAGCGGCTACTCCGTGCCGCCTTATTATGACTCTATGATTGCCAAATTGATCTGTCATGCTCAAGACCGCGACACCGCCTTGGTGCGCATGGCCGGCGCCTTGGACGAACTCGTCATCGACGGCATCAAAACTAACAAGGCACTGCATAGCCGCCTAGTTCGTGATGCCGCCTTCATGGCCGGCAGCACCAGCATCCATTATTTAGAAAAGAAACTCGGCCTCAGCTAAACCAACACAAGGGGTGCGCTGCACCCCTTAACCCTGCGATCTCTTATGCCCTGGTTACAACTTAAATTCGACAGCTCACCCGAACAAGTCGACCACGTCAGTGACCTGCTAACCGAGCTTGGTGCGGCGGCGGTCACCTTTGAAGACGGCGCCGACCAACCTCTGTTTGAACCTGACCCAGGCGAAACAATGCTGTGGAACAACACCCGCATCATCGGCCTATTCGATGCCAACGTCGACATGCCAGGCATCATTGAACAACTCAAACAGTCACTGGGCAAACAAGCGCCGCAACACGTCCAGGTTAACCCACTCGAAGATAAGGATTGGGTACGGGCCTGGATGGACACATTCAAGCCTATTCGCTTCGGCCAGAACCTATGGATCTGTCCCAGCTGGCATACCCCGGACGACGCCAATGCCGTTAATGTCATGCTCGACCCAGGCCTGGCCTTCGGCACCGGCACCCACCCCACCACGGCCCTGTGCATGGAATGGTTGGACGCCAATCCGCCTATCGACCTGGACGTCATCGACTTCGGCTGTGGCTCGGGTATTCTCGCCATCGCCGCCGCCCTGCTGGGAGCAAAACATATCGAAGCCGTCGATCACGACCCACAAGCAGTATTAGCCACCAATGACAACGCCGAAAAAAACAATGTCAGCGACAAAATCAACGCCCTGCTGCCACGACAATTTGAAGACAAACCGGCCAACCTAATCCTAGCAAACATCCTCGCCAATCCCCTGCTGGAACTGGCACCACGCTTTGCCGAACTGCTCAAGCCTGGTGGACAGATTGTGTTATCAGGTATCCTTGCCGAACAGTCCGAGCAAATACTGCAACGTTATGAAGAATGGTTTGAGCTACAACCGCCGACACAACAAGACGACTGGGTACGAATCGACGGCATACGCCGTTAGGCCAACTGCAGCAGAGCACTATGTATACACATTGTCCCCATTGCGACACCTATTTTCGCGTCACCTCGGCACAGCTAAAATCGGCCAATGGTGATGTACGCTGCGGCCGCTGCTTTGGCACTTTTAATGCGATAAAGAATCTGGCTGATGAACCACCTTCAACGACAGATACAGACACTCCCCCCATCGAGAAACAGCAAAGCGTTGACAACAACGACGCCGCGACTGAAAGCGCTATCGAAACCACTACCGAAACCATTCCCCACGAGGCAGTAGCCGAGGCCAGCAAAGCCAACAAGGAAGACACCGGTCAGACACACTCACAACAGCTAATCGAAGAGTTTCAAGAACAGACAAAACCTCAAGGTAAAGGACAACGCCTAATCTGGGCGCTTTCAAGCCTGCCACTAGCAGCCTTGCTAGTGCTGCAATATGCCTATTTCAATGTCAACCAATTATCCCAAAACACCCAATACCGCCCAGCACTGGCTGGACTCTGCTCACTAACAGGCTGTGAACTACCACTGCTCAATTCACCGCTACAAATAGAACTGGCACAACGCGACATCCGCGCCCACAACAAAAAAAAGAATGTCCTGGTAGTCAAAGCCATCATTACCAACCAAGCCGACGTCACCCTAGCCTTTCCAATGATGCAACTCAGCATGCAGGATATTACCGGCCACACCATGACCGGCAGACGCTTCCTACCCGGCGAATACCTAGTTGACAGCAACAACATTGACTCCGGTATTGCCGCTAAACAAAGCCATCAGATCCAACTCGAGCTCATCGACCCAGGCAAGGAAGCGGTCGGTTTCGAGTTCGAATTTTTGTAGAAAAACCAGCACCAAGTCTTTTCCCTCCACCCCATTTAAGGGTATTATTCGGGGCCCGGCCCCACGGCCACCCCCTCGTTAATATGATTACAGGTTGGCAATAGCGTTATTCATGCAGATTGGTCCCTACAAGCTGAGCAACAACCTAGTCCTGGCACCGATGGCCGGCATCACTGATCGTCCGTTCCGCCAGCTATGCAAACGCATGGGTGCCGGCATGGCCGTATCCGAAATGGTGTCATCCAACTCTCTGTTATGGGGCAGCGAAAAGACCAAGCGCCGCGCCAATCACGAAGGCGAGACCGAACCCAAATCAGTTCAGATAATGGGGGCCGACCCCGCGCTGATGGCCGAAGCGGCCCGCTACAACGCCGACAATGGTGCCCAGATCATCGACATCAACATGGGTTGCCCGGCCAAAAAGGTCTGCAATGTCGCCGCGGGCTCTGCCCTGTTGCAACACGAGACCCTGGTCAAACAAATTCTCGAAGCCGTGGTTGGCGCAGTCAACATACCAGTCACCCTCAAAATTCGCACCGGCTGGGATACAGCCAACCGCAACGGCGTCAACATCGGCCGTATTGCACAGGAATCTGGCATCCAGGCCCTGGCCGTTCATGGCCGTACTCGCACCTGCGCCTACCGTGGCGATGCCGAATACGACACCATCGCCGCTATCAAACAAGCCATCAATATCCCGGTAATAGCCAATGGTGACATCACCAGCCCGGAAAAAGCCAAGTTTGTGCTTGAACGCACCGGCGTCGACGGCATCATGATTGGTCGTGCCGCTCAGGGTCGACCATGGATCTTCCGCGAGATCGAACACTTTCTCAAAACAGGTGAACAACTACCGGAACCATCGGTTCAGGAAGTCCGCGACATCCTGATTGGCCACCTGCACAATCTCTATGATTTTTACGGTGAACATACCGGCGTGCGCATGGCCCGCAAACATATTTCCTGGTACAGCAAGGGCCAGCGTCACGGTGGTGCCTTTCGCCAGGCAGTCAATCGCGTAGACAGCATAGAAGAACAGCTAAAAATGACCGAGGAATTTTTTGAGCGTGTACAACAGGACATACAACAGGCAGCCTGAAATGACCGTAGTAAGTGATGCGCCCAAGCCGTTTAAAGAACGCCGCAGGCAGCCGCTTCGCAACGCGGCTAATGTCGCCCTGAACAACTACTTTGAAGATCTGGACGGCGAAGAAACGTGCGGCAATCTATATGAGATGATGATTGGCGAAGTCGAACAGGCCCTATTCAGCGCCATCATGGAACGCACCCGCGGCAACCAGTCAAAAGCGGCCGAGATACTAGGCATTAACCGCAGCACCCTGCGCAAAAAACTACGCCTCTACGACCTACTGGATTAACAACGCCTGTATAAGCCAGGCGCAAGAAGACAGTGACAAAGTTTCCCCTCCCGGATTCTGCCGTACCCCTTCCGGGCTAGCAATATTTTATAAACCTTTTGGACAACAAGATTATGGCCAGCATCAAACGCGCACTCATTAGTGTTTCCGATAAAACCGGCATCGTAGAATTCGCTCAAGCACTAAGCGACATGAATGTCGAAATACTTTCAACCGGCGGCACCTTCAAGCTGCTGGCCGACAACAACATCGACGCCACGGAAGTCTCCGATTACACCGGCTTTCCGGAAATGATGGATGGCCGAGTCAAGACCCTGCACCCCAAAGTACACGGCGGCATTCTCGGCCGTCGCGGCATTGATGACAGCATCATGACCGAGCACGGTATCAATACCATCGACATGGTTGTGGTCAACCTCTATCCATTTACAGCGGCTGTTGCCAAACCTGATTGCGACCTGCCAACTGCCATTGAAAACATCGACATCGGTGGGCCTACCATGGTCCGGGCCGCGGCCAAAAATCACAAAGATGTCGCCATCGTCACCGACGCCACCGACTACGGCGTTATCCTTGATGAAATGCAGGAAAACGATAACACCCTAGGCCACGAAACCCACTTCCATTTAGCCTGCAAGGCATTTGAGCACACCGCGGCCTACGACGGCGCAATAGCCAACTACCTAGGCAGTATCAGCGATGGCGGCCACAGCAATAATGATCGCAACACCTTTCCACGCACCTTTAGCGCCCAGTTCGTCAAGGCTCAGGATATGCGCTACGGAGAAAACCCACACCAACAAGCAGCCTTCTATGTTGAAAGCCAGGCCCGCGAGGCCAGCATCTCATCCGCCATACAACTACAAGGCAAGGAGCTGTCATTCAACAACATCGCCGATACCGATGCAGCACTGGAGTGCATTAAGCAGTTCGAGCAACCCGCCTGCGTTATCGTCAAACACGCCAATCCTTGCGGTGTATCGATTGCCAACAGCCAGTTGGAAGCCTATGACAACGCATACAAAACCGACCCTACCTCAGCCTTTGGCGGCATCATCGCCTTCAATCGTGAACTGGATGCTGAAACAGCCAAGGCTATCGTTGAGCGCCAATTTGTCGAAGTCATTATTGCACCTAGCATCAGCGATGCAGCTGTTGAGATCGTTGCCGAAAAGAAAAATATTCGCCTATTAGCCTGCGGTCAATGGAGTGGTGATCAGGTGGAGCTTGATTACAAACGCGTCACTGGTGGCATGTTGATCCAAACCCGCGACAACGGCATGGTCAGCGTTGAAGATTTGAAAGTGGTCAGTCAACGCACCCCCAGCGAACAAGAACTGAAAGACCTGGCCTTCTGCTGGAAGGTAGCCAAGTTCGTCAAATCCAATGCCATCGTCTACGCTAACAACGGCATGACCATCGGTGTCGGTGCCGGCCAGATGAGCCGCGTCTACAGCGCCAAGATCGCTGGCATCAAGGCTGCTGATGAAGGACTGGAGGTCAAAGGTTCAGTGATGGCCTCAGATGCCTTCTTCCCTTTTAGGGACGGCATCGATGCCGCTGCAGAGGCCGGCATTAGCGCCATCATTCAGCCCGGCGGCTCAATGCGCGACGATGAAGTTATCGCCGCCGCTGACGAACACGGCATGGCGATGCTGTTTACCGGCATGCGCCACTTCCGCCATTAATCACAAAACATGGCTCATAAAAAAGCCCGCATCAGCGGGCTTTTTTATTGTCTAACGCAAGCTTGCTAACAAGACTTGCGACGCAGTAACACCAACAAACCAAGCCAAACCAGCATCAATGGATTAAATGCAGCACTGCCGCCAGAATCACCATTTGAGGCGACGACCGTCACTTCAGTCTGCTGCTGTTCAGCCGGCTCATCGACAACTACAGTGTCCGAATCTGCAGCATTATTCGACGGAACCGCTACCGTTGCTTGTAAATCCTGCACACTGGGATCAACACTCTTCAGCACCGAGATAGCAACCGGATCACGGATCACACCCAGTTCCGGATTAGTATCAAACCTGTCATTGTCACGCAGCGTCAAAGTCAGCGTCTTGGCCACCACATCAATCACACCACTAGACTCAACAGCGCTCGGTTCACTCGGCAATATCTGCCATGCCCCTGTTACATCTAGTTTACGGATCACCGCATCGGCACTAATCACCGACTCAGGCGGTAACTGAATCACAACCACCGTTCCAGACTCCAGATTGGCGGCTGTTGGAATATTCTGAACATCAAAATAGAACACCCCAAACGGCTTGCTGTAATCAAGATCCGACGCCGTCGCATCCAGGTTGCTAGGCGCAGCCACAGAAAGCGGAGACACCGTAGCCGATGAACCTGGCGCCAACTCGATCACCATCTCACCACTGACAGGCTCGCTGCCGATGCTAATGCTGACTGTTGCAGGTTCGGAACATAAAACGCCATCACAGGCCTTAAAAGTAAAACTATCTGATCCCGTTGCATCGGTGCTGGCAGTATACTCAAATGCAAATTCACCTGGTACATTGGCAGAACCGACCCGACCAACATCACCCTTTGTTGGTGGCTGCACAATAATATAACTGAGCGAGTTGCCATCGACATAACTCGCACGCAACACCCCAACGACGACCCCACCAGCATTCACTACCACCGACTGATTAAAGGTAACCGGGGCCACATTGCTGCTCGATGAACCCTGGCTTGCCGGAAGTGGGGCAAAGCCATTAACTGGTGGCGTCGCCCCTTCTTCATAGGCGCCAATATCACAACCTGCCGCAGGGCGGGTAAAATCACGCTGATCAAACTCCTCCAGGCAACTACCGCCATCAAGGGCTTCACTATTAGAGCTCAAGGCATGGGTTGGCGTAACACCACCATTATTGGCCAGTGGCTCCAGGACAGCCACTTCAGCGGGGCTAAAACTAGTCGTGTCTGCTGAAAAACAACTGCCGTCAGTATCCAGGTTATGATGGCTGCTAAGCGAATCGATTTCAGCACCCACACCATCAAAGTAACAATCCTCTTTAGCAGTAGTGCTGTTGGCAATAATGGTGTTAATGGTCTTTAGCAAAACCCGACCTTCCACATAAAGTCCAGAGCCGCCTTTGCCATTTGCCGGGTCATCGGTAGCAGAGCCAGCGGCACCATTGTGGGCAATGGTGACATTACGCAATTCATGTGTCACACCACCAAAAATGGAGTTGCCGTTATGAAGAAACAGGCCGCCACCGTTTCGGCCAGCAGAATTACCGCTAATGGTTGAATTGGTTATTTTCAGACTGCCGAGCAAATGGTAAATACCACCACCATCAACAAGCACATCATGACCCACGATTGTACTGCTATTAATTTCAAGCACATTCATCATGGCAGAGTTATAGATTCCGCCCCCCAGAAAGTGCTGCCCACCGTTAGCACTAATCAGGGTATGATTAATGGTAAGCGGGCCATCTTGATTAAAGATCCCCCCACCCTGGCCATCCGATACATTCTGATCAACCACTGAGCGGTTGAGCGTCACAGCACCATTAAAGTTGCTGATACCACCGCCCAGAGTAGCGGCGACGTTGAACGTGATATTGCTGTCATTGACGGTTAACTGGCCACCACTGACATCAATACCGCCGCCGCCCCAGCCCGAGCCAAACTCAGCCAGACCATTACGGACAGTCATCTCGTTCAAAACCAGCGTGCCGTCGCCATGCACCTGAAAGACTCTATCCAGCTGCATGGCATCAATCACAGCTCGGTTGCCGTTGATAGTGATTTCACTGTGAACATCAAGGTCACCTGCCAGCGCCGCATCTTCCTTGCCAGCCAGAGAGAAATTATAAACAGCACCATTGGCCAGCTCGATCACATCAGCACCTTCAGTGGCATTGGCCTGCTGAATCGCGGCACGCAGGGTGCAACCTGAAGCGGTGCTGCAGACGTTATCGGCAGTATTAGTATCAACCTCGTCGAGCAGACTATTCACAGTAAAAGTGTCCGCAGAGGCCAGCGAAAAGCAACCCGCCCACAACAACACACCGACGTTCAACACTCGATACGCTCTAATCATCCCTTAAATCCCCTTACTAACAACAAACCAACAAATCTGAAAGATTATTATTAACCAAACCAGTTAGCCATCCACCCCTAACAATTGCCCTGATTCTATCACCCTAACTATAGTTCCGCCCAGTCCAAGGCAGTATTCGGAAGAGGCTTGTTACGGTAGAATATATTCTTATTTTTCTCCAATCAAAACAGTCAGGAATCACATTCAAAATGAAGCTCTTAGTCATCGGTAGCGGCGGTCGTGAACACGCCCTGGCATGGAAGGCGGCCCAGTCGGCCACGGTTGAAAAAGTGTTTGTTGCCCCTGGCAACGCAGGCACCGCTGCTGAAGCTAAATTAGAAAATATTGCCATCAGCGTTGAAGACATCGATGCGTTGGTGAAATTTGCCCAGGACAACGCCATCGCTCTAACCATCGTCGGCCCCGAAACACCACTGGTGATTGGTGTAACCAATGCCTTTGAAGCTGCCGGCCTGCGCTGCTTCGGCCCCACCAAAGGTGCTGCACAATTGGAAGGCTCAAAGGCCTTTACCAAAGATTTTCTTGCCCGCCACAACATTCCCAGCGCTGATTACCAAAACTTCACCGAGATAGAACCTGCCTTGGCCTATCTAAAAGAAAAGGGCGCGCCCATCGTCATCAAGGCTGACGGCCTGGCGGCAGGCAAAGGCGTGATCGTCGCCATGACGCTGGCAGAAGCTGAGGCAGCCGTCAAAGACATGCTGGCAGGCAATGCCTTTGGCGAGGCCGGCCACCGCGTTGTCATCGAGGAATTTCTCGATGGCGAAGAGGCTAGTTTCATCTGCATGGTGGATGGCAAAAACATTCTGCCCATGGCCACCTCGCAGGATCACAAACGTGTCGGCGAAGGCGACAGCGGCCCCAACACTGGCGGCATGGGCGCCTACTCCCCCGCCCCTGTCGTCACCCCGGAGATCCACGAGCGCATTATGTCTGAAGTTATCGAACCCACCGTGGCCGGCATGGCTGCCGAAGGCAATCCCTACACCGGCTTTCTCTATGCCGGCCTAATGATCGATAGCAACGGTGTCGCCAAGGTAATCGAATACAACTGCCGCTTTGGCGACCCTGAAACCCAGCCCATCATGATGCGCCTGAAATCCGACCTGGTTGAACTCTGCAACCAGGCACTCGATGGCAAGCTTGATCAAGCCAGTGCCGAATGGGATCCGCGCGCAGCACTCGGTGTGGTACTGGCCGCCGCCGGCTACCCCGGCGATTATGACAAAGGTGATGTTATTCACGGCCTGGTAGGTGCTGATACTGCCGATGCCAAAATCTTCCATGCCGGCACCGCTGAAAAAAACGGCCAGGTGGTCACTGCCGGTGGTCGCGTACTTTGTGCTGCCGCCTTGGGCAACAGCGTCTCTGAAGCACAGGCCAAGGCCTATGCACTGGCTGACAAGGTCAGCTGGGACGGCATGTTCATGCGCAGAGACATCGGCTATCGCGCCATCGCCCGCGAACAAAACCAATAAAGCCAATGACACCCTGGCAACTACGCCAAGCCGTCGGCACGCTACGTGCCGGCGGCATCATTGCCTACCCTACCGAAACTGTCTTTGGCCTAGGCTGTGATCCACTCAACCCCGACGCCATTAAATATTTGTTGGCATTGAAAAGACGACCAATCAAAAAAGGCTTGATCCTGATCGGCGCCCAACTTGAGCATCTGCTGCCATATATTGATGTTGTTGATGCCGAGCTTCTGGATAAACTCAAAACAACAACACTGCGACCAACCACCTGGGTAGTCCCAGCTCACAAACACACCCCCGCTTGGCTCACTGGTCAACATGATTCAATCGCCGTGCGCCTCACCTCACACCCCATCGCCGGCGAACTCTGCACTCTGTTTGGTGGCGCCATCGTCTCTACCAGCGCCAACCCAGCCGGACACCCGCCCGCCCGCTCCTCATTAAGCGTAAATCGCTACTTCCATGGCCAGCTCGACTACCTGCTTCACAGCGCCAGCAAACTCGACAACAAACCAAGCCAAATCCGTGACTTACTCAGCGACAAGGTCTTCCGCAGCGTTTGAAACCTGATAGAATCTGTCGACCAAATCAGCTGACGTTTAGAGAAGAAAACCATGAGTGCACCCGACATCAATGCCGTTAAAGAGTATTTGTTGCACCTGCAAAGCAATATCTGCAGTGAACTCGAAGCCGAAGATGGCGGCGCCCTATTCATTGAGGATGCCTGGGAACGGCAACAAGGTGGCGGTGGCCGCACCCGCGTACTTACCGACGGCGCGGTGTTTGAACAAGCGGGCGTCAACTTCTCACATGTCTATGGCAGTCAGATGCCAGCCTCAGCCACAGCCCACCGCCCCGAACTGGCGGGGCGTCAATTTCAAGCGATGGGCGTTTCACTGGTCATCCACCCACGCAACCCTTACATCCCAACCTCGCATGCCAATGTCCGTTTTTTCATTGCCGAAAAAGAGGGCGAAGCCCCCATCTGGTGGTTTGGCGGTGGCTTTGACTTGACCCCCTATTATCCATTTGAAGACGACGTGATTCATTGGCACCGTGTTAGCCGTGAGGCCTGCGAACCATTTGGTAAGGATATCTATCCCAAATACAAAAAGTGGTGTGATGAGTATTTCTATCTCAAACACCGTGATGAGACCAGGGGCGTCGGCGGCCTGTTCTTCGACGACTTAAACGAGTGGGGATTCGACAAGAGCTTTGCCTTTATGCAGAGTGTTGGCGACCATTTCATCCAAGCCTATCGCCCCATCGTCGCCCGTCGCAAAAGCACCGAATATGGTGAACGCGAACGCGACTTCCAACTCTACCGCCGCGGTCGCTATGTTGAGTTCAACCTGGTCTTCGACCGAGGCACCCTGTTTGGCCTACAAACCGGCGGCCGCACCGAGTCGATCCTAATGTCGCTACCGCCACTGGTGCGCTGGCAATACAACTACCAACCCGAACCAGGCAGCCCCGAGGCAAAGCTCTACGATGAATACCTGAAACCACGCGACTGGCTTGCCGTTCAGTAAGACAACCCAAGGGCCTTAATGGCCCTTTCTTATTTCCTATAAGACACGAAACAGCTTAGCCTCCTCCTCACAAAATTAAGAAAATTCAATTAGTTAGGACCATAAAATCTACACACAGCAACATACAAATTGACTAATATACAATCTAGGATTAATATCACTTTTACAAATTCTTAACAAACCCTACAAAAGAAAAGTGAATTTAATCCAAACCAAGCTCAGCAAGCTTTTAAGCACTGCCGCTGCCGCATTGCTAGCCAGCAGCATCGCCAACGCCGGGATATTGCCCAAGGCAGCACTCACACCAGCCGACAACCTCACCACCGCAGAAAAGGTTGAACTGGGAAAGCAGCTTTTCTTTGACCCCCGTCTCTCCTTTGATGGCACTATCTCATGCAACTCTTGCCACAACATCATGTCCAGTGGCACCGATAACCGCGCCACCTCATCCGGCATTAGCGGACGACGAGGTGTCAGAAGTGCCCCCACTATTTGGAATGCAGCCTTCCTCACAGCCTTGTCCTGGGATGGCCGTGCCGCCACCCTGGAAGAGCAGGCCAAAGAACCACCACTGGATCCCCTCCAGATGGGCATGCCCAGTGAAGCAGCCGTAGTAGAACGTCTAAACGCCATCCCTGCTTACGTCGCGCAATTCAAGACAGCCTTCGGCGACAAAGATGCTGTTAGCTACGACAACATGGCCAAGGCCATTGCCGCCTTTGAGCGCACTCTGATCACACCAAACAGCCCTCATGACCGCTTCCTTGCTGGCGAAAAAACAGCTATGTCCGAACAGGCCCTGCGCGGTAAAAAAGTATTTGAACAATCAGGTTGCAACACCTGCCACAGTGGCACGAACTTCGCCGGCCCAAGCCTGCCCATCGGTCAAGGCTTCTATCAAAGATTCCCTAGTTACAGTAGTGAATACAACAAAAAGTATGACCTAAGCTCAGACAAAGGTCGCTATGAAGTCACCAAGGTCAAAAAAGACATGAACAGGTGGCGGGTTCCCAGCCTGCGTAATGTCGCCTTGACCGCCCCCTATTTTCACAATGGCTCAGCGTCAACCTTGGATGAAGCCGTCCGTGTTATGGCCAAAACCCAACTCAACCTGAAGTTGAGTGAACAAAGAGTCAGCGACATCGTCGCATTTCTGGAAAGCCTGAACGGTGAGCTGCCTAAAATCAATATGCCACGCCTACCTGGAACGATTAACAATAGCCTGGTCAGCAATATGAAATAATTTCTTACCACCCCCAGCACACTATATGGGCCGCCACGCCATCCCCCGGCGGGCCTTTCATCATCGACACTCAGCCGCATTAACAACCAATCGTTCTAACGACAGCTTTTAACTAATACGGCATTACTCCTGCGCCGAAACAGTAAGCCTTTACTATCGTCCCAAGCAAACCCTCTGCTCAAATCGCAACAATATACCCAGAAAGCCTTACTGAAATAGCAATGTTTTTAATATTACAATACAGATAGTTATGACTTTACTTATGTCTAGTCTAAATCTAATGTCGCCATCCGACGCACAAGACGTCACAAATAACTAAATGAGCAATCAATAAACCCTGTAGGAAGGATTTTGAACATGAAACAGACCAAGCGCAGCATGCTGTTAGGTACTGCCGTAGCCACACTATTGGCCAGCAACCTTGTCGGTGCCTCAGCACTCCCCGAGACAGCCCCCGCCCCGGCTAACAACCCCACCACCCCAGCAAAGGTTGAACTGGGCAAGCAGCTCTTTTTTGACCCACGCCTTTCCATTGACGGCACGATCTCATGTAACTCTTGTCATAACGTCATGTCCAACGGCACCGATAGCCGAGCGACCTCTGTTGGCATTGATGGTCAGCGTGGCGGCAGAAGCGCCCCCACGGTCTGGAATGCAGCATTCCTCAGCGCCCAGTTCTGGGATGGCCGTGCCGCCACTCTGGAAGACCAGTCCAAGGGGCCACCGCTGAACCCAATCGAAATGGGCATGCCAAGTGAAGAGGCCATTGTCGAACGTCTGAGCTCAATCCCTGGCTACGTTGAGCAATTCAATTCCGTCTTCAAAGGTAAAAACGCCGTCAGCTATGACAACATGGCCAAAGCGATTGCCGCCTTCGAGCGCACCCTGATTACCCGCAACAGTCCTTATGACCGTTATGTTTCAGGTGACAAAAATGCATTGTCGCAGCAGGCCCAACGCGGCAAAAAGGTATTTGAGCAGTCCGGCTGTAGCACCTGCCACAGCGGTGCCAACTTTGCTGGGCCAACCCAGCCCATTGGCGAGGGTTTCTACCAGAAGTTTCCTGCCATCGACAGCGACTACGACAAAAAATACAAACTGAGTGACGATAAAGGTCGCTATGAAGTCACCAAGAACAAAGACGATATGAATAAATGGCGCGTCTCTAGCCTACGCAACATCGCCTTGACCGCACCTTACTTCCACAACGGTTCAGTTGCGACCCTGGATGAGGCTGTTCGTGTAATGGCCAAGACCCAGCTCGGCATGGAGATGAGCGACAAGGACGTGGCTGATGTGGTTGCCTTTCTGAACAGCCTGAGCGGCGAGTTTCCTGAAATCAGCATGCCACGTCTGCCTGAAACAGTTAACAACAGCCTGGTTGGCAATATGAAGTAATTTACAGCTTCCCTGTTGTTACATTTTGGGGCCCTCCCCCATCACTCGGCGCCCCTTTTTTCTATCCAGATTAAGCTGAAACAAAAATCATCCTCACAACCGCCTACTCCTGTGTCGAAATCACAACCAACTGGCGCAGAAATTCTTGAATCTCCTCTCCAAAGACATCGTTATGGTCCTCGATCAAACGTTTGTCGACTTTTACATTAAGAAAAGGGTTGCGCAGTGCGCTCTTATTCAAGTGCAGCAACTCAGTCGCGCCATACTGCTGCACACCGCCCGCCTCCTGCTGACGCCAGACATTAACCGCCTCGGCATAGACCGCCTTTTTAGCCTGACTTGCAGGACGCAACTCATGAGTCAACAACGGTTTAAAGTGGCCCACCGTGCTTCTGTCTGCGGCACCTTCGTGATAATTAAGCGGCCGACGGCAATCATCGCGATTCACGGACTGATGGGCTTCAAAAAAGCTAGAAAAAAAACGTCCCATAGGGAAAAGGTACTTGGTGGCCTTATCTGCTTCCGAGGTCAAAATTACCAGACGTGGCGGTTGCTCTGGGAAGTAACTGCAGCGAGCCTGAGCCAGGTCATAAAGCGGCGCATAACTCAGCGCTTCAAAGGCAGGATTGAGCAACACGACCAGGTCTCCAAAACCCTTGGCGGTATCGTTAAAATTTTTGTTTTCACGGCTATCGACAAAACGACTCGCCAGAATCTGTGAAGTCGCACTGTAGACCGCCGCACCACCAAAGCTATGCCCGACAATCACCAGGCGACTCTTGATCGGTGGATCCAGGGTGTTTTTAACATTACTGATCTCTTCCAGCTTAAGCAGCAATTCATCCATGCCAAGATGACCCACTTCTTGCGCAGTACTCTTACGATCCCAGAAGGTGATGTTATTTAATAAAGGCACATCAATGGACTCACCGCGCCAACCGATATACACCCCCACTACTTTTCGCGGCTGCTTATTCTGTGCTGCAGCGAGCCGGTTCTCCAGCTGGCTCAACTGCACCAGGCTGACCTTGAAACTTTCTACATTTGGATCTTGAGGCTTGGCATTGTGATGCCAGCCGTGAACAAAGACATTGATCAGCAGACTCTCATTGGCCGCCATGGTGTAGAGCTGATCCAGCACCGCCTGCATCTGCTTGCGATTTCGTAGCTGACCCTGGTCATCAATCTCTACAAAACCAAGCAGGTATTCCTGTTCTGTTTTAGCATGGTGCAACTGGATGGAATGGTCTTCACATGACTGCTGCGGTGAGGCGACGCAATTAGAAAACTCTTTTCGATAAATGTCATTTGATGCACAACCCGACACTACCAGGAGCAATAGCAACACTGGTAATAACCGCTTAATAGACAAATACATCAAGAACCTCCCTGTTCTAACTGCCCAACTCCTACCAACCTAACTAGGCCTACATGCCCCTCCACAATTTATTGTAGACCATTGTGGCACATCCAGATCAAGACGCACCGCCACTAGCTGGCCACCCCACAGACAACCACCATCAAGCGATAGGGTATTTTTCCTTTCACCTACACCCAGCGTCGACCAATGGCCAAAAACAATACGATTATTTTCTGTCTTGCGACCCGGCACATCATACCAAGGCAGACTGCCTGCTTTTTGCGTACCCGGCTCACCTTTGGCCTTGAGTTCCAGACGTCCATCTGGATAACAAAAACGCAAGCGGGTAAAAACGTTGGTTATAAAACGCCAACGCTCCACGCCTTCCAATTCATCCGACCATAAATCCGGTTGGTTGCCGTACATCACCCTGATAAACTCATGATAGTCCTTCGCACGTAATTTACTTTCTAACTCACATGCACAAGATTGAGCCGTAGCCAGATCCCATTGCGGCGGCAAACCGGCGTGAACCATGCTGTAACCCAGTTCACTATCGCAATGCAGTAGTGGTTGGTGACGCAGCCAGTGCATCAGCTCATCACAATCAGGCGCATTAAGAATCTCGTCCAAAGTGTCTTGCTTCAGCTGCTTACCAAAGCCTTCCGCCTTGGCCAACAGATGCAGATCGTGATTGCCTAAAACGGTGACCGCTGCATCACCCAGGCCCATTACAAAACGCAGCGTTTCTAATGACTTCGGACCACGATTAACCAGGTCACCACAAAACCATAACTGGTCATTGGTCTGGTCAAAGTTGAGTTGCTGCAACAATTGCTGCAACTCATCAAAACAACCTTGAATATCACCGATTGCGTAGGTGGCCACTTTTCACTCCATCAAAACCAAAAAAGCTCGCCAAGTGCGAGCTT
>CAMYNQ010000055.1 GCA_947259785.1 uncultured Chromatiaceae bacterium | reverse complement strand
ACTCCGGTTCCGCCGCCTCGCGCTCAGCCTTATTTTTGGCCACCATACGTGATAGCAATACGCCAATCTCAAACAACACCCACATCGGCACCGCCAACAAGGTCTGAGAGATTATGTCCGGGGGCGTAAGCAGCATACCCAACACAAAGGCCACCACAATCACGTAAGGACGCTTAGACACCAATTGGTCCGGCGTGGCCGCCCCAGCCCATACCAACACGATAGTAACGATCGGTATTTCAAAGGCCAGACCAAAAGCAAAAAACAATTTAAGAACAAAATCGAGATAACTACTGATGTCCGTCATCACCGCCACACCCTCAGGCGCAACACTGGAAAGAAAGGCAAACACCAGAGGAAAGACGGCATAGTACGCAAACAGCACACCGCTATAAAACAACACCACACTACCCGCCAACAGCGGCAACATCATCTTACGTTCATGACCATATAGACCTGGCGCAATAAAGGTCCAAAAATGGTAGAGAATCACTGGCATACCCAGAAAAACCGACAACACCAAGGCAAATTTGAAGGGTGTCAGAAAGGGCGAGGCCACCTGGGTGGCAATCATGCTGGTGCCCTGCGGCATTGTTTCCAACAACGGCATAGCCAGAATGGAATAAAGATCGTTGGCAAAAAATGCCAGCGGTAAAAATATAATAAAGATTGAAATCAAGATGCGTAGCAGGCGCGTGCGCAGCTCCACCAGATGACCAATCAGCCCCTGCTGCTGTTCCTGCGTCTTGGTGGAACGGGTATTAAGTCTGTCGCCGATCATTGAGCGGCTGCGCCTGCTCTTGGTCGGTCTCGGCTTGGTTGGATTCATCTAACTTTTCAATTCCACTGGACTCTTCAGCTGGCCTACCCTGAACGGGTACGGTTGTGGCATTCCGCTCAATAATTTCATGAAGACGAGCAATCTCGGTCTCTTTCTCCATCATTTGTTTGATTTCGTTGGCCTTATCGATCTCGTAATCGAGATCGGACTTAACCGAGCCGAGAAAGCCACGCAATTTACCCAAACCACGGCCAATATTCCGCACCAGACTCGGAAACTCATCCGGGCCAACCACCAGCAATGCCACCACGCCGATCAGCACAATCTCCAAAAAACCTATATCGAACATCGTGTATCAGACTAGAAAAAGGCTAAACCTTCTTCTCTTCCTGCTTGCTTGCCTCACTCTCGATAACACGCTCTTCGTTGCCATCAACATTATCAAGCTTAGTCTGAGCATCAGGTTTCTCTTCACCCTTCTCGCCTTCCTGCATAGCACCACGAAAGCCCTTCAAAGCCCCACCTAGATCAGAGCCTAGACCACGCAGCTTCTTGCTACCAAACAGCAGCAACACGATTACCAACACGATCAGCAATTGCCAAATACTAATTCCACCAAAACCCATCGCTATTCTCCAAAGTCATCGTTAGCGTAAAAACTATTTATTCTGGCCGCGCGCTGCCTTTTCTTCAATACCAGAAAGACCAAAGCGTCGCGCCAACTCATTCAAGACATCATCCGGCGACAAACCCTGCTGCGCCAGTAGCACCAACGTATGAAACCACAAATCCGCAACCTCATAGACAATCTTTTCATTATCTCCATCTTTGGCCGCCATCACTGTCTCAGTTGCCTCTTCGCCAACCTTTTTCAGAATCGCATCCAGACCCTTGGCATAGAGACTGGCAACATAAGACGAATCCGCTTCAGCCCCTTTACGCGATTCCAACACCTCGGCCAATCTATTCAGCACATCAGCAGATTCCATCATCACACCCTATTTGCTGTTGGCATAAATTTCAGCCGGGTCTTTCAACACCGGCGCCACCGTTTTCCATACACCATCCTGGAAACGGCGATAAAAACAGCTCTCGCGACCAGTATGACAGGCAATGCCACCCTGTTGTTCAATCTCCATCAGAATCACATCAGCGTCACAATCAAGATTAATGCTTTTGACCAACTGCTGGTGGCCTGACGCTTCGCCCTTGCGCCACAGCTTTTTGCGTGAGCGAGACCAGTAGACGGCATAACCCGTGGCAACTGTTTCAGCCAGCGAGTCACGATTCATCCAGGCAAGCATCATCACCTTGCCGGTCTTGGCATCCTGAGCAATCGCCGGCACCAGACCGTCATCAGTCCATTTAATCTCATCAAGCCAAACCTGACTCACAGACGCACCTCGATACCGCGCTTGGCCATGCACTGCTTGGCCTGCCCGACCGTGTATTCAGCAAAGTGAAAAATACTCGCTGCCAAGACTGCGTCAGCCTTACCCTGCTCAACACCATCAGCCAGATGTTCGAGATTACCAACACCGCCTGAAGCGATTACCGGCACCGACACTGCCTCGCTGACAGCACGGATTAAATCCAGATCAAAGCCATCACGAGTACCATCTCTATCCATACTGGTCAGCAGGATCTCACCGGCACCATAGTCGACCATCTTCTTGGCCCACTCAATAACATCGATACCAGTTGGCTTACGACCACCATGGGTAAATATTTCCCATTTCAACGGCGACTCGGAGACACGTTTGGCATCGATAGCGACAACAATACATTGCGAGCCAAATGACTCAGCCGCCTCACGAACGAATTCAGGATTAGTCACAGCGGCAGTATTGATGCCAACCTTGTCGGCACCGGCATTGAGCATGCGGCGAATGTCGGACTTTTCACGAATACCACCACCAACGGTCAGCGGAATAAATACTTGCGACGCCACCTCTTCGACAACATGCACCATGGTATCGCGCTGCTCGTGGCTAGCAGTGATATCAAGAAACACCAGCTCATCGGCACCTTCCTCATTATAGCGCTTGGCCACTTCAACCGGATCACCGGCATCACGGATGCCGACAAACTGCACCCCTTTGACGACCCGACCCGCATCGACATCAAGACAGGGAATAATGCGCTTAGCCAGTGCCATTATTCGCCATCCACCAGTCTAATGGCCTCAGCTAGATCGATGCTACCTTCATAGATAGACCGACCAAGAATCGTTCCCATGATGCCATCGTCCTGCACCGCTTGTAGCGCAGTAATATCATCCATATTGGTCACACCGCCCGAAGCAATCACTGGAATATTAATGGCCTGAGCCAGTTTTTGCGTCGCCTCGACATTCACACCCTGCATCATGCCGTCACGACTAATATCAGTGTAAATAATTGCCTCAACGCCATCACGCTCGAAATGCTGCGCCATGTCGATGACATCGTGGCCAGACAGTTTAGACCAACCATCGGTCGCTACTTTGCCGTCTTTGGCATCCAAACCAACAATGATGTGGCCCGGAAATTCAACACAAACATCACCAACAAAATGCGGCGCATTGACCGCCTTGGTGCCAATAATTACATACTGCACACCGGCAGCCAGATATGTATCAATTGTTTCTTCATCACGGATACCGCCACCAATCTGAATCGGCAGCTCAGGAAAGGCCTTTGCGATTTCACCGACCACACTCGCGTTAACCGGCTTGCCGGCAAATGCACCATCCAGGTCAACCAGATGCAAACGTTTAGCCCCCGCCTCAACCCAACGCGCAGCGACAGAGACAGGATCATCAGAAAAGACCGTATCATCTTCCATGCGCCCTTGGCGCAGTCGAACACACTTGCCTTGTTTCAGGTCAATTGCAGGTATTAACAACATGATAGCGCTCCAAACGTACCATTAAGATTATTAGAGAGTTCCATCCCACTCAGCAAAATTGCGCAACAGGGTCAAACCAGCCTGTTGACTCTTCTCAGGGTGAAACTGCACAGCAAAAACATTACCCGCCACCAGAGCAGATGCGAAATCCTGACCATAATGCGTGGTCGCCGCACTATTTGCCTGATGCACAGGCTTAGCATAGTAGCTATGGACAAAATAAAAACGACTATTCTGAGCAATATCAGACCACAGCGGATGCAAACCAGCCTGACACACCTGATTCCAACCCATGTGCGGCACCTTGAGCGGCTCACCATTGAGAGCATCAACCTGACCCGCAGCAAAATGTAGCGCCTGACCAGGAATCACCCCAAGGCCCTGCGTTCCCTCATTTTCCTCACTGGAATCAAGTAAAGCCTGCATACCCAAACAAATTCCCAACAGCGGCCTGCCCGAGGCTGCCACATCCTTGATCACCTGATCCAGCTGTAAACGTTGCAGCTCGGCCATACAATCACGCAAAGCCCCAACACCGGGAAACACCACCCGCTCAGCGGCGAGAATTGTATCCGCGTCAGATGTGACCTGCACAGACTCACTGGGTGCAACATGCTCCAGGGCCTTGGCCACAGAACGCAGGTTACCCATCCCATAATCAATTACAGCGATAGTAGACATGATTTATTCAGATAAAGACGCAGTTCTGGAACGCTCTACAACGTCCCCTTGGTTGAAGGGATAACACCCTGCATGCGCGGATCAGGTGTCAAAGCCATACGCAAAGCACGACCAAAGGCTTTGAACACCGTTTCGGCAATGTGGTGTGAATTGCGGCCACGCAGGGCGTCGACGTGCAAACTGACCATTGCGTGATTGACGAATCCCTGAAAAAACTCATAAAACAGATCGGTCTCAAAACCACCGATACTGGCACGAGGAAAATCAACATGAAACTCCAGCCCCGGGCGACCGGAGAAATCCAGCACCACCCGTGACAGCGCCTCATCCAGAGGCACATAGGCATGTCCGTAACGAGTAATACCTTTTTTATCACCCACCGCCTGAGCAAAGGCCTGCCCGAGAGCAATGCCAATATCTTCAACACTGTGGTGGGCATCAATATGCAAATCGCCCTTGGCCTTGATATCCAGGTCAATCATGCCATGACGGGCAATCTGATCTAGCATATGCTCAAGAAACGGCACACCTGTCTTTAAGCTGCTTTTACCTTCGCCATCCAGGTTAATACTGACCTGAATTTGGGTCTCCAACGTGTCGCGCGCCACCGAGGCTATACGTTCAGCCATCAAACTTCTCCACAACAGGGCTCCGCCCCATTAAATTCGGACGCTTAGGATACTAGTAAAACGATCTAGTTTGAAGGGACGAAACTAAACAGATGAGGTTAAAGCCGAGATAAAGGCAACATTCTCACTTGGCTTACCCACCGTCACACGCAGACAATCGCGCAGTAGTGGACTGTCGTCGCTCAGGTTCCTGAGTAAAACCCCTTTTTGCTTCAAGCTTGCATCAACCGCATTAGCACTTCCCCGGGCAACACGAAATAAAATAAAGTTGGCCTCACTTGGAAACACCTCAGCCCCTTTAAGGCGATGAATATTTTCTGCTACCCAAATGCGATCACGACGAATCTGCTCAATTTGCTCCTCAAACACATCAAAGTAATTAAGCGCAAACTCAGCTGTAAACTGGGTCAAGGTATTGATATTAAATGGAAGGCGCAGATTATCTATCTGGCTTATCCAACGCGGGCTACCTACCAGATAACCCAACCGTAGGCCTGCCAGCCCCATTTTTGACAGAGAACGCATGATAAGCAAGTTATCGTAACGCTCCAGCTGAGCCATCATGCTCTCACCGGAAAAACCAAAATACGACTCATCCACCACAACCAAGGCGTGAGTTGAATCCAGCAACTGACCAATTTCATCCTGAGAATAAACATTACCAGTAGGGTTGTTGGGGGACGCAAGGTAGATTACAGCTGGCTGGTGCTGATCAATTGCCGTCAGCATCGCTGGCATATTAAGACTAAAATCCTCTTCGCTCAGCGGCACACCGACAAACTCCATCCCGGCAAAGGCACTAATCATCTGAAAACGAGAAAAGGTTGGCACCGCTGCCAGCACCTTGCGGCCAGCACCACGCATGGCTAGGCTAATAATCTGGATCAGCTCGTCAGAGCCATTACCCAACATCAACTCCATGCTGTGGGGAATATCGAACACCTGGCGTAAGCGCGCCTTAAGATCAGTCGACTCAGGATCAGGATAGCGATTCATCGCCACACCCTGCATCTCTTCCAGCCACTCACCACGCAGGTATGCAGGCCAGGTATAAGGATTTTCCCTGGCGTCCAGTTTAATCATACCGCGGGTCGGTGGCACATGATTGACCTGCATCTTCTGCACATCAGGCCTAATCAGGTGAATAATTTTTTCGTCTGCCTTGTCCACGATCATCGATGCCATTTCGCTAACTCCAAAATAGTTTCGGCAATATTAACAAAACCCTAAAAACTATACACCTACTTTTTAATGCGGTATTCAGCCGAACGGGCATGCGCCGTCAAGCCCTCACCACGCGCCAAGGTCGAGGCATATCCGCCCAGAAAACTGGCACCTGCCTCAGAGCACATAATTAGGCTAGAGCGTTTTTGGAAATCATAGACCCCCAGCGGCGAAGAAAAACGTGCCGTACGCGAGGTCGGCAAGACGTGATTTGGTCCGGCACAGTAGTCACCCACCGCCTCAGCGGTATAACGGCCCATAAACACGGCACCGGCGTGACGGATATTTTCCAGTAACTCATCAGGATCCCCTACCGACAACTCCAGATGCTCAGGCGCAATGTAATTAACCACCTTGGCCGCCTCATTCAGGTCTTGACAGTGAATCAAGGCACCACGGGCACCCAGCGACTTGCGAATCAGCTCGCTGCGCTCCATCTCTGGCAACAGCTTATCGATACTGGCCTGAACCTTATCCAGAAATTCAGCATCGGGTGACAGCAAAACAGATTGAGCATCTTCATCATGCTCGGCCTGTGAAAACAGATCCATCGCCACCCAATCAGGATTGGTCTCACCATCACAGACCACCAGAATTTCAGATGGACCAGCAATCATATCAATGCCAACGGTACCGAACACCATCCCCTTGGCAGTAGCAACATAGATATTGCCCGGACCAACAATCTTATCCACCTGTGGCACCGTTTCGGTGCCATAGGCTAGCGCCGCCACTGCCTGAGCACCACCGATGGCAAAGGCACGATCAACACCAACAATGGCAGCCGCGGCCAGCACCATGTCATTCAACTCACCATCTGGTGTTGGCACCACCATGATAATTTCTCTGACTCCTGCGACCTTGGCCGGCACCGCATTCATCAGCACCGATGACGGATAGCTGGCCTTGCCGCCAGGCACATACAAGCCGACTTTATCCAGCGCCGTGACCTTCTGCCCAAGCATGGTGCCGTCGGCCTCGGTGTAAGACCATGACTCAGCACGCTGATGTTCGTGATAGTCAAACAGGCGCTGGGTAGAAAACTCCAAGGCCTTACGCTCATCCTCCGGGATGCGCTGCAACGCCTCTTTCATGCTCTCCTGAGAGATTTCCAAGACTGCCATCGACTCGACTGACATACGGTCAAACTTATTGGTATATCCCACCACCGCTTCGTCACCGCGACGACGGACATTGGTCAGAATCTCTTTTACCGCCCCCGAAACCTGATCGTCAGAGACACTATCCCAGGCCAGCAACTGATCCATTTCCGACCAGAAGTTTTCATCCTGAGTACCGAGGCGTTTAACTGTTAGGGAAGTCATGGGTTTGCTCCAATCAAGTTCTTCTTCAATTATCCCGGCAATTATTCCGGATTACGCTGCGCCACGGCCTGGGCAACATTATCGATAAACAGCTTCACAGCGGCATGCTTCATCTTCATCGATGCTTTGTTGACAATCAGGCGCGAACTGATATCCGCGATGTGCTCCAGCGGCACCAGACCATTGGCCCTGAGGGTATTACCCGTATCAACCACATCGACAATGTGATCCGCCAGCCCCACCAGCGGCGCCAGCTCCATCGAGCCATACAATTTGATCAGCTCGGCCTGTTTGCCCTGGTCGGCAAAATAACGCTTGGCCGAATTGACGTACTTGGTGGCAATACGCAA
Organism: uncultured Chromatiaceae bacterium; assembly: GCA_947259785.1. Classification (GTDB taxonomy): domain Bacteria; phylum Pseudomonadota; class Gammaproteobacteria; order Tenderiales; family Tenderiaceae; genus Tenderia. Next base: position 9,696 of record CAMYNQ010000055.1, on the reverse strand, counting down.
GCGGGCAGAATCAGTATTCGAACCCTCGGGGCCAGCCACCATCAATTTGCAACAGGCGATCTTCAGATCCAGTAACTCGTAGAGACCATCGCCCTCGTATTCCATCAGCACATCTTTTCCGGCAATACCAATATCAGCCGCACCATAATCAACATAAGTAGGTACATCCGAGGCACGAATCAGTACCAGCTTCACATCATCGCGAGACGTATCGAGAATCAGCTTACGGCTGGTTTCCGGGTCATCAACGGGAACAATGCCGGCCCCGGCCAACAGCGGCAGCGCATCTTTGAAAATACGCCCCTTGGAAACCGCAATAGTTAAAGTGTTTGTCACGCGTCCATCCTTCAATCAACCAGGTGTGCGGCGAATCTTCGCACCCAATATCTGTAATTTTTCTTCAATACATTCATAACCGCGATCTATATGGTAAATCCTATCCACCACTGTCTCGCCGGTGGCCACCAAACCAGCCAACACCAGGCTGGCCGAGGCACGCAGATCAGTTGCCATCACCGGTACACCCTGTAATTTCTTCACGCCAATAATGATGGCGGTATTACCTTCAACCTTAATATTCGCCCCCATGCGCACCAATTCCTGAACATGCATGAAACGATTTTCAAACACCGTCTCGGAAATTGAAGCCGTGCCCTCAGCCACCGCATTCAACAAGGTAAACTGGGCTTGCATATCGGTAGGGAAAGCAGGATAAGGCGCAGTATGAATATCTACCGCCTTGGGGCGACGGCCTTCCATATCCAGCTCAATCCAATCATCACCATAGCTCAATTTGGCACCCGCTTCCTGTAGCTTGCTCAACACCGCATCAAGCAGCTCTGGCCGAGTATCCTTAACCTTGACTCGGCCACCACTAACAGCCGCTCCAATCAAATAAGTCCCTGTTTCGATGCGATCCGGCAGGATACTGTAATCACTCCCTGAAAGTGTTTCGACACCTTCAATAGTAATAGAGTCAGTGCCGTGGCCAGTAATTTTGGCCCCCATACTATTGAGGAAGTTGGCCAGATCCACTACTTCAGGCTCACGTGCAGCATTTTCCAGCACCGTCGTCCCTTCAGCCAAAGTCGCTGCCATCAACAGGTTCTCGGTGCCGGTAACGGTAACTACATCCATAAACAGACGCGCTCCTTTCAAACGCTCAGCGCGGGCACGGATGTAACCACCCTCAACCTCAATCTCCGCCCCCATGGCTCGCAGACCTTGGATATGCAGATTGACCGGCCGCGAGCCAATGGCACAACCACCCGGCAGGGAAACATCCGCCTTACCGTAGCGCGCCAGCATCGGACCCAACACCAAAATTGAAGCACGCATGGTTTTAACCAGTTCATACGGGGCAACAAAATTATTAATGGTGGTGGGATCGATCTCGACATTGAGCTTCTCATCGACAACCAACTCAACCCCGAGGCGACCCAACAATGCCAACGTAGTGGTAACGTCATGCAAATGCGGCACATTACGCACAGTGACTGGTTCACTAGCTAGCAGGGTCGCCGCAAGAATCGGCAGCGCGGCATTCTTAGCGCCTGAGATGCGCACCTCGCCATCAAGCGAACCACCACCGGTGATAATCAGTTTATCCATTGTTATTGCGCCTTCGCCCAGGCATCCGGGGTATAGGTCTTGAGCGCCAGGGCATGGATAGAACCATCCTCTACTTTACCGTCCAGCGTGCCATAGACCAGGCGATGCTGTTGCAGCATGGCCTTACCCTCAAAGGCATCCGAGACCACGATCGCATCAAAATGCTGACCATCATCACCAAAAACCTGCGCCTGACAGCCTGGTAGGCCGGCCTCAATCATCTGTTTAATTTGTTCTGCTTGCATATACGCCCGACCCTTCGGTAATTCATTACCAAAAACAAGAACCGCGTAGGATACCTTTTTTAACAGTTTTTATTAAGGGCAGATAAAGAAGAGATGTACAAACTATTCGGACAATAACAACTGATCAACAGCACTGACACGCGCCAGTCGCATTAACTGCTCAGGAATCTGCCTGAAACTGAGCTTACACTGCTTATGCCTGGCCTGGCGTAACCAGCTCACCAACAGCGCTAGGCCAGCGCTATCACTGCGTTCAAGCTGACTCAGATCAAGCAAAACCTCATCCGCCGACTGAAACAGTTGCTCACCAGCACCCACCAAACCGGGCACCGTTTCAAAACTCAATTCACCCGCCAGACTGAAATTCCCTGGTGACTGGCACTGCAATTCAGCCCGGCTCACTCGCCCCGAACCTCCTGATTACGCTTAGCCAGGGTATCAATCAAACTATCCAGCCCTCCCGCGCGAATCTCCTTGGCAAAGCTGGTGCGATAATTGGTTACCAGGCTGACGCCGTCGATGACCACATCAAACACTTTCCAATCACGACTGTTTTGTCTCAGACGGTAATCAATTGGAATAGGGAAACCACCAGCCTGTTCAATCTCGGTGCGTACCATGGCCTGGTCTTTCTTTTTCCCCTCACGGAAAGGCAGGTAGATCAATTCCTGATCGGCATATTCTTTCAACGAAGTGGCATAGGTACGCACCAGCAACTGCCTGAACTCCAAAGTAAATGCCTGACGTTGCGCTGCCGACGCTTTGCGCCAGTATTTAGCCAACACCATCTGTGACATGTATTCGAAATCAAAATGCGGTACGACAATCTTATCCACCAGGCTATAGATACGACCTGGTTCGGCCTTGAGCAGCTCTTTTTCCTGCTTCAACTTTTCTAGCATAGCCTGCGAGGTCTGCTGCACCAGCTGCTGCGGCCCTATAGCTGCAGACACAGAAGCAGATACCAACCCCATCAGCATTGCACAAATCACAACAATTCGTTTCATCGACTCACTCCTGTCACATCATCCAAACGGGCCACATGCATATTGTATTCAAAAGTCGTTTGAACATAATCGGTCATCGCCAACGCATAGGCCTGCATCGCCGTCATAATTTTCTCAGCCTTTTCCAGGCCCGCCTCAAAATCGGTATAGCTGCTCACCATCCAGCGTCGCGCCGAGCGCCCAGCCTGCTCCAGCTGCTGCACCGCCTCATAATAACCCTGCACCTGATAATACTGCTCGGTTACCTGATAGGGGATACCCTTTTGCGCAAAACTGGACTTAGCTATCAATGCATTCAGCTCGGCCTCAGCCACACGGGTCTTGCCATCAATCACACCTGGCTGCCAATTCCAACGCAAGCCAATGACCGGCGTCACACCCAACTCATTAAACGGGTCATAGATATAGGGGTTTTCAAGCCGCTCACGCTCCCACGCATAAGAGAGCAAACCAGCAACCCCAGCATACAAGTCCGGCATAGAGCCTGACTTGTTTGCTTCCACCAGTGAGCGACGCGCCTGCAGACCGGCCGCCAACTGCTGCATCTCAGGCCGTTGCTCCATAGCCTGTGTTTGCAGCGCCTCAAGATCCAGCTCAGGTAACTCAACCGGGCGAATGCGACGCTCGGCAATCTCCAACGAATCAGCCAACGGCACACCAATCAACACCTTCAAACCACCCAGCGCAATTTTCTCTAGCGCCTCAGCCTGGGCCTTGTATTTCGCTATCAGAGCATAACCGGACTGTAGAGCATAGAGGTCGGACTGTTTTACATCACCCTCGCCCTCATCGAGCCAGCCCTGCACCAAATCAACAGCGCTCTGGACACGCTTAGCCACATCTTCCAGCACTAAACGTCCATCACGTGCCGCCAGGTAACCGTAATAGGCCTTTTTTACATCCAGCACTGTGGCATTACGCTGCAACTGCACATCACCCTCTTTGACCCGGATATTTGCCTCAGCAGCGTCGGAGTAGCCCTCTAGCTTACCGAAGGTATAAAGCGGCTTAATCAGCGCCATTTCCATCTTCAGCCAAGGCGACAAGCCATTCAGCTCATAGCGGTCGTCGCGCAAGTCACACGAGGCCACAACACAGGTACCACTCTTGAAGATACTGCCCTCAGTCTTGGGCGCAATAGCGAGAAAGGTATTACTTTCGACAAACCAGCCGCCATGTCCTTCCGCCTCTTCTCGCAGACCACGGGCAGCAGCAACAAAATGCTGCCGCTCCTCTATCCGTGGATCAGCATCAAGGGCACGCGCTATCGCCTGCTCCAGGTCGAGCGTCTCGGCAGCAGCAGGTAAAGCCAGGCCAAAGACCACGAATGCGAACAGCCGTCTCACTCGCTGGAACCCCCTTCGGCCGTCTTGAACAGAAACTGACCAATCATCTCCTCCAACACCAGCGCCGACTGAGTAATCACAAATTGGTCATTGGGCTCCATATTCTCCAGATCACCGCCCGCCTCTAGCGCCACATACTGCTCACCCAACAGGCCGGAGGTGAAAATGCTGGCATTGCTATCCTTGGGAAACTTGTACTTATCATTGATCGTCAGCGTTACCACTGCCTCGAAAATATCATTGTCAAAACCAATCTGTTCGACCCGACCGACGCGCACCCCAGCCATAGTCACCGGCGAACGCTCTTTAAGGCCACCGATATTATCGAAACGGGCAATCAGGGGATAACCGCCTTCATCATTAAATACATTCAGATTACTGACCTTCATCGCCAGCACAAACAACGCCCCCAAACCGGCGGCGACAAATATGCCAACAAGAATTTCTACGTTTTTGCTCTGCAACATGACCAACCCCTTTAATCAAACATCAATGCCGTCAAGACAAAATCTAGCCCCAGCACCGCCAACGAGGCATGCACCACGGTACGCGTTGTCGCTCGGCTAACCCCTTCAGATGTCGGCACCGCATCATAACCCTCAAACAAGGCAATCCATGTCACCACGACACCAAAGACCATGCTCTTGATAACGCCGTTAACAATATCATCGTAAAAATCGACCCGATTCTGAATCTGCGACCAAAAGGCGCCGTCATCAACACCCAGCAGACCAACACCGACAACAAAACCACCCATCACACCAATGGCACTAAAGATGGCTGCCAGCAGGGGCATGGAAAGCATTCCGGCGACGAAGCGCGGCACGATCACCCGCTTGATCGGATCTACCGCCATCATTTCCATGCCGGACAATTGTTCGGTGGCCTTCATCAAACCAATCTCGGCGGTCAATGCCGAACCGGCACGACCGGCAAACAACAGCGCCGTCACCACCGGCCCCAGTTCACGCACCAATGACAGCGCCACCATTACCCCAAGGGACTCCTCGGCGCCAAAGTCCACCAAGGTATTGTAGCCCTGCAGGCCTAACACCATGCCAACAAACAGACCCGAGACCAGGATAATCAGGAGTGACAAAACACCCACAGAAAGCAACTGTTGCATCAGCAAATGACCGCGCGACACCAGACTAGGCAGGCCAGTCAGAACAGAAAAGAAGAACAGGTGGCCGCGACCCAGGCGCTCAAAAAAACTCAGCCCGGAACGGCCCAACCGACGTAACCACAACATCAGTTTTGCCCCCCCTTCATCAGGTCTTCAACATAATCCTGGGCCGGGTAATGAAACGGCACCGGCCCATCTGGCTCAGCATTCATAAACTGTTGCACCCAGGCTGAATCAGACTCTGCCAACTGCTCCGGCGTGCCCTGCCCCACCACCTTGCCACCGGACAACACATAGATATAATCGGCGATGGCTGCAGTCTCGGCCACATCATGGGAGACAACCACACTGGTCAATCCCAGTGCATCGTTGAGTTTGTGAATCAACTCCACCAGCACCCCCTTGGAAATGGGGTCCTGGCCGGTAAAGGGCTCGTCATACATGATCATCATCGGGTCAAAGACAATGGCCCGTGCCAGTGCCGCTCGCCGCGCCATACCACCAGACAACTCACTCGGCATCAACTCACAGGCACCACGCAGACCAACTGCCTCCAGCTTCATCAACACCAGATCCCGCACCAACGCCTCGGGCAGCTGGGTGTGCTCACGCACCGGAAAGGCGACATTATCGAAAACACTAATATCAGTAAGCAGGGCGCCACTCTGAAACAACATACCCATGCGTTTGCGCAGTTCAAATAAAGCAGAACGGCTAAGCTTGTGGACATTCTGACCATCGACCTCAATCGTGCCCTGGCTGGGCCGCAACTGGCCACCAATCAGTTTCAGCAACGTCGTCTTGCCGGTGCCACTGGGACCCATGATGGCGGTGACCTTGCCGCGGCGAATATCCAGATCAATGCCGTCAAAAATTTTGCGCGAGCCGCGACTAAAACTCAAGCCGCGCACCTTAACCAGCACATCACTCACATTGTTATTTTTCGTCGTCATAAACGATCTTTATTCGCCGGCCACGGTCATGTTATCCACCAAGATAGAACCCGTACGAATATTGCCCCGCTGATCAACATCATTGCCGATGGCAACGATGTCCTTAAACATTTGTTTAAGATTACCAGCCACCGTCAGCTCCTCAACCGGATACTGGATCACGCCATTCTCAACCCAAAACCCGGCCGCACCACGAGAATAATCGCCTGTCACCATATTGGTGCCATGGCCCATCATATCGGTTACCAGCAGGCCGGTGCCCATTTTGCGACACAGCGCATGCAAGTCATCGTCACCATGAGAGACAAACACATTGCGCGTGCCGCCGGCATTGGCCGTGGTCTGCAATTTCAGACGGCGGGCGGCATAGCTATCAAGGATATAGCCTTGCACCACACCGTCTTTGATCAAATCACGATTGCGAGTTGCCACACCCTCACGGTCAAACGGTGAACTGTACTGGCCGCGTGGCAGCAAGGGCTGCTCATCAATCTGAATAAAACCTGGAAAGATCTGTTCGCCAACACAATCGAGCAAAAATGAAGAACGACGATACTGAGCGCCACCACGAATCGCACCAAAAAAGCTAGAGATCAAACCGCTGGCCTGCTCGGCCGCAAAAATCACCGGCACCTGACAAGTCTTGATGCGTCGCGCGCCTAGGCGTTTAATGGTACGTTCAGCAGCCTTGTGACCAACAATCTCGGGCGCTTCCAAGCCACTGGCATCGCGCGACGAGGTGTACCAGTAATCACGCTGCATGGCTTCATCTTCACCCTTCTCCTGCCCCACCACACAACAACTCATGCTGTGACGGGTGCCACCAAAGGCACCAACAAAACCGTGACTGTTGCCATAGACTCGATAGGCGTGGTGACTACTAACACTGGCACCATCAGAATTAACTATGCGAGTATCAAAACTGCGTGCTGCATCTTCGCTTTCAATCGCCAGTTCGATGGCCCGTTCTGGAGATAAATCCCAAGGATGGACAAGATCCAGATCAGGCACATCCTTGGCCATTAACTCAGCATCAGCCAAACCAGCATATTCATCTTCAGCGGTATAACGGGCAATGCGGCAGGCAGCGGCAACCGTGTCACGAATTGCCTCTGCGCCGAAATCCGAGGTACTGGCCGAGCCCTTGCGTTGATCAAAATAGACCGTTACCCCCAGACCCTTGTCGTGGTTGTGCTCAACAGTCTCGACCTCACCCATACGGGCATTGACCGACAGACCTGATTCAATACTCACCGCCGCCTCGGACGAGGTCGCGCCAAGCTTGCTGGCCTCGGCTAGTATTTGTTCCACCAAACCTTCCAGTTGGGCCTGACTGTAAACCGAATTTTTTATCACTGGCGTCTCTGCCATCGTGCTCTCCCGACTCACTCAAGTCTGTATTTTTTATCGCGACTGCGTTACCGTAGCGGCCATGCATGACGACGAAGATTTAGAACTCCCCAAAAGCAAATCCCAACTCAAACGCGAGGTAAACGCGTTACAAGATCTGGGCGCTGCCATCGTTAAACTGGGCGCCAAGGACCTAAGCAAAATCCCGTTGCCAGACAACATCGCCAACGCCATTCATGAGGCCCGTCGACTCAATAGTCACAGCGCCCTGCGCCGACAAATGCAATACATCGGCAAACTCATGCGTGACGTTGAGCCGGAACCAATCCAACAAGCTCTCGATGCCATCCGTCTCTGCGGCCAAAAATCCTCTGCTCACTTCCATGCCATTGAGCAATGGCGTGACCGCCTCATTAACGAAGGCCAGCCAGCGCTGAATGAATTCATCGGCCAAAACCCCCAGGCAGATAGGCAGCAACTGCGCCAGCTAATGCTTAACGCCATAAAAGAAGCCAAGCTGGAAAAACCACCTAAATCGGCACGTAGCCTATTTCGCCTGCTGCGCGAAATCCTCGACGACGGCGAAGAATAATTACTCAGCTGAAGTTCCGCCCACGGTCAAACCATCAATACGCATAGTCGGCTGCCCCACACCGACCGGGACGCTTTGGCCATCTTTGCCACAAGTACCAACACCTTCATCCAACTTCAAATCATTGCCCACCATACTGACACGAGTCATGGCATCCGGGCCGTTACCAATCAGGGTCGCGCCCTTGACTGGGTGAGTCACCTTGCCATTCTCAATCATGTAGGCCTCGCTGGCGGAAAAAACAAACTTACCCGAGGTAATATCTACCTGGCCACCGCCAAAGTTAACCGCATACAAACCTTTATCTACCGAAGCAATGATTTCTTCCGGGTTATGCTGACCCGGCAACATATAGGTATTGGTCATGCGCGGCATGGGTAGGTGAGCATAGGATTCACGCCGACCATTACCGGTAGGCGCCACGCCCATCAGGCGGGCATTCATCTTGTCCTGTATATAACCTTTGAGCACACCATTCTCGATCAAAGTAGTACAGTTGGTTGGCGTGCCTTCATCATCGATATTCAAAGAACCACGGCGACTTTCCAGCGTCCCGTCATCCACTATGGTGCACAGTTCAGAGGCCACCTTTTCACCAATCCGACCGCTAAATGCGGAGGTACCCTTGCGATTGAAGTCACCCTCAAGACCATGACCCACCGCTTCGTGCAGCAACACGCCCGGCCAACCCGGGCCCAGTACCACCTGCATAGTACCCGCTGGCGCCGCTTGCGCCTCCAAGTTCACTAAGGCCTGGCGCACAGCCTCACGGGCATAGCCCAGACCACGCTCTTTCTCAGCGAAAAAGCCGTAATCAAGTCGTGCGCCACCGCCGGATGAACCCTGCTCACGATGATCACCATCCTCAACCACAACTGAAACACTCATCCTCACCAGCGGTCGCACATCTGCCGCCAAGGTGCCATCACTCGCCGCCACCAATACGACCTTATGGGCGCCCACCAGGTTCACCATCACCTGTTTCACACGTGGATCTTGAGCACGGGCCTCAACATCAACAGCCTCCATCAAGGCAACCTTTTCATGTTCGGTCAGACTATCGAAGGGCTGAACACTATCATAAAGGCGATGACCGCCAGACTGGCCTGACCAGGCCTTGACCCGCCCCTGCTGACCACTCTTAGCAATCGCACGAGCACTCAGAGCCGCTTCGGTCAGAGCTGGTAAAAATATTTCATCGGAATAGGCAAAGCCGGTCTTTTCTCCGCTGACTGCACGCACACCTACACCGCGTTCGATGCTGTAGTCACCATCTTTAACAATGCCATCTTCCAGTGACCAGGATTCGAAGCGACTGGCCTCAAAGTAGAGATCAGCATAATCAATCCGATGCGCCATAATTTTGCCCAGCACACCTTCAAGCTGCACCTCATCCATAGCCGCAGGTTTCAAGATCACATCGCGGGCAATATCAATATATTCACTCATGCTTGGCTCCGGGCAGG
>CAMYNQ010000054.1 GCA_947259785.1 uncultured Chromatiaceae bacterium | reverse complement strand
TAGTTATAAGGTGGCGGATGTGCCGATGGTTAAACTTGGCCAGGAGCGCGATGCCACGATTGACTTGATTGAAGCCGTGGGGATGCCATAACGGGCAAGTCTATAGCAGCCACTAAAGTTGTGTGAATGACTAAACCAAGAATCGGATCATTAGGTTCCATGGCCGGGATCGTCGTCTTAACCGCGACGATCCCGTTGCTGTTTGTGATCTATAGCAGTTTGCAACTGTCGGCCAGTAAGTGGGCCGGGCTGTGGAACAGCCGCTTGCCTGAGTTGATGGGTAACACCCTGTCTCTGGCGGTGGTGGTGGCACTGTTGTGTCTGCTGCTGGCGGTGCCTAGTGCCTGGATGGCGGCGCGGCGGGAGTTTGTCGGTCGCAAGTTGGCGATCTGGTTGCTGGTGTTGCCGCTGACCATTCCCACCTATGTCTTTGCCCATATCTACACTGTGTTGTTGGAGCCCAACGGCTGGCTTGGCCAAATCTGGCAAGGCATCGCTGGCCAGGGTGAGGTGATCGATATCTACGGCCTAGGTGGTGCGGCGAGCATGCTGGCGCTAGCGACTTTTTCCTATGTCTTTCTGCTTAGCTACACCAGCCTGATCGGCTCGCGCCGCAGCCTGGAGGACGCCGCCCGCATCCATGGAGCCACACGCTGGCAGGTGTTTCAGCGTGTCACCCTGCCGCTGATGCGGCCAGCGCTGGCGGCGGGTCTGATTGTGGTGGTGTTGCATGCGCTGTCGGACTTTGGTGCAGTTTCCATGCTGCGCTATCAGACCTTTACCCTGAGCATTTATCTGCAGATGAGCGGCCGCTTTGATTATCAGGCCGCCGCTGGTCTGAGTCTGATTCTAGTGAGTATGTCGCTGGCCTTCCTGGTGCTGGAGCGCTTTTTCCGCCGTCAACAGCGCTACTACGCCGGCGCCCAGACCGGTTTTGTCATGCGCAAACAGGCCAAGCCGGGCGAGTTGCTGCTGATTTGGGGGTGGCTGGGTGCAGTGGCGCTGTTTTCTTTTGTTATCCCGCTGCTGTGGATGCTGGCCTGGAGTTATGAGGCGCTGGTGCAGGGGTTGATTGATACTAAGTTCTGGGGTTATGCCGTTAACACCGGCCTGGTTTCGTTTACTGCCGCCACAGTGGCGGTGATGGTGGCGTTGCCCATTGGCCTGTTTCATAGCCGCATGCGCAGCTGGCTCAGCACCACCTATGTGCAGCTTTCCAGTATTGGTTTTGTCCTGCCCGGACCGGTGGTGGCGTTGGGAGTGATCGCCTTTGTCATCGCCATGATGCCCAATATGTACGGTGGTTTTGCTGTCTTGATCATGGCTCTGGTGGTGCGTTTTCTGCCGCTGGCGATCCAGTCGCAAGAGGCGGCTTTGTCACAATTGACCCCTAGCGTTGAACAGGCCGGGCGAATTCATGGTGCCGGCCCGCTGGAAAATCTGCGCCGGGTGATACTGCCCATGATCCGCAACGGCATGATCACCGCTTGGGTGTTGGTATTTATCGATGTGTTAAAAGAGCTGCCCGCCACCTTGATGCTGCGCCCGGTGGGCTTTGATACCTTGCCGATCCGCATCTGGATCGAGGCCAGTGAAGAGATGCTGGAACTGGCCGCGCCGGCGGCGCTGGTGCTGGTGTTAGGAACCTTGCCCGCGCTGTGGATCATGATGCGCAGTCACGCGGTACGGCGCTGATCTGTGCCTGGGTTTTTGTAAAAAATTTAGATAACTTTTACTTGTTTTCAGTGGGGTGTAAGCTTAGATTTAACTCATCGTCTTGCATCGGGAAATGTAGGGCGTGATATTTCCCTCTTCCCGTTTTGTCTTAAGGAGATGACAATATGAAAAATAAAGTCGTACAAGGATTGTTGGTTTCAGCTGTGGTCATGGGGATGGCGGGTTGTGCCAGCGTCAGCAAAGAAGAGATTGATCAACTCAGGAGCGATGTCAGTGCCGCCTCCGCCAGTGCTGACGAAGCCAAGCAGATGGCGATGGATGCCAAAGCGACTGCTGAGGATGCCAAGAACACCGCCAATCGGGCTATGTCGACTGCCAATGAGGCAAAACAGATGGCTGCTGAGGCCCAGCAGCGGGCGGCCGAGGCCGAGTCCACCGCGACTGATACGGCAGAAAAGACCGAACGCATGTTCAAGAAAAGCATGAGCAAATAGTTAAACGTTTAGTTGAGCGTTGAATAGAGGGCCGGTATGGAAACATGCCGGCCTTTTGCGTTATTAGATCTCCGCCTGGCAAAAATGATAGTTGCCCAGGCCACTGCCGTGCAGCAGGAAGCTTGGGGTGTCATTCTTGCGGCGGATCTTTTCACTAAAATTGAGTGTCTCGCGTCGCCTGGCGAATGGGCCGACCAGCACCCGGCACAGTTGTCCATTGCTGACAAGGTTGGTCTTTAGCTCCGGTGGCAGCGGGCCAAGCTTTTTGGCGCCGAGCCTGGCGTTTTCGATACTGCGAAAGGCGCCAGCCTGTAGCCACCAGGCGTCGCCCGGAATAAGCTTGGGCTGTTCACTGGCCGTCGTCAGTAGCGGTGATGCGCCGGCGGCCATGGGTAGGATTTTGGTGGGTATGCCCTGGCGCTGATCCGCCACCAGGCGGGTCATCTCCCAGCTCATCTCGTCCAGCAGAACCTGACTGCTATTGATGATGGCCGAGACCATCTCGGTGGTGTGGCTAGAACTGGGGGCGAATTTGTCTTCGCTTAGTGGCGCGTGGGCCTCGACATACAAAGCATCTTTCTGCCAACCGGCTTTGAAGGGTTGGTTGATGATATTTACCTGGGTCCCTGTCGGGACGAGTGGAAACAGTGACTCGATGTTGTCGGGGTAGAGACGAATGCAGCCATGACTGACGCGCATGCCGATACTGAAGGGGCGATTGGTGCCGTGAATCAGATAGGATGATGTGTCCAGGCGCATGTAATACTGCCCTAGCGGATTGTCTGGGCCGGGGGGGATGACGGCAGGCAGCGGGTCGCCTTCTTTGGCGTGCTCGGCGCGGATTGACTCAGGCACCCGCCATGATGGCTTGACCCGTTTCTCGCCAATTTTGCTGATCCCTATGGGTAGATTACGCCCCTCGCTGCCGATACTGATTGGATATGTGATCACCATCGCCTGTTCAGCCGGATTCGGTGTTGGGTAGTAGTAGAGTCGCATCTCCGGTAGGTTGATGACGATGCCGCGGCGCGGTGCGGCGGGCAGGATGAATTGTGTCGGCAGGGTGATCCAGGCGCCTTGCTGCGGTAGCCACGGATCGATGCCGGGGTTGGCGGCGATGATCTCTTCGTAGCCCAGGTCGTGGCGCATGGCCACGTCGAACAGGGTTTCGTCGCGGTTGGCGGGCACGGTCTGCAGCTCGCCAATGATGTGCTCAGCTGCTATGGGGAGTGGGTAGGTCGCTGCAACAGATTGACCGGCAAGGAAAAACAGCGCCAGCAGCATCCTGAAGGCCAATTGTTTCGGGTGATTTAGAAGGGAGGTGCAGGTCAAAATGTTGCCTTTAACGTCTATTATTAAAATTGTTCAAACTAAAGTATCCCTGAAATTCTGACGATATTTTATAGTAGATGCTTGGTGAAAAACCTGTTGAGTATAATCCTGAGCGTCAGTCAATCAAGTAAATCATTGCAAATAAAGGTTTCATGTCCCTATGTTTCGACCTCTTAGCTTGATTATCATGTTGCTGTTTTGCACGGGGCAGGTGCAGGCTAGTGGTGGTTATGACGAAGCCTGGGTTATGGTGGATACCCAGCGGCAGGCCTTGACGGTGATGAAGGGTGGTCAGGTGCAGCAGGTCTTCACCGGTATCGCGCTGGGATATGGTGGTGCAGCAGAGTTGCGTTTTCAAGGTGATGGGCAAACCCCAAAAGGGGTTTTTCAGATCGGTTGGATCAACCCGCAGAGCAAGTTTCATCTCTTTTTTGGCCTCGATTACCCTAACTTGGATCAAGCCAAGCAGGCCTATCAGAGCGCCAGGATCGATTATCAAACCTACCAGGAAATCAGCGCCGCGGTGTCGCAGGGCCAGACCCCACCGCAGGACACGGCCCTGGGTGGTTACATCGGCATTCACGGCCTGGGCAGCAAGGATCCTGGTGTGCACAAAACGCTCAACTGGACCGAGGGTTGCGTGGCCCTGACCAATGAGCAGGTCGATCAGCTGGCCAGTTGGGTGGGCGTAGGCACGCGGGTGGTGATTATCTAGCCTGGCAGCATGGTTTTAAAAGCGTAATGTTGCCAGCAGGTCAAGGCTTTCATCGTCGGTTCCCTCGGCTTGTTTTGCATAGAATTGAGCGGCTTGAAGCTCAATTCCTATGTGAGGGGAAAAGAAATAGTTTGTGATCAGCGTGAGTCTTTCGCCTTCGTCGTATTGATCGTCCCCGCGGTTGAAGCTTGCCCCGCCACCAATGTTGAAACGATGGTTGAAATAATAATCAGCTTCAAAACCAAGCATGGTGTTTTCTTCTTTTGATGAATCATCTTTAGCTGAGGTGCGCTCAAGCTTGGCTTCCAAGTTGTAGGCGGTGCTGTCATCGAACTGTTTGATGTACTTTGTGCTGACCGAGTATGAGTTTATGTCATTCCCGCTAGATACGTGGTCATTAATATTGATGTCGAGGAAGCCTAGTTCGACGTGGAAGGTGTCACTAAAATAGCGGCCGACAGTGAAACTGGTGACTGTCTGGTTGTGAGTGGCGTTGATGGGCTGGCTGGTATTATCGGACTCGGTTTCGCCGAATCTGGCGGCAACTGTATTGGGGCTGTCCTTTTGTCTGAGGTCGAATTCTAGACGGTAACCTGAGCTCTCTGATTCGTTGTAAAAGGTGTTGAAGTGACCGCTGGTTTCGGATTGCACAAGTGTGATTGAGGCAGAGCCAGTACGCGTCAAAAAGCTACTCTCCGCGAGAGGTAGTCCATTGCTGTTGACGGCTGAAAAATGGAACCTGCCTATGATGCCGTTGGCCTTGGCGTCGATGTCGTCAAATTTGAATGTCGCATGAGCAATGCCAACTTCGCTGCGATAACTTTCCTGAGCGTTGATCTGTGTACAGACTAGCGTGGCGGTTAAAAAAACGCCGAGGCGTGAGTAGCCAGTGAACTGCATTGTATGACCCCAAAATATTTATTGGTAATTGCAAAAGCGCGTGAGTATATCAGGCTGATTCTTTAATTGGTTTGTTTCCGGTCAATGGCAGGCTATTTGTCAGCAAGCCTTGGTTTTGTATTCTTCAGACTGTATAGTTTGCCTTCAACCAAGACCATCCACGGGAGAGTGTGTTGTAACCGACACCGCCGAAGGCGCAACCGCCCGGAATCGCTCAGGCTTCAGGATCGTGGCTGGTGGTTGGCTCTGGAGAGCGCATCTTGATTTATCAGGTGGCAGCGCACCGAAGGGGGTAAACACTCTCAGGTAACCGGACAGAGGGGCGATAGCTAAGCGCAAAGCGTTTATCTATCGCCCTTTTTTGTTTTTAACGGCGGCGATCCAGAGATATCCAGAAATGGCGATTCACATTCCAGTTTTTGATCATTCTTCCAAACCCAATGTCAGCCGCATGCCGAGCTGGATTCGTCAGCGCCTGGGTGGTGATGCCACCTATGGCAAGACCGCCGGCATGGTTAAAAGCCAGTCGCTGAATACGGTTTGCGAAGAAGCCCATTGTCCCAATCGGGCTGAGTGTTGGAGCCGTGGTACTGCCACTTTTATGCTGCTGGGGGATACTTGCACCCGTGCCTGTGGTTTCTGCAATGTAAAAACCGGTAGACCCGACTTTCTCGATACTGACGAACCGCGTCGTGTCGCCGAAGCGGTGGCCAAGATGGGGCTGAATTATGTGGTGCTGACTTCGGTCAATCGTGATGATCAGCCCGATGGTGGTGCGGCGATTTATGCCGAGCTGCTCAAGCGCTTACGTCAGGACAAACCGGAGATTGGCCTGGAGATCCTCACCCCTGATTTTCAGCAGGGCCAGCAGGCGGCCGTTGATCTAATCTGTGACTCGGTGGCCGGTGGTCAATTGGTCTGGGGCCACAACGTCGAGACCGTACCCAATTTATATAAAGAGGTGCGCAAGGGTTCCAGATATGAACGTTCACTGGATCTGCTGGCGCTGGCAGCGAAGCAGCCGGGTGTTGAGGCTAAGTCAGCGCTGATGTTGGGCCTGGGCGAAAGCAAAGCTGAGGTGTTGGCAGTTTTGCGCGATTTGCATCAGGCCGGGGTGGTGCGGGTCTCGATGGGGCAGTATCTGCGTCCCAGTCGTATGCATCTGCCAGTGAAGGAATACCTTAGTCCTGAAACATTCATGGAGTATGAGGCCGAGGCCAAGGCGATGGGCTTTGCCTGGGTCAAGGCTGGGCCGATGGTGCGCTCTTCCTATCATGCCGAAGAGGGGCATGCCGAGTCGGTTGCTGAATTGATTCAGGACGAACAACAAACCAAGGATAAAAATAATGCCTAGTAAAACTCCGCTGTTTGATCAGCATGTTGCCTGTGGCGGCAAGATGGTCGATTTCGCTGGCTGGAATATGCCGTTAAATTACGGTTCTCAGTTAGAGGAGCACCAAGCTGTTCGCAGCGATGCCGGCATGTTTGATGTCTCGCATATGGTCGTGGTTGATCTACAGGGTGCCGAGGTTAAAATATTTCTGCAAAGGCTGCTGGCCAATGATGTGGCCAAGCTGAAGGGTGCCGGCAAGGCGCTTTACAGCTGCATGCTGCAAGAAGACGGTGGCGTCATCGATGACCTGATCGTTTATTATCTGGATGAGCAGAATTTCCGCATGGTGGTGAATGCCGGTACTCGCGCTAAGGATCTGGCTTGGATCAGCCAGCAGGCGGCAGGGTTTGATATGAGCGTGACAGAACGTGCTGATCTGGCCATGATTGCGGTGCAGGGGCCCAATGCCCGAGCCAAGGCCCATGCGGCGATGACTGCCGCTCAGGCTGAAGCGGCAGCGGGGCTGAAACAGTTTGTCGGTGTCGAGTCCGAGGGGCTGTTTATTGCCCGCACCGGTTATACCGGCGAAGATGGTTATGAGATCATGCTACCCACCGAACAGGCCGCGACGCTGTGGCAGAAGCTGATCGAGCAGGGTGTGCGTCCTTGTGGGCTGGGTGGTCGCGATAGTTTGCGCCTGGAAGCAGGCATGAATCTTTATGGCTCTGACATGGATGAAAGCATTAGCCCGCTGGAAGCAGGCTTGAGCTGGACCGTGGCCTGGCAGCCAGTTGAGCGTGACTTTATTGGTCGGCAGGCACTGCAGACTCAGCGTGACAAGGGCAGTCTGCGCAAGTTCGTTGGTCTGGTGTTGCAGGATAAAGGCGTGTTGCGCGCACATCAGCAAGTAGTGTTGAATGGCGTGGTGGTAGGTGAGACCACCAGCGGTGGCTTTTCGCCGACCCTGGGCCGTTCGATTGCCTTTGCTCGCGTTTCTGCCGATGTGGTCGATGAGTGCCAGGTGGCGGTGCGAGGCCGTGAGTTGGCCTGCAAGGTGGTCAAGCCACCCTTTGCCCGCAATGGAAAAGCCTGTGTTGAATTAGGCTGATTGATAAAAGGGGAGAAAGCTTCTCCCTTTATGCCCTCGGGTGCTTTGGAACCCCAAGCGTTAAAGTGTCCGCTGCAAGCAGCGGGGTAGAAAAATTCTTTCATCAATATAAAGTGTTAATAGTATTTAAGAGGATTAAATAATGAGCGAAATTCCAGCCAACCTGAAATACGCCAAGAGCCACGAGTGGGTTGAAGACCTTGGTGACGGTACTGTTAAGATCGGCATTAGCGATCACGCCCAAGAGCTGTTGGGCGACATGGTGTTTGTTGAGTTGCCAGAAGTGGGCGCGGCGGTTTCAGCCGGTGAAGAGTGCGCTGTGGTTGAATCGGTTAAGGCTGCCTCTGATGTTTATAGTCCAGTAACGGGTGAAGTGGTTGCTGTTAACGAAGACTTGGCCGATAGTCCTGATCTGGTTAATCATCATCCCTATGCCGATGGTTGGATCATGCAGGTCAAACTGACCGAAGAGGGTGAGTTTGAAGAGCTGATGGATGCGGATGCTTATGCAGAAATGAGTGCCGAAGAAGAACACTAAAGCGACCTATTTTCACAGGCTACGCCTTGCTTGTGAAAAATGTACTCGTTTTAAGAGATAAATTTAGCAAATGTAAGTAGAGAAAAGCGATGCCTTTTATTCCACATACCGAGCAAGATGAAAAAGAGATGCTGACCGCCATTGGTGCTAATAGCATTGAAAATTTGTTTGATGAAATTCCCGCCGAGTTGCGTATTGAAGGTTTGAGTGATGCCGTGCCAGCAGGGCTGAACGAAATGGCTGTTGCCCGTTTTATGCGTGAGCGTGCCGCCGGTGATGCCACTGGTTTGAACTTTATTGGTGCCGGTGCTTATGAACATCACATCCCGCAGGCAGTGTGGGATATCACCACCCGTGGAGAATTCTATAGTGCCTATACCCCGTATCAGGCTGAGGCCAGTCAGGGTACTTTGCAGACGGTGTATGAATATCAAACCATGATGGCAAGCCTGAATGGTCTGGATGTTTCTAATGCTTCTTTGTATGACGGTGCCTCGGCCCTGGCCGAAGCGGTGTTGATGGCAGTGCGGGCGCATCGTAAGTCAAAGTCAAAGCGCATTCTCATGCCTAGCACCGTGCATCCTGCCTATCGCGCCGTGGTGAAGAATATAGTCAAAAATCAGGGCCTCACTATCGAAGAGCTGCCTTACTGTGCTGATGCTGGTAAGACTTTAGTGGCTGAGTTGGTCAAGTACGAAGGTGAGGATATTACTGCGCTGGTGATTCCACAGCCTAACTTTTTCGGTGTATTGGAAGATGTCGATGCCCTGACCGATTGGGCTGCTAACAACAATTCCATCAGCATTGCGGTTGTAAATCCTATGGCTTTGGCGCTGCTGACACCGCCGGGTGAGTGGGGTGAAGCGGGTGTTGATATCGCCTGTGGCGAAGGCCAGTCTTTAGGCATACCGCTGTCCAGTGGTGGGCCTTATTATGGTTTTATGTGTTGCAAGCAAAAGCATGTGCGTCAGTTGCCTGGTCGTATCATCGGTCGTACCGTTGACCTTGATGGCAAGCCCGGTTTTGCCCTGACGTTGCAAGCGCGTGAGCAACATATTCGTCGTTCCAAGGCCACTTCAAATATTTGTACTAACCAAGGGTTGATGGTGACGGCGTCCACTATTTATATGTCCTTGATGGGTGCTGAAGGTCTGGAACGCGTTGCCTCACAAAGTGTGAATAATACTCAGGCCCTAGCAGAGAAATTATGTGCGGTTGATGGTGTTGATCGTGTCTTTAGTGGTGCCAATTTTCATGATCTGGTGCTGCGCTTAGTCAAGCCTGTTGATGCTGTGTTAGAAGCATTGGCGGAAAAAGGTATTTATGGTGGTTATGCCATGGCCGGACAATATCCCGAATTGTCAGATTGCATTAGCATCTGCGCAACTGAAACCAAGACCGAAGCGGACCTGGATGCCTATGCCACTGCGCTGGCTGCTGTGTTGTTTGAAGTGAAGGCGGCCTGATAATGGTAACCATTACTCTGCGAGGT
Source organism: uncultured Chromatiaceae bacterium (assembly GCA_947259785.1). Classification (GTDB taxonomy): domain Bacteria; phylum Pseudomonadota; class Gammaproteobacteria; order Tenderiales; family Tenderiaceae; genus Tenderia. The sequence continues at coordinate 8,508 of CAMYNQ010000054.1, read as the reverse complement.
CAGGCAATCAACACCAATGCTGAGCTGCCCAAGGTAGGTGATGCTGCACCCGATTTTAAATTGCAAAATGCCAAGTTGCAGGATAAAAGCTTGGCTGACTTTGCCGGCAAAAAAGTGCTGCTCAATATAGTGCCGAGCCTGGATACGCCAGTGTGCGCCACATCGAGCAAAAAATTTAACGACTTGGCTGCCGGGCGTGATGATGTGGTGATGTTAATAATCTCTGCCGATCTGCCGTTTGCCCAAGGTCGTTTTTGTGGTGTGGAAAAACTCAAAAATGTACAGCCACTTTCGATGATGCGTTCGCGCAAATTTGCCAAAGACTATGGCGTGCTACTGGTCGATGGCCCATTAGCCGGTTTGACTGCACGCGCTGTGGTGGTGATTAATGAGCAAGGTAAGGTGGCCTATACAGAGTTGGTTGGCGAAGTTGCCCACGAACCGAATTATGATGCAGCGATTGCTGCATTGACTGAATAACTTTTCAAAGAAGCAAGCTTATGTTGATTTTCGAACAATCTCGCAGTGGCCGTTATGCTGTTGGACAGATGCCGGCAAAGATAGAAGCAAAGGGTATTCCTACAGCGTTGCAGCGCAAGTCGCGCCCGACTCTGCCAGCAGTGTCTGAAATGCAGGTGGTGCGTCATTACACCCGTTTATCACAAAAGAATTATTCTATCGATACTGAGTTTTATCCGCTGGGTTCCTGCACTATGAAGTATAACCCGCGCATCTGTAACTCCATGGCATTGTTGCCTGGTCTTGCCGGGCGTCATCCTTATGCGCCGGAATCATCTGGCCAGGGTTTGTTGTCGTGTATGTATGATCTGCAAGAGATCCTAAAAGAAGTGACGGGAATGAAAGGTGTTTCTTTATCGCCTGCAGCTGGTGCTCAAGGTGAATTTGCCGGTATGGCGATGATTCGTGCTTATCATGATGGTAATGGCGATGCTGGTCGTACCGAGGTGATCGTTCCTGATGCTGCGCATGGCACCAACCCTGCCACGGCAGTGATGTGCGGTTATAAGGTCAAAGAGATTCCAACCAAGGCTGATGGCGATATTGATATCGATGCGTTGCAGGCGGCTGTTGGTCCACAAACGGCGGGCATTATGTTGACCAATCCATCTACAGTCGGTGTCTTTGAACGTCGCATTAAAGAGATTGCCAAGATCGTCCATGATGCCGGTGGTCTATTGTATTACGATGGTGCCAATCTGAATGCGATTCTCGGCAAAGTGCGTCCGGGGGATATGGGTTTTGATGTGATCCACATGAACCTGCATAAAACATTTTCAACACCTCATGGTGGCGGTGGGCCAGGGGCGGGGCCTGTTGGTGTTAGTGAGCGGTTGCTACCGTTCCTGCCAGTTCCAATGGTGACTAAAGAAGAAGATAAATTTCGTTGGCTGACAGAAAAAGATTGTCCGCAGAGCATTGGTAGGCTTTCTGCTTTCAGCGGTAATATTGGTGTACTGTTGCGAGCCTATGTTTATGCCAGACTACTGGGTCGTGAAGGCATGGAACGTGTCGCTGAGTATGCCACACTGAATGCTAACTATATGATGGTGCAATTAAAAAAGGCTGGTTTTGAAATGGCCTATCCAGAACGTCGTGCTACTCATGAATTTATTTTGACGCTAAAGAAAGAGTCTAAAGAACTGAATGCCTCGGCAATGGATTTTGCCAAGCGACTGTTGGATTATGGCTTTCACGCACCGACTACTTATTTCCCATTGTTGGTGCCAGAGTGTTTTCTGATTGAACCCACCGAGACAGAGGCAAAGTCTGCGCTAGATGGTTTTATCGATGCTATGGCCAAGATTAAGGTTGAGGCAGAAGAAAATGTCGATCAACTTAAGGGGGCACCGTTTACCCTGCCTTCACGTCGGTTAGATGATGTGCGTGCCGCGCGGGAACTGGATTTGACCTGGATGCCTGACGCAGAAAATGGCTAAGCCTGGTAAAACAGGTGTAAGTCGCATCATTGCGGCGGCGGGCTATTCTAGGAAAGGGCTGTATGCGGCATTCAAGCATGAGGCCGCTTTTCGTCAAGAGCTATTAGTATTGTTGATTCTATCTCCGATCGCAGTGTGGCTGGGTGAAGGGAGTGTTGAGTATGCGTTGCTGATTGGCTGTCTGCTTTTGGTAATGATTGCCGAGCTGCTAAACTCTGCGGTTGAGGCTGTGGTGGATAGGGTTGGGGCTGAGCAGCATGAGTTGTCCGGTCGTGCCAAGGATATTGGCTCGGCTGCTGTGTTTTTGGCGCTGGTGAACGCTGTGCTTATTTGGTTTTTTGTGCTGGTTTTATAAAGGAAAGATAGTTATGTCTGCACTGATTTGTGGTTCTTACGCCTATGACAACATCATGGTTTTTCATGATCGTTTTAAGAATCATATCCTGCCTGACAAGGTGCACATGTTGAATGTGTCTTTTTTGGTACCGGAAATGCGGCGTGAGTTTGGCGGTTGTGCAGGAAATATTGCTTACAATTTAAAATTGCTTGGTGGTAATCCACTGCCCATGGCGACAGTCGGTAGTGACTTTACGCCTTACGCCGAGTGGATGGCTGAGTGCGGGATTTCAAACAAGCACGTCAAGGTGGTTGCGGATGCCTATACCGGCCAGGCCTTTATTACAACAGATATGGATGCCAACCAGATAACGGCCTTTCATCCTGGTGCTATGGGGTTCTCTCATGAGAATGATGTTTCTATGGCTAAAGATGTGAAGCTTGGAATTGTCTCACCCGATGGTCGGGATGGCATGATTGTTCATGCCCAGCAGTTTGCTGAGCAAGACATTCCTTTTATCTTTGATCCAGGTCAGGGCATGCCTATGTTTGATGGTGAAGACCTGATGCGTTTTATTGAACAGGCGACCTATGTGACAGTCAACGATTATGAGATGCAGTTGCTTCAGGATCGCACTGGTAAATCACCACATGAGATCGCAGAACATGTTGAGGCCTTGATTGTTACTTTGGGCGGTGAAGGCTCACATATTTATACCAAAGAGCATCGTGTTGAGGTTCCAGCGGCCAAGCCGACACAGCTGGTTGATCCAACCGGTTGTGGAGATGCTTATCGAGCTGGTTTGTTATATGGTTTGATGAATGACATGGACTGGGAAAGCACAGGTCGTATTGCTTCACTGCTGGGTGCTATCAAGATTGAGCAGCACGGTACCCAGAACCACAGTTTCGATCGTCAGGCTTTTGATGATCGTTTTAATGAAGCCTTTGGTTATTATCTCTAAACTAAAGGGGATCTTAGCCTCCCCTTCGTTTTCCCATTACAATAATTTACAGATTTGTTCAATTAGCTGCTCAGAACTGAATGGTTTCATCAGCATTCCTTTTATCCCCGATTTTGTTGGTGGTGCCTTTTCGTTGCCGATGCAGAGGATGATGGGGATTTCGGGGCGTAGTTCTAGCGCCTTGTCAGAAAACTCCAACCCGGAGAGTGATGGCATGTTTTGGTCGATAACAATGCAGTCAATTTTTTCAGGTTCAGTTTTGAAATAGGTCAATGCCTGAAATGCGTCAGAAAAAACCTTAGTCATAAATCCTTTGGATTGCAGTAATTCGCTTTGTAAACGTGCAATTGATTCATCATTTTCGATAATTAGAATTAATGAACTTTGGCCGATGTTTTGTAGTGTCTTGCCTGAAGTGCTTGTTGGTTTGTGTTCCTCTTGGGTGTATGAGGGAATCAGTAACCGAACGTTTGTGCCGTAATTAACGATGGAGTCGATCAGGATGTGGCCATTATGTTGATGCATTATTTCATGTGCACTGGTTAGTCCCATGCCGTTGTGTTTATAGCTTTCCTTAGTGCTAAAAAATTCTTCAAACATCTTGTCGAGCATATTTGCATCAATACCGTCACCGTCGTCGGCAACAGAAATTTCAACAAAATCACCAGCAAAATTTTTATGGCAAGTCTGACACCTTCCCTGATAGTTGGTTATATGAGCAATATTGAGGCTGATGTGGCCGCCTTTATTATCGAGTGCGTTTCGGGCGTTGTTAAAGAGGCTGAGTATCACCTGGTGAAGTTGTGATGGATCTATTAATATTTTTGGAATGTCAGCATCAGTATTGATGCTTAATTCGATATTGCTGGGTAATGATGTTTGAGTAACCTTGGATAGCTCTTTTATTAGTGGGGCAGGGTTTAGGGCTACATATTTGCTGGAATTGGTTCGGGCGAAGGCTAGCATTTGAGCGATAAGGTCGCGGGCTTTTTCTCCTTCGTCGATAACCTCGCCGATGTAGCGCATTAGTTCTTTCTGGTTGCCCATTTTAGTGAGGCTATCCAATGTTAAGTCTGCATATCCAAGTATGCTGGCAAGTATGTTGTTGAAGTCATGGGCAATGCCGCTTGTCAGCCTAGCTAAAGCCTCCATTTTCTGTGTCTTACGAATCTGCTCGTAAAGTTTGGCTTTTTCTTCCAGGTTGTTTTTTTCAGCTGTTATATCTTCGTAAACGCCGAGAATTCCAATGATTTGATTGTTTTTATTGCATAGTGCCAGCTTGCTAATATTGAGAGTGCATGTGTTACCGTCGGTACTAGTAAATGTTTTTTCACGGTTGAGTTTGGCAATGCCACTGCTGATAACTTGGCTGTCATCGTTATAAAAATCATTAGCATATTTTTTCCATTTCATATCACTATCTGTTTTACCAATGATCTGTTTAGGACTTTCGTAACCGGCCAAATGGGCGAATTGATGATTACAACCAATATAGACTGATTGAGTGTCTTTCCAGAATATTGATATTGGCACAGTGTCAAGAACAGCAGATAGAATTTCAGTTATATCTGGGCTGGAGCTTGAAAACACTTCGCTGGAAGTTTGGACGATGAATATGTAGGTGCTGTCTTGTTTTGACCCATGGGCAGTATAAACGTGGCGCTGGCTGTTTTGTTCTACGGTATAAGAAAAACTAATGGGGTTATTATTTTTATCAAGTTTTTTAATCCAGTTTCTGTATAACATAGAAATTTCAATAGGTAAAAAATCACTTAACTTAGAGTCGTTTTGCTCAGGTAATGGGTGGTTGTGAATGTGGGGGCTAAAATGGGATTCGAGAATATTACCTGCGCTATCAATTTTAAATAGATGTGCGGGTAGCGTGTTTAGGATTACGTCGCTGTTCATTGGCGCTTCTCAGCTAACTTTGATTGCTGTTTGAGTTGAATAAATACACGGTGTACGTGACTAATGGTTGCATTAATCTCCTTTTTTCTCAAATGCTGATATTTACTCAAGGACTGGGAGTTTATTGCTAGGGTTTGGTAAGGAATAAGAAAATGGCAAGCCTTTTCGTAGCGAAGTGTAGAAAGTGCAGCAAGTGAACGCTTACCCCATCAGTCACTTGGGAGACGATGCGCTAGCGGGCTGGTGTGGACGTTCAATTCTTTAATAAGTACAGCAAGGTGCTTGATAATGGTGGCCACTCAAATTGAGTGGCACTGTTTGATTTGATTTCGTGTGCTGATAATTAAGTGGTTTAGGCTGTCTTTTTATTTTGTTTGTTTTCTATAAATATAACTGAGTGTGGTTGTTTTATATTTTCTGGGATGTGTTCAACGCAAAAGCCGCTATCGGTAGCGCTTAGGCGCAATCTCAGGCTGGCACTGCTTGCTTGTTCGATGGCCCACTCTGGACGAAAGATCAGGCCACAACTATTGCCGGCTAGTGCTGCACCACGAAGCCCCTGCATGGCATGATGGTCGGCGTGATTAACCCAGCTCAGTACCGCGGCGCATGTGCTGGAGCGTAGCGCATGTTCAACTGCCCATAGACCATTGCTGGTGGCATGAGGATGGATCATCAGGACGTGGGATAGGTCAATGCCCACCGAAGCCAGCTGCGCCGAGCTTGGTGCATTCGGCGGAGCAATCATTGCCAACCAGCGTTTGGCATGGCTGAGCCTGGCCAGGGCAGGCCAGAGTAACGGCAAGGCAAAGTGGCTGTCTTCCGGGCAAAATATTTCGGTGATTCCACCAATAGGCCAGCCGCCTTGGGGCAGCATAACATCAAGGGCTGCATGACCACTGCTGATTGCCAGATGGTTACTCTGGTTCATACTGCCTTGGCTGAAATCGAAATTAAGATTGGCGGGTTTCATAGTTCTGCTCCTTGGCGAATGATTCCAACCGCGATGCCTTCGATGGCCAGTTCTTGCTCGCGCAGGTCGACTCTTATGGGTTCAAAATCGGGGTTTTCAGCGACCAGGTTGACAATGTTGCCGCGCTGTTTGAAGCGTTTGACGGTTACTTCCTCATCAAGTCGGGCGACAACTATCTGGCCGTTATGGGCGGTTTGGCAGTGGTGTACGGCTAGCAGGTCACCATCGAGAATGCCTATATCGCGCATGCTCATGCCGCTAACGCGTAGCAGGTAATCGGGCATGGGATGGAATAGTTGTGGATCGACTTTAAGGTGATCTTCTATATGTTCCTGGGCGAGGATGGGCTCGCCAGCAGCAACACGGCCAACCAGGGGTAGGCCTTCTTTCTCTAATAGACGAATGCCGCGAGATGAGCCAGACATCAGTTCTATAACACCCTTTCTGGCTAAGGCCTTTAAATGGTCTTCGGCGGCATTGGCAGAGCGAAAGCCAAGGGCTTCGGCTATTTCGGCGCGGGTAGGCGGCATGCCTGTCTCGCTGATGAAGTCCTTTATCAATTGCAATATTTGTTGTTGTCTTGCAGTGAGTTTTGTCATTTTAAAATGCCTGAGTATCCATACAGTATTCTGTAAGTATACACAGTGTTTTGATGGGTGCAAGCCCACCGCGGTGTGAGCTTTAGTTTGGCGGGCTTACTCGATGAATCCGCGGGTGGCGGGATCAACGGCTACAGGTATGGCATTTGTAGTTTGGCTGCTGGGTTGAGGTTCAAGGATCTCGGCATCAGAGAGGTGAGTATCGGCGTCATCAACCAGCTCAGTTGTGGGTTCGACGATGGTGTTTTCTATTATAGGTGGGACAAAGCGGGTCATTGGCGTAATAGCGGTTGTGGTGTTGTTGGCAGTCGTGTCGATGTCCTCAATTGGGGGGGGAGTAGGTTCAGCTGTTTTTTCTGTGGTGGGAAGCAGTGTTGCGTCGCTCAGGTTTTTAGCGCCCTTTTCATTTGTTGCAAAGGAGTACATGGCAATGGTCGCAGCCAGACTGGCGAGAATGATTCCTAGCAAAATATTACGAAATAATTTTTCGTTGCTGTCATTCTTGGCCTGAAAAACATTCCTTTCAACAGCTGTGGGGTTTTGTTTTGGTCGTTTGTATTCTGTAGTGGCAACGGCTTGATTCGTTGCTTTGGTGACGGTCGTTTTTTCGAGCTGGTGTAGTTTAATGTCATCAGCGAAGCCGTCATCATTAATTTCTGCAACAGTATCGCCCCAATGTTCGGCTAAAGAACAAAATTGATTGCCCTGTTCGCTGCTAGCAATAACAACCTCGGCGGCAGGTATTTTGGTGGCTAATTCAGTATCTGCTGAGAGTTTATTCATTTCGGAATTGGCCATCTGGCTGATGAATGTTGTCATGCCACCATCAAGAATGAATGCATCAAAGCCGTGACGATTGAGTAAAAAGGCCGCGACTGAGCTGCGACTGCCATCATTACAGCAGACGATATATTTACGACGTTGGTTGAACTGTTTCAGTTTGAGGCGTAACAGGGGCAATGGAATGTTTCGACTGCCCGGGACATGTAGCTCATTAAACTCTTCTTCAAGACGAATATCAATAAACTCTGCGCCGGTTGCAACCATGGCCTGAGCCTCACCCCATGAGATAGTTTCCAGTAGTGGTTGGGCCAGTAACTCTGAAAAATCTTGTTTCGACAGGCGCATCAAGTTGCCTGATTCTTTCATGGTAATGGTGGCGCCGCGATTTGATTGCGACAGAATTGATTCTTCACCAAAGGCATCGCCTTCACCCAGTTCTGCCAGTTTTATTCCTTTTGAGTCGGAAGAGGGTTTGCGTGAAACCGTCGCACTGCCTTTTTTGATGACATAGTAAAACTCATCATCGTCATCTTGTGAAATGACAACATCACCCTTGTTGAAGTGAACCTCGTTCATGCGATCAAGCAGTGTGTTTATTTGTTGTTCGGAAAAGCGTAGCAAACCGCGTGATTTTAACAGCCGATTTAACCACTCGTGATCTTTGTTGGTTTCATGCTCACTGACAAGGTAGGCGTTGGGGTTGGTCCAGTTCAGAAATAGATCAAGCATGTCAGCATCAAAGCTAAGCAGAGTTGATTCTTGAACGGCAATGGCCGAGGCATGTTTGTCCGACTGGCGGCCAATAGGCATGCGCGCCTCTTTTGTTTCAGCTTCAATAATGCTTGTTTTGCCTGCGCTGCAAAACTCAATTTTACCTGCGATCAGATAAAAAAGTTGATTGCCGTTGTTGTCTTTATCGCTGAACAGTGGGGTGCCGGATGATAGTTTTACGGTGATGGCTGTCCGCAATAATTCCCGAGCATCGT
>CAMYNQ010000053.1 GCA_947259785.1 uncultured Chromatiaceae bacterium | reverse complement strand
TAGCATTTCTGTAGCAGTTTCTTGATGTTCTCAGGTGATTCCTGGTTGGTCATGGAGGACAGCAGCATGGCATCGTTGCCTTCCCCTAGGCTGTCAGTGTTGTAATCGCCAGGGCGCAGTTCCACTCTGTCCTGCATGCCGTATTGATCGACGATCTCTTTGGCGATCTTCAGGTTCTGTTCGCGATCCATGGCGACGGCATTGAGGCCGTCATATTTTTCGCAGAATTTCACAGCAAAGGTAGACGGGCCACAACCGACATCCATCAGCTGTTTCTTGCCGCTGAGGTCGAACATGCTAGTGAGTACATCAGATTGAGATAGGGCGCGGTTATGCATGCCCATCATGTAGTCACGGGTTTCTTTGTCGCTGTATTCCTGGTGCATCAGGGCCGATGGTTTGCCCGTCTTGACCGTGTCGTAGAGTCCGCCCCAGGCTTCATACCAGTTCTCGAACATGTAGACGATGCCGCCCTGGTAGAGCTTGCTTGAGTTGGCGAGAAAGGTTTGGCTGAATTGATTGTTGCTGAAAATATCGCCGTCGCGATCAAGAAAATCCATCGATACCAGCGCGCTCAACAAGGCGCCAAGGCAGCGTCTATCAGCGTCGGTTTCTGTGGTCAGCGTGTCCAGGTCTTTTGACTGGCCATCCAGCAGGTTGAAAATATCCAGCCGATTGGCGGCGTGCAGGGCGCAGGACTGCCAGTAACCTGAGGCAACCTGCATCACCCGCATTGGGTCCATGCCCTCTGGCATTCCGCCCCAGTTGCCGCCATCACCTTCTTTTTTATCCCATGACTCAGACATTAACAAACCTCATCTATTCTATATAAAGCAAAATCAGCCCTGAAATATGCAGCACAGAGGTGGATTTGTCCAGTTGTCAGCTTAGATTGAGGCGGTAAAATGGCGCGCTTGGTATAAACATAGGACGGGGTCGTGGTTCTGAAATGTGGCGAGATTGATGCGAACGGCTTGACTGGTTTGCTGGCCCGTTATGGCATGGTGCTGGAGTGGGTTGAAGAGGGTGTAGAGATTCCCGGTAGCTTCTGGGGAGATAGCGAGGCAGGCCTGATTGCCAATCGTTTGCTGGTACGGTCTGATACGCCTCTGCATTCTGCCATGCATGAAGCCTGTCATTTTATTTGCATGGATCAGCAGCGTCGTGACGGTCTGAATACGGATGCCGGCGGTGGTTACGATGAGGAAAACGGCGTCAATTATCTGCAGACGCTGTTGTCAGATCACATTCCTGAATGTGGCCGTAGCCGTATGTTTGCCGACATGGATGAGTGGGGTTATAGCTACCGACTGGGTTCGGCGAAGGCCTGGTTTGAGCAGGATGCCGAAGATGCTCGGCAGTGGTTGTTGGCTTATGGTTTGGTCGATGAATCTGGTCAGCCGAGCTGGTTGTTAAGAGTGTAAATTATTGTTATTTCTCTGCTGCGTTGATTGAAGCTGTTTGATTAAAGCAATAGACTCACTGTTCGTTTTTATCGATGACCTTTTAGGGGTGAATAATATGAAAAAAATTAGCGCAGTAATTTTGGGTGGTGTGGTTATGGCCGGCTCTGCCATGGCTGAGACTGGAACTTCAGAGTGGACTGGTGAGGCTGAATTGGGGCTTGTGGCCACCTCAGGTAACACAGAAACCCAGACACTTAGCGCTAAGGCCAAGGCTGCCAATGAGCGTGATAAATGGAAGCATGAGGCCAACCTGGAAGTGCTAAATACCGAAGATAAAAAAGAAACTACGGCTGAGCGTTACACCCTGGTAGGTAAAACCAATTACAAGATCTCAGATCTTGATTATGTGTTTGGTATGGCGACCTATGAGGATGATCGCTTCAGTGGTTATGACTGGCGCGCCAGTGAGTTTGTTGGTTATGGTCGACATGTTATTAAAAAAGAAAACCTTACGCTTGATATCGAGGCCGGTCTTGGTGCGCGTCAGAGTGAAGATGATGCTGGCACAAGCACTGATGAAGGTGCGGCCCGCCTGTCTGGTAATCTAGGCTGGAAAATCAGTGATACTTCAAAATTTACCGAAGAGCTGACGTCTGAAATTGGCGAGGACGTAACCATCTCCAAGTCTGTTACTGGCCTCAAGTCACAGATCAATGGCAGTCTGGCCATGAAAATCACCTATACCATCAAACATGTTTCAGAAGTACCTGTAAGCATTGAAAAGGTTGATAGGGAAACGGCCGTGACATTGGTGTATAGCTTCTGATAATCAGAAAATAGTTATTTTAATTTGAGAGGCCACTCACTGAGTGGCCTTTTTTATATGTCATTTCGTCACTAGGGCGGCTTGTTCAAAGTTGATGCCTGTCCAGCCGTGGCGCATGAATGTGCGGATATTGGCATGATCATCACCGTGCGGATTGCCGAGCACATCTTTGCGATAGAAATCGCCAAAACAGTTTAGGGTTTGTTGTTCATCAAGCCCATTTAGCTTGGCAAAGGCGAATATTTTGCACGAACCTTCGTTGCTGCCAGCCTCGTTAATTACTTGCCCGTCAGCGATGCCGTTGCTAAAACGGCTGGCAGTGTAGTTGTAGTTGCTGGTAATACAGTCAATGACTTCGTTAAAATTTACCGACTCAGGTTGGGTTTTGATTTTCTGGATGAGTTGTTCTGTCGACATGTGGCTAAATCCTTGGCCTAAAAACTAAGCATTATAAATGGCCTGTTGGTATTTTTAGACGGGAGGGGCGCTATTTTTAGGTCTTTATTTGTTATTGGCTGAGGTTCTGTGTGTGAGGAAGGAATTGCATAATTTGTAGCCAAACCGGCCTTAATGACCGGTTGTAGCCGTGATGTATGTGCGCTGGTGCGCGATGGCGTGAGCAGTAAAGAGTGGCTATCTGCGTCCGCGCGATTTCTTTGGTACTTCAAAATTGACCTTTAACGGTTTACCGTGAAAGTCTTTGCCGTCCAGACCGGCAATGGCGGCGCGGGCTTCATGGCCTTCCATTTCGACAAAGCCAAAGCCTTTGCACTGGCTGGTAAAGACATCGGAAGCCAGTTTGAGCGAGCGCACCTTGCCAAACTGAGAAAACAACTCGATAACATCTTTGTCTTTGGTGCTGGCTGGCAGATTACCAACAAACAGTTTTTTCATGGCTGTGTTCCTCGTGGCTAATTGTTTGGTTTGGCGCTGCTTAAACAAATCAAAGCGCCGAAAAAACAACCCCGCTCGTTTCAGCGGGGTTGTGGTGCAAGGTCGAGCTGTTAATTAACCTTGTGGCATAACCTGTGCTGCCTGCAGGCCTTTAGGGCCGGTTTCGACCTGGTAGCTGACAGTTTGGCCTTCAGCGAGGGTTTTGAAACCGTCACCACCAATGGCGCTGAAGTGAACAAAGACATCATCGCTGCCATCTTGTGGAGAAATAAAGCCAAAGCCTTTTGATTCGTTAAACCATTTAACGGTACCAGTGTTCATAATTGAATCCTAAAAATATTTATTAAAACTAAAGTGTTTGCGTGCAGGTGGACGTAGAAGAGGGTTCAGAGAGGTGCCGAGAAACAGGTGTTCGGGGTGTTCTAAGAAAGCCAGCTTGAGCCATTGCAAGCAGAGGCACTATAACCCATAGATGGGATAAAATCCCGCATTATTTGCTTGAAGCCATATAAGGGACGGTGATTCCGCCATGCTACAGATTTCCAATCAAGTCACGATTAGCGCCGATGAGATCGAGATTAGTTTCATTCGCGCCCAAGGTGCGGGTGGCCAGAATGTCAACAAAGTCTCAACGGCAGTGCATCTACGTTTTGATATTAGGGCCTCATCTCTGCCAGACAGTTATAAAGAGAGATTATTAATGCTTAAAGATCATCGTCTTACTGCTGACGGTGTGATTATCATCAAGGCCCAGCGCTTCCGTAGTCAGGACAAAAATCGTGAAGATGCTCTGCAAAGGCTGGCAGATATTATCAGGCAGGCCATGGTGACGCAGAAAAAACGCAAGGCTACCAAGCCGACCCGTGGCTCACGGCAGCGGCGCATGGACAGCAAGACCAAGCAGGGCAAGCAGAAGGCCCTTAGGCGTAAGGTCGACTATTAGCCGGAAGCTTGCTTGCGTTGACGAGTATTTTCGAGAATTGTTAGCCGCTCGCTGTTGCTAGCATAATTCCAGCTAGTGATTTCATCAATTGAGCGGAAACAGCCGAGGCAGATGTCATCTTCATTCAGGCAGCAGTTGTGAACGCATGGCGACTGCGCCACATCTGAGTTATCAGCCTTGGCCATTACCCGCTTCTCGAAGTTCATCTAATAATTCATCGGCTGCAATGATGATGCTGTCATTGTCTGTTCCCGGGCATGCCGCTATCAATAAACCATCTTCAATCATGCCTGGCAGCCATTTGTCGAGCCAGTCGTCCAGGGTGATTGGCTTGGGTTGGCAGTCAGAAAAATCACCCATGGCCCATGCCTGTGCCAGCTGTGCGTGTGGCCAAACAGGGAGATGTTCTTCATCTTCATCAGGCAGGATGAGCCAGCCGCTGTCACTGGAAAGCCCCCATACCTCTTTCTGCTTAAGCAGTGTGTTGATGAAGTAGTCGTAACGCTGTTCGGCCGACATCTGATTGATGGCGTCAAGTTGAGTTTGGGTGAGTTGATCCATGGTTAATCCTTTTTGTCTTGACTAGCGTTTCAGGTTGGCAAATGCAGCGGCCATGGCGCTTTGTTGCTTTTCCTGCGGACGTTGTTTCTGGTTTTGATGCTGGGGCCGTTGTCCGCCACGTGGCATGCCGGCAGCGCGTTCTTCCTTAATGCGTTCACCTCCGTCGGATTGTTTTTTCATGCTCAGGGCAACGCGCTGACGTTTCAGGTCAACGTCCAGCACCCGGACGTTGACGATGTCACCAGCCTTGACTACTTCACGTGGATCACTGACGTATTTATCGGCCAGTTCGGAGATGTGAACCAGGCCATCCTGGTGGACGCCGACATCGACAAAGGCGCCGAAGTTGGTGACGTTGGTGACTACGCCTTCGAGCATCATATTTTCTTTCAGGTCGGCGACCTTTTCGATGCCGTCTTTAAATGTGGCGGTGTTGAATTCAGGGCGTGGGTCGCGGCCGGGTTTATCCAGCTCGGCCAAAATATCGCGGATGGTGGGTTCACCGAATTTCTCATCGGAAAACTGTTTTGGCTCGAGCTTTTTGAGGAAGGCGCTGTCACCAATCACGCCGCGGACATCCTTGCTGTTGGATTCAGCGATGCGCTGCACTAGCGGGTAGGCCTCGGGATGAACCGCTGAGGCATCAAGCGGGTTGTTGCCGTTCATAATGCGCAGAAAACCGGCGGCCTGTTCAAAGGCCTTGGGGCCGAGGCGGGTGACTTTTAATAACTCTTTGCGATCCTGGAAGGCACCATTCAGATCACGATGGTCGACGATGTTCTGTGCCAGGGTGGTGTTGAGTCCGGCGATCTGGGCCAGCAGCGCCGCCGAGGCAGTATTTACGTCGACGCCGACGGCATTGACACAATCCTCGATCACAGCCTCCAGTGAGCGAGCCAGCTGACTCTGGTTGACGTCGTGCTGATACTGGCCAACGCCAATAGCCTTGGGTTCGATCTTGACCAGTTCCGCCAGTGGGTCTTGCAGGCGGCGGGCGATGGAGACGGCACCACGGATGGAGACGTCCAGCTCTGGGAATTCACGTGAAGCAAGTTCAGAGGCCGAGTAGACCGAGGCGCCGGCCTCAGAGACCATGATCTTGGTCATTTTCAGATCCTTATGCAGCTTGATCAGGTCAGCGGCCAGCTTGTCGGTTTCGCGTGAGGCGGTGCCGTTGCCGATGCTGATCAGGTCAACCTTGTGTTTCTTGCACAGTTCGCCCAGCACATGCAGCGACTGGTCCCATTGGTTCTTGGGTTGGTGTGGGTAGATGGTGGCGTAATCAACCAGCTTGCCGGTGTTATCCACCACCGCGACCTTAACGCCGGTACGCAGGCCTGGGTCAAGACCAAGCGTAGCGCGCGGCCCGGCTGGTGCGGCCAGCAACAGGTCTTTCAGATTGCTGGCAAAGACCTTGATTGCCTCCAGCTCGGCCGCTTCGCGCAGTTGTTTTTTCAGTTCCATGTCGATGTGCATGGCCATCTTGACGCGCCAGGTCCAGCGCACGGTGTCGGCGAGCCACTTGTCTGCCGGGCGGCCTTCATTTTTGATACCGAAGCGACGGGCAATCATGTTTTCGCCCATGGTCGGAGTGCGGTTGGCAGCGGCCTCTGGATCACCGGGCAGTTCCAGCGATAAGCTCAAATAACCTTCGCTGCGGCCGCGAAACATAGCCAGGGCGCGGTGCGACGGGGTGGCCTTGATTGGCTCGGCCTTGTCGAAATAATCTGAGAACTTGGCCGCTTCGTTTTCTTTGCCGGCGATGACGGTTGAGTGTAATTGGCCGTTGTCCCAGGCGTAGGTCCGCAACTCGCCGACTAGTTCGGCATCCTCAGCGAAGCGTTCCATCAGGATTTGGCGGGCGCCGTCCAGTGCCGCGCTGGCGTCCTTGATCTCGGCGTCTGGATTGAGAAACTTGGCCGCCTCTGTCTCAGGGGCAAGATTAGGGTCTTCAAACAGGGCGTCGGCCAGCGGCTCTAGTCCCGCTTCGCGCGCAATCTGGGCCTTAGTGCGGCGCTTGGTTTTATAAGGCAGATAGAGATCTTCAAGGCGGGTCTTGGTCTCGGCGTCCATGATGGAGGCCTTCAAAGCATCGGTCATCTTGCCCTGTTCATTGATGGACTTGATCACTGCGAGGCGACGCTCTTCCAGTTCACGTAGATAACCGAGACGTTCTTCCAGGGTGCGCAGCTGAGTGTCGTCCAGACCGCCAGTGACCTCTTTACGGTAACGGGCGATGAAGGGCACGGTGGCGCCTTCGTCAAGCAAGGCGATGGCAGCAATGATCTGCGTCTCTTTGGCATTGATTTCCAGGGCGATGCGTTGTTCGATCGGGGGCAATGACATGCTGCGGGGTCCTTCCTTTACTGCTGGATTTGATTCGGCTGCTGCCGGGTTGGCGACATTATACGGTGACTTTGGTGACTATGCATGGGACAAGACGTAAGGAATTTAGCTCGGTAGAATGTCGACAAATTTTGATGGAGCGGGCAATGGATTTTTTGCAGATATTTGTACTGGCGATTTTGCAGGGGCTGACGGAGTTTCTGCCTATTTCCAGTTCTGCGCACTTGATTTTGGTGCCGGTGATCGTCGGTTGGCAGGATCAAGGCCTGGCCTTTGATGTTGCTGTACATGTTGGCACGTTGGCGGCGGTGGTCACCTATTTTCGCAAAGATTTGCAAGTGATGATGCGCGACTGGGCCGCCTCGCTGGTACAACGCCAGACCGTGGGTGATAGTCGGTTGGCCTGGGCGGTGGGGCTGGGCACTATCCCGGTGGGGTTGGCCGGGCTGTTGTTCGGGGATCTGATTGAGGAGCATCTGCGTTCGACGTTGGTGATTGCTACCACCACCATCGTCTTCGGCGTTCTGCTGGGTTGGAGTGATAAGACCGGCAAGCGTCAGCGCAGTGAACACTCTATTACCTGGAAAGATATTCTCATTATCGGCTGCGCCCAGGCCATTGCTCTAATTCCTGGCACTTCCCGTTCTGGTATCACCATGACCGCCGCCTTGATGCTGGGGCTGAGCCGTGAGGCGGCGGCGCGCTTTTCCTTTTTGTTATCGATTCCGGTGATCTTGCTGGCCGGTAGCCTGAAGACGCTGGAGCTGGCATCCGCTGAAGGTGCGGTGGACTGGCAGGCAATCTTTCTCGGTGCAGCTATCTCTGGCATCAGTGCCTATCTTTGCATTCATGTCTTTCTCAAGCTATTAGAGCGCATCGGCATGATGCCTTTTGTGGTTTATCGTCTGCTGCTGGGGGCGGTGTTGTTATTGCTGGTATTTTGAATTATTCGATATGCCTTTATATAAGCCGCTGTTTTATAGCGGTGTTTCACTAGGGCCTAATGTTTTGCTAGACCAATACCCTTGCGTATTGTAGGATTAAAAGTCCGTGGAGTTTGTCTGGGTATATTTAGGATAATCCGCAGGGGATTACTCAATAATAAAAAAGAAAACGTAGTAATTCGTACAATAATAATTTTATGCAAGTAACAACTCAGAGGTTGTAGAGATGGCGAGTGATAAAGATCTGGACAGTCCTGATCGTCGTGACTTTCTTGGCAAAGTGACCACGGCGGTAGGCGCTGTCGGTGTGGCGGGTGCCTGTATCCCGTTTGTCAGTAGCATGAACCCCAGTAAGGACGTTAAGGCCAAGTCGACTTCAATGGTTGACCTGGCGTCCATCCCCAAAGGCAAAACCCACACTATTGAGTGGCAGGGTAAGCCGGTGTTTGTGACTCATCGCAGCGATGAAACGATTGCCGATATGCAGGATGTTTCGACCGAGATTGACCCGCAGACCGATTCTGACCGGATTCAAAAACCCGAGTGGCTGGTGGTGGTTGGACTGTGTACTCACCTGGGTTGCGTGCCTAACCGTGTCGATGAAGGCTGGATTTGTCCCTGTCACGGTAGTCTCTATGACAACAGCGGGCGTGTTGTCCGTGGTCCGGCGCCCAATAATCTCATCGTGCCCCATTATGAATTTGCCGATGAAAAGACAATCATTGTTGGCAAAAAGGTCTAGGGGAGACTAATTATGTTGAAGAAAGTATTTGCCTGGGTCGATGAGCGTTTTCCTCTTGATGAAATGATCAAGCATGAGCTGACCGAGTACCCTGTTCCACGCAATTTGAATTACATGTGGAGTTTCGGCTTTCTGGCCATGTTTGTGCTGATTGTGCAGTTGCTTAGTGGTATTTTTCTGGCCATGCATTATAAGGCTGATGTGGGCATGGCCTTTGATTCCATCCAACACATCATGCGTGATGTGAACTATGGCTGGCTGATTCGTTATCTGCACTCCACCGGTGCCTCGGCTTTTTTTGCGGTGGTCTTTATCCATATTGCGCGTACGCTGTATTACGGTTCTTACCGCCGTCCGCGTGAACTGCTGTGGTGGACGGGGCTGTTGTTATTGTTGTTGTTGATGGCGACAGCATTTATGGGCTATCTGTTGCCATGGGGGCAGATGTCCTTCTGGGGTGCCCAGGTGATTACCGCCCTGTTTGGTGTGACGCCGTTTATTGGTGAGGAGGTTGTGATCTGGCTGCGTGGTGATTTTGTGGTGGGTGATGCCACTCTGACGCGGTTCTTCGCCTTGCACTATCTGTTCCCATTTATCATTTGTGTCGCAGTCGCTATTCACGTGGTGGCGCTGCATTGGGTAAAGAGTTCCAACCCATCGGGGATTACCTTGCACGCTAAGGACAATATCCCGTTTCACCCTTACTTCACCATCAAGGACCTGTTTGGCCTGGGTGTGTTTCTGATTGTTTTCTGCGGTTTTGTATTCTTCTCGCCAGAATTCTGGATCATGCCGGAGAACAACGTGCCGGCCGATCCGATGGTGACGCCGCCGCACATTGTGCCGGAATGGTACTTCCTGCCGTTCTACGCCATATTGCGTTCCATTCCTGATCCGTTGGGTGGGGTGGTTGCTATGGCGATGTCTATATTGATCTTCCTGGCCATGCCTTGGCTGGATCGATCCAATATCCCGGGCGGAGCGAAGTTTCGTCCTGGTTATCGCATCATGATTTATGTGTGGTTCCTTGATTTAATGTTGTTGGGCTATCTTGGTGCCCAGGCACCGGAAGGTGTTTATATCCTGTTGGGCCGCATCGCAACCTTTATCTACTTTGGTTTGTTCCTGTTGTTGCCTTTTATTTCCATGCGTGAAGAGCGGCGTAGCAGAGAGCAGGGCTTGCCGCGTGAAGCTGAAAGACTGATTCGCGAAGAGCAAGAAGAGTTGCTCAGGTCAGAGCATTATTTACGTCGTGAAAATGATGAAAAAGAGCTGAGAGAAATTCGTAAGCGCCTGGAGGATGAGTCATGAGAAGCTTGTTGGTTCTGTTAAGCGCTGTGACTATGCTCGCTGCCGCTCAGACTGCCATGGCCGGCGCGACAGGCGCGTTGAAAATGGTTGATATTGATAACTCGGAGCAGGCCCGCCAACGCGGCGCTGAGATCGTGGTCAGTACCTGTATGATGTGCCACAGTCTCAAGTACATCAAGTTTTCCGACTTGAGCCAGATCGGGATGACCGAAGAGCAGATCAAATATCTTTTGGAAGATCAGGATATTGATGATCGGATGATGAGTCTTACCCCGATTGAGGTGCGCAAAGAGTCTTACGGCAAAGTGCCGCCTGATCTTGCTCTAATGGCAATTGCCAGAAAAAAAGGCCCCCAGCACATCTACACCTTGTTGACAGACTATTATTATAAAGATGCGGAACAGGAGGAGACCGATAATCACCTGTTTCCTGGCATCAAGATGCCGGATGCCTTGGCCTATGCTGATGCCGAGTCAGATGAAGAGCGTGCTGAAATTGAGACGCAGGCTGCTGATGTGGCGTCCTTTCTTGTTTGGGCGGCTGATCCAAATGCCGAGTCCCGCCGTGCCATTGGGACTTATGTGATTATTTATTTGATCATACTCACAGCGCTGCTTTATCTGCTCAAACGTCGTGTCTGGAGCAAAGTTCACTAGGCTGTATTCGAAGGAAAAGTTTCCGAGACTAACAAAAAGGCCGCATGGAAACGTGTGGTCTTTTTCATTTTTGTGAGCCGCATCACAGAAAATTCAGCAAAAACCGTCTTTCCTTATAGCGTGGACACGTTGTCCCCCATGAACTTGGAGGTGTGTTATGACTTTTGGAATGATTCTTTTAGCTTGTTTGGTGCCAATAGTAATGGGTGTGGTTGCGACCCAGATGGATGAAAATATTGCCATGCACGGTGGTTTTCATAAAAAGCACCTGTAGTTTGGTCTGGCTTTGGAAGAGAAGGGTCTTGCCCCATTAGGGGGCGAGGCCTTTTTTATGAGACCTGCTTGCCGGCTGCTTGCAGATCGGCGTGATAGGAAGAACGCACCATCGGACCGCTGGCAACATTGTTAAAACCAAGCTTTGTCGCAATCTCGGCCAATTTGTCGAAGGTCTCTGGGGTGGCATAACGTTCAACTGGCAGGTGGTGTTGGCTGGGTTGTAAATATTGGCCCAGGGTCAGCATGTCACAGTCGTGGGCGCGCAGGTCACGCATTACCTCAATAATTTCTGCATCGGTTTCACCCAGTCCCAGCATCAGCCCTGATTTGGTTGGAATCTCTGGGTGCTGTTCTTTAAATTTTTTCAGTAGGGTTAATGACCACTGATAGTCAGCCCCCGGGCGGGCCTGTTTGTAAAGCCGTGGCGCGGTTTCCAGATTGTGGTTAAAGACATCGGGCGGCGCAGTGGCCAATTCTTGCAGGGCTAGCTCCATTCGGCCACGAAAGTCCGGTACCAGGATTTCAATTTTCAGTTGCGGCGATTGTGCCCGTGCGGCTTTGATGCAGGCGGCAAAGTGGCTAGCACCGCCATCGCGTAGGTCATCGCGGTCGACCGAGGTAATGACCACGTATTTTAAATTCATGGCCCTGATGGTGTCGGCTAAGTGCTTGGGTTCGTTGCTATCAAGTGTCTTGGGTTTGCCATGGGCGACGTCACAGAAGGGGCAGCGGCGGGTGCAGATGCCGCCCATGATCATGAAGGTGGCGGTGCCGTGGTCAAAACACTCGCCCAGGTTGGGGCACTGGGCCTCTTCACAGACGGTGAATAGTTTTTGCTCTCGCAGGATGCCTTTCAGGCGTGCCACCTCCGGGCTGGTCGGTGCCTTGGCCTTAATCCAGCGTGGCTTTTTTAAAGGTTCGGCCTTGGGCTGAACCTTGATCGGAATGCGTGCGGTTTTGGATTCGCCCTTGAGTGGGGCAAGTGATTCGATGCGTTCGCGTTCGAGGTTTTTATCAGCCATTTAGTTTGTCTGTTCAGCAAATTTGAGGCCATTATAGCCCAGCTGTTTGGCCAGATGGTTGCACAGCCCAGGGGCGATGGCGGTGATATCAGTTGGCCCGCCCAGGTCGGAGGTTTGGGTCACCTGCATGCCTTTATGGCCACAGGGGTTGATGCGGCTGAAGGGTTCTAGGTCCATGTTTACGTTCAGGGCCAGGCCATGATAGGTGCAACCACGCCGCACCCGCAGGCCTAGGGCGGCGATCTTGCAGTCATCGACATAGACACCGGGGGCGTCGCGGCGACCGCGGGCCTCAATCTTGTAGTCAGCGAGCAGTTTAATGATGGCCTGTTCGATCTTTTCCACCATGGCGCGGATGCCGAGCTTGCGGCGTTTGATGTCGATTAGCAGATAGGCGACCAATTGGCCCGGGCCGTGATAGGTGACCTGGCCGCCGCGGTCGATTTTAATGACCGGAATCTGACCAGGATTGAGCAGGTGTTCCGGTTTGCCATTCATGCCCAGGGTGAAGACGGGGGGATGCTCTACCAGCCAGATTTCATCTTGGCTTGTGTCGTCGCGTTGGTCAGTAAATTGCTGCATTTGTCGCCAGGTGGGCTCGTATTGCTGTTGCCCCAACTGGCGAATCAGAAGGCTGTGCATTGTGACCTAGAGTGCCATTAGTACACGTTCGTGGCCGCTAACGCTGCGATAGATATTGTCGAGTTGCTCGCGGCTCTCGGCCTCAAAGGTCACGGTGACGGAAGTGTATTTACCGCCCTTACTGGGTTTGCTGCTGACAGCGCCTTCATTCAGGTCTTTTACATGCGGGCGAATCAGCGATACCACCAGGGCGTCAAAGTCATCTGTTGCCAGGCCCATCGCCTTGATGGCGAAAGAGCAGGGGAATTCCATTAGCTGTTGATCTTGTTTTGCCATCGCCTTATTCCACCTCGCCGTCAATCAAGGCCTGTTTGTAATTCTGGTAAAGTTTGTATATCTGTTGCCAGACGGGGCCGGGCTGGCCGTTGCCAACGGTTTTGTCGTCCAGTTTGGTCACCGGTAGGATTTCTTTGGTCGAGCTGGAGAGCCAGACCTCATCGGCTTGTTGCAGCTCTTCTGCGCCAAAATTGCATTCCTGATAGTTGACACCGTTGGCTGCCGCCAGTTCCAGTAGCAGGTCGCGGGTGATGCCGGGTAACAGGAAGGGGCCCTTGGGCGGGGTCTTGATAACGCCGTCTTTGACGATGAAGAGGTTGCTGGCGGCGCCTTCGGTGACTAGACCATCGCGGATTAGGATGGCCTCTTGGGCGCCGGCGTCGATAGCTTGCTGCCGCAATAGGATGTTGGGTAACAGGGCAATGGCCTTGATGTGGCAATGTTTCCAGCGGATGTCTTCGAGGCAAATCGCGGCAACGCCATTATTTAATAATTCTGTGGCGACCGGTTTTAGCGGGCTGCTGGAAATAAAAACCGTGGGCTGTATGTTTTGAGGAAAACCATGGTCACGCGGCGCATGGCCGCGGGTCAGCTGCAGGTAAACCGATTGTTCGCCGCCGCCGTTTTCGTTGACCAAGTGTTTTAGTGTCTCGGCCCACTCGCTGTGGTTCATGGGGTTGCTGAGGCGAATTCCGGCCAGGCTGGCATCCAGCCGTTGTAGGTGTTCATCAAGACGAAACAGGCGGCCGCCATAGGCGGGGATAACTTCATAGACGCCGTCGCCAAAGACGAAACCTCTATCCATGACCGGAACGAAGGCCTGATCATGGGGGAGAAATTTGCCGTTGAGATAAACGGTATCGGTGTTGTTGCTCATCGTATTGTTTGTTATTCAAACAGCAACAGGGCTTCGTCGATCAGGCTGTCGATCAGGCCGGCTTCGGCTACGTCTTGCAGTGCGACCAGCGGCTGGGTGGCCACGGCTTCACCGTTAAGCATGACTTCCACCATGCCATATTGCTTGCCCTTGTTGACCGGGGCAAGAATCTTGGGGGTGACCTTCATGTTGGCATTAAGGTTGTCGTATTGGCCGCGGGGAATGGTGATGTACATCTCTTTGTTCAGGCCAAGGGATACATTTTCGCTGCCACCTTTCCAGACGCGTACCTCGGTCAGTGCTTCGTCTGGCGCGTAGAGTTTGTGGGTTTCGAAAAAGCGGAAGCCGTAGCTCAATAATTTCTGGCTTTCACGGGCGCGGCTGTTTTCACTCTTGGCGCCCAGCACCACCGAAATCAGGCGCATCTCATCTTGTTTTGCTGACGACACCAGGCAGTAACCGGCGGCATCGGTGTGCCCCGTCTTGATGCCATCGACCTTGTCATCCTGCCATAGCAGCTTGTTACGGTTGTATTGTTTGATGCCGTTGTAGGTGAATTCCTTGATTGAGTACCAGGCGTAGTGTTCGGGGAAGTCACGAATCAGTGCACGGGCCAGTGTCGCCATGTCTCGGGCATTGGTGTAGTGGTCGGCGTGAGGCAGGCCGGTGCTGTTGATGAAATGGCTGGCGTCCATGCCTAGAGCGGCGGCAGTCTGGTTCATCAGGTTGGCAAAGGTTTCCTCGCTGCCAGCAACATATTCGGCCAAGGCGACGGTGGCATCATTGCCGGACTGAATGATCATGCCCTTGAGCAGGGTTTCAACCGGGATGCGTTTGCCGACTTCAATAAAGGTGCGTGAACCGGGCATGCGCCAGGCCTTTTCGCTGATTAGCACCTCATCATTAAGGCTGATCTTGCCGGAATTTAGCTCGTTGAGAATGACATAAGACGTCATCATCTTGGTCAGGCTGGCTGGCTCTAGGCGTTCGTCGGCCTTTTGGGAGGTGATGACATGGCCACTGCTGTAGTCCAGCAGCAGATAGCCGCGGGCAGCGATGTCCGGGGCCGGTGGCGCGCTAATAGCGGCGGCGTATGCAGCGGGCGCAGTGGCTGCAATCAAACTGATAACGACGGCGTAGATAATCTGAGTCGGTTTGGCAAAAAGACGTTTGTTTAAATAGGTCATATTATTTTATGCAAATAGAGAAACAGGATTGATGCAGATGCACCTGTGACGTTATTTTAGCGGGAATGTTCCTGGAGATGTAATTTTAATCCATGACAACGCTGGTATTGTTAATGCCCTCGTTTACTAGCCTCGACGCCAGTTGCTGAGCTGCCTGGTCATTGAGCAGCGGGCCAATGCGTACTCGGTAGACCGGTTGGCTTGGATTGTCGCCGGCAAAGATGTGGATGGGTTTGCCTGCCACATTTGTCAGGCGACTGCGCAGATTTTCAGCGTTGCTGCGTGAGCTAAAGGCACCGACCTGGAGATAGAGATTTTGAGCGATAGTGGCGGTTGCCTGTGCAGCGGGTTTAGTTGTAGTGGTAATCGTTGTAGATGCGGCAACCGGTTGAGCTGGGGTTGTTGTTTGTTTGCCGCGATGTGCGGTTGGGTTGCTTGGGTCGATGGCGCGGATCTCGACACGGCCGGTGCCGGTTTTATTGGTGCCCAGTTTGATGGCTGCAGCATACGATAAGTCAATGATACGACCTTCATGGAAGGGGCCACGATCATTGACCTTGACGATGATCTGGCGGCCGTTGTCGAGGTTGGTGACTTCAACGTAAGTGGGTAAGGGCAGGGACTTGTGGGCGGCGGTCATGGCGTACATGTTGTAGGTTTCACCGCTTGAGGTGCGGCGACCGTGGAACTTGGTGCCGTACCATGAGGCAATGCCGCGTTCGACGAAGCCCTTGTTATATTTCAATGTTTTGTAGTTCTTGCCCAGTACCGTATAGGTGTCCGGGTTGCCGTATTTGCTCAGCGGCTCATGCCTGGGCGTGGGGTTTGGAATGGAGTCAACATTGACGTGTACGTTGGGGGCGCCGTCTCCGCGTTGAAAGGGGCTGGACGAGCAACCGACCAATGCAATCAGCAGTGCTGTCATGGTGGTGAGCTTTGCTGATTTGCAGCCGTTATAAGTATTTAGGTTCATCTGAATATTTTAATTTGTTTCGTTATTCCGCATGGGCCTGTGATTGGCCTGCCTGATATTGTTGTTTTATGCCCTGACTTAATTGGAACACTGCCATGGCGTATAGTTCGCTGTGGTTATAGCGGGTGATGCTGTAAAAGTTTTGTAGGCCGAGCCAATATTCAGGGCCTTGTTTGTTCTCTAGCACGATCAACTCAGCTTTCAGCATTTGGGCCGTTGCTTCGGCTGGTAGGTGGCCTTTGTCCTGCCAGTGTTGGATTGGCTTGCTGGGCTTTTTCAGTTTGCCCATCTTTTGCGGCGCTTGTTGAGTTGCGTTGGTTTTAATCGCAATCGGCTGGTTGCGCTGCCAGCCGTGACGGGACAGGTAGTTGGCGATGCTGCCGATGGCGTCGGCGCTGTTGTCGAGCAGGTCACGAACGTCATCGCCATCGAAGTCGACGGCGTACATGCGATAGCTGCTGGGCATAAATTGCGGTTTGCCCATGGCGCCGGCATAGGAGCTGGTAATGGCCAGTGGGTCGAAATTTTCTTCGCGGCTGAGCAGCAGAAAGGCTTCCAGTTCTCTGAGGAAAAACTTGCTGCGGCGGGGATAGTCAAAACCGAGTGTGGCGAGTGCGTCGACGACTCGGTATTTGCCGCGGTGACGGCCATAGCGGGTTTCGACCCCAAGGATGGCGGTGATGATTTCAACCGGCACCCCGTATTTCTGCTCCGCTTGTTTCAGGACTTTGTAGTTTTCCTGCAGAAATTTTGCCCCTTCATCAATGCGGGTCTGGGTGACGAAAATGGGCCGGTACTGATGCCAAGGCTTGCCCTCATAGGGGCGGTTCATGGCGTCGATGATTTTCTGTTGGATCTCGACCTGCTCAAACATTTTTTTCAGGTCATCGCGTTTGAAGTTGTGTTCTTTGGCAAGGCGGTCAATGAAGTTCTTCACATCCTGGCGCTGGGCGGTATTGGCCTGGCTCAGTTGTGGGCTAATCAAGCTACCGCATAGCAGCATTGAGAGGATTAGTTTTTGCCATCTTTTTTGCATAAGGGTTATCCGCTTGTATTCAGTTTTCGGTGTGTTTGGATTGACATTAGCATGCCAAAGGCGGCCATCAGTGTCACCATCGAGGTGCCGCCATAACTGATCAGCGGCAAGGGGAGCCCCACTACCGGCAACATGCCTGAAACCATGCCTATATTGACGACCAGGTAGACAAAAAAGGTGAGGGTCAGGCTGCCGGCCAGCAGGCGGGTAAAGGTGTCCTGAGCCTGGGCAGCGATGTAGAGGCCACGGGCAATGATGTAGAGATAGATGGCCAGTAATATCAGTATGCCGAAAAAACCGAATTCCTCGGCAAATACCGCAAAGATGAAATCGGTAGAACGCTCCGGCAGAAATTCCAATTGTGACTGGGTGCCGTTGAGCCAGCCTTTGCCGTAAAGGCCGCCGGAGCCGATGGCAATCTTGGACTGGATGATGTGATAACCGGAACCGAGTGGGTCGCTTTCCGGGTTGAGAAAGGTCAGAACTCGTTGACGCTGGTAGCCATGCATGCCGAAGAACCACACCAGTGGCGCGCAAGCAGCTGCCAATAGCGATAACCCACCCACCAGACGTCCAGAGATGCCCGCTAGCAGCAGGGCAAAGATACCGGACATGGCGATGAGCAGTGAGGTGCCGAGGTCCGGCTGTTTGACGATCAAGCCTACCGGCACTGCGATGATCAGGGCGGTGATAAGGATGGCCCGGCGTGAGGGTGGCAGGGTGTTTTCGGCCAGGTACCAGGCGATCATCATTGGCACGGCCAGTTTCATGATCTCGGACGGCTGGAAACGGAAAAAGCCTAGATCGAGCCAGCGTTGCGCCCCCTTGCCGACGGTGCCGATGGTTAATACTCCGATGAGCATGAGTATCCCAGCACCGAATATCCAGGGTGCCCAGCGTTCAATGTGGTGGGGTGGAATTTGGGCAATCACGAACATGAGACCAAAGGCGATGCCAAGGCGAATGCATTGGCGCCATATCAAAGCCATGTCCTGGCCACCAGAGCTATAGAGGACAACCAGGCCGACACTGGAAAGCAGCAGTAGGCCCAGCAGTAAGGGCCAGTCCATGTGCAGGCTGCGGGCGGTAAAGCTGCCTGTTGGACGGCGGTCTATCCAGCGGCCATAGTCGCGACTTCGGTTCACTGTCGTGCTCCCAGGTATTGGTCGATGACTGCACCGGCGATCGGGGCGGCTACGGAGCCACCGTGGCCGCCGTTTTCGACGATCACGGCGACGGCGATTTCGGGTTTGTCACTGGGGGCAAAGGCAACAAACAGGGCGTGGTCACGCAGATGTTTGTCAATGT
>CAMYNQ010000052.1 GCA_947259785.1 uncultured Chromatiaceae bacterium | reverse complement strand
ATACAACCTACGTTCAAACATGTACCACCCAGTGATGGTTTGTCATCAGGCCCCAGCCATTTATCAATACAGGCCGTTTCAAGCCCAAGTTGAGCGCAGCGAATGGCTGCCACATAACCACCCGGGCCACCACCGATGACAACCACGTCATAATGATCCATATCTGTATTCTCCTTTAAACCTGCAGCAACAAGCGGGCGGGGTCTTCAAGCACTTCCTTGACCTTGACCAGGAATGAAACCGCCTCTTTACCATCGATAATACGATGATCATAGGACATGGCCACATACATCATTGGCCGGGCAACTATCTCACCATTTTCAACCATGGCTCGTTGCTCGATCTTGTGCATACCAAGAATTGCGCTCTGCGGTGGATTCAGAATCGGTGTCGATAACAGCGAACCGAAGGTTCCACCATTGGTTAAGCTAAAAGTACCGCCACTCAGATCTTCCATCGACAACTTGCCTTCACGGGCCTTGCCAGCATATTCAACCACGGCCTGCTCCATTTCGGCCAGACTCATCTGATCTGCATCACGAATAATCGGCACCACCAGACCGCGTTCGGTACTGACCGCCACACCCATATCGAAGAAACCGTGATAAACAATATCATTGCCATCAATTGAAGCATTCACCGCCGGGTACTCTTTCAACGCCTCACAACAGGCCTTAATGAAGAACGACATGAAACCTAATTTGATGCCATGTTTCTTCTGAAATTTTTCCTGATACTTGGCACGCAGGTCCATCACTGGCTGCATATTGATTTCGTTAAACGTAGTCAACATAGCCGTAGATTGCTGTGCTTCCAATAAACGCTCAGCAATGCGGGTACGCAAACGAGTCATGGGCACACGTTGTTCAGGCCGCCCCCCCGCCCCCACTTCAGTTGTAGATGGCGCAACTGCAGCAGCCGCTGGTTGACCTGCTTGCTGGATATGCTTCAAAACATCGGCCTTGGTGATCCGACCATCACGGCCGGTACCACTAATAGCCGTAGCATCAAGTTTATGTTCAGCAATCAATTTTCGCACTGCCGGACTAAAATTCATTGCCGCCGCTGGTTGTTCCTCCGCAACGGCAGCTGCTGGCGCTGGTTCTTCTTTTTCAGGTTCAGCGACCACTTCTGGCTCTAGCTTTCCTTCTGGCTCTTCGGCAGGTAGTTCGACAGAAGAATCAACAACTGCCAACACTTCACCGCTACCCACCACAGCACCGGACTCATGCTTGATCTCAGCCAGCACGCCATCATGGGGCGCAACGACTTCAAGCATCACCTTATCCGTTTCAAGGTCAACCAGATTTTCGTCACGTTTGACGAAATCACCAACCTTTTTATGCCACTGGGCCAAGGTTGCATCGGCTACCGATTCTGACAACACAGGAACTTTGACTTCAATCAACATCTATTGACTCCCTTCAATCTTGTACGCCACATGAACATAAATATTTTGTTTACCGTTGTTCGTATAATTAACCAGCTGGCCGCAAGGTAGCCCGGCCCTTAGTGACCTCGACGCCTCGTAGCGCCGTATCAACCAATTCAGCCTGAGCCGCCTTATGCGAGTACAGTAGACCTTCGGCTGGCGCTGCATATTCAGGGCGACCAGCATAAAACACTCTCTGCTTAACCGTTGCGCGATTTCTCAAGCGGGAATGAAGAAAATACCAGGCACCCTGATTTTTAGGTTCTTCCTGACACCAAACAATCTCCGTCAGTTTGCTATAACCACCCAGCACTTCTGCCAGTCGTTCTTCTGGCAGCGGGTAAAGCTGTTCCAAACGAACAATAGCCACATCCTTGATCTCTAATTCACGACGCCGTTCCAGCAAATCAAAATAAACCTTACCACTACAAACTACGACGCGCTTTACCTGTGCTGGCTTGAGTGTATCGACTTCATCAATCACAGTTTCAAATTTACCTTTACTCAGGTCTTCTAGCGTCGAAACAGAAAGTTTATGGCGTAGTAAGCTCTTGGGTGACATGACAATCAAAGGCTTGCGATAAGGGCGTAACACCTGACGCCGCAGCATATGAAACATCTGTGCTGGCGTGGATGGATAAACCACCTGCATATTATCTCCGGCACATAACTGTAGGTAACGCTCCAACCGTGCTGATGAATGCTCCGGCCCCTGGCCGTCATAACCATGCGGCAACAGCATCACCAGACCGCAGAGTCGACCCCACTTCACCTCACCGGCACTGATAAACTGATCAATCACTACCTGGGCGCCATTGGCAAAATCACCAAACTGGGCCTCCCAAATCACCAGTTGATCTGGCGAGGCAGTGGCATAACCATATTCAAAACCAAGCACGGCCTCTTCCGATAGCAGCGAATCGATAACACGAAAATGGGCCTGACCATCTTCAAGTTCTTGTAGTGGCACATAGGCCTCACGCCGCTTTTGATTATGAAACACAGCATGACGATGAAAAAATGTACCGCGGCCACTGTCCTGTCCCGACAGGCGAATAGGAAAACCATCCAGCAACAAACCCGCATAGGCAACGTTTTCAGCAAAGCCCCAATCAACCGGCATATCACCAGCGGCCATCTTGCGCCGGTCATTCATTACCTTGGCTGCGCGAGAATGCAGTTCAAAATTATCAGGCACCGAGGTGAGTTTCTCAGCCACCTGTTTAATCAGCTTTAAAGGCATAGCCGTTTTAGCTTCATCGCTCCAGTGAATATTTTGATAAGGGCGCCAATCAACAGCGAACTCCTTCTCAACCTCATCTGTCAGCTCACGCGACACCAACTTCCCTTCATCAAGCATAGTCCGATAATCATCAAGCATGGCTGCGGCATCAGCCTCACTCACCACTTCTTCATCGATAAGTTGTTTGGCATACAGGCTGACGGTGGTGTCATGGCCGCGAATCTTTTGATACATCACCGGTTGGGTGACGGCAGGCTCATCGGCCTCGTTATGACCATGACGGCGGTAACAAACCATATCTATCACCACATCGCGATTGAACTGTTGTCGATAATCCAATGCCATCTGTGTGACATAAACAACGGCCTCAGGATCATCACCGTTGACGTGGAAGATCGGCGCCTGGATCATACGTGCAACTTCAGTACAGTACATGGTTGAACGGACATCAAGAGGATTGCTGGTTGTAAAACCTATCTGGTTATTAATGATGACATGTACAGTGCCACCGGTGGTAAAACCACGCGCCTGGGACATATTCAATGTCTCCATCACCACACCCTGACCGGCAAAAGCCGCATCACCATGAATCAATACCGGCAACACCTGACTACCGTTAATGTCACGACGACGATGTTGGCGGGCACGCACAGAGCCCTCAACCACTGGATTAACAATTTCCAGATGGGATGGATTAAAGGCCAGCGCCAGATGCACCGTACCCCCGGGCGTTTTCATGTCTGACGAAAAACCCTGATGATATTTCACATCACCACGGCTATTGCTATCGCTATCGTAGACACCTTCGAATTCCTGAAACAGATGGGCCGGATTCTTACCCATAATGTTAACCAACACATTTAATCGACCACGATGCGCCATGCCCACCACAGCCTCTTTTACATTCTGACTCCCGGCACGCCAGACCAGCTCATCTAACAATGGAATCAGGCCTTCGCCACCCTCCAGTGAAAAACGTTTTTGACCGACATATTTGGTATGCAGATACTGCTCCAAGCCTTCAGAACAAATCAGCTTACGTAAAATATGGCGTCGCATTTGCGCTGAAAACTTTGGTTTGCTGCGACTGCCTTCCAGCAACTGCTGTATCCAACGTTTCTGAATGGTGTCGGTGATGTGCATGTACTCGGCACCGATAGAACGACAATAGGTCTCCTGCAGATGAGCCACGATCTCACGCAATTTTGCCTGCGGCACACCGACCAATGAGCCCGTACTGAAAACCGTCTCCATATCCGCCTCGGTTAAGGCGTGATACGACGGGTCAAGTTCGGCGATGGAGCTTTGCTCCTGTAGCCCCAGCGGATCAAGAATAGCCTGTTGGTGACCACGAACTCGGTAGGCATTGATCAGCTGCAACACCGCCACCTGCTTACTGGCAGCCACCGCAACCGCAGCACCCGAAGCATCTGTTGATGCAGCACCACGATGTGAGTTCGCTAGCTTGTGAAACTCATCCCTAACCGCGGTATGACTGACATCCGCGGGCGCCGGGCCGGAGTCTAACTGTAGCTGTTCAAAATAATCATGCCAACGCGGTTCAACTGACGATGGGTCTTGCAGATAACGTTCGTATAGCTCTTCGACAAACGGCGCATTACCACCAGACAAGTAACTTTGCGCCAAAAAGCGCTGATAACGATCCTTCGAGTTTTTCTGGCTCATATCCCTCATTCGCCTATTTCTGGTTGTTCACCATACACTTAGTCGTCAAAGTTAGACAAAACTCAAGCGCAAAATAAAACTTTTTTAAAAAAAGCTGGCATCACTCGCACTAAAACCTCTAAAGCCCAATTTTCCAAGCTCCAAACAGCCAAAAGGCCCATAACCACTGGGGTTGGGCCTTTTATAAAACACCTAAAAAAACAACTTAAATTGCAGACGCGTCTTCTTCACCGGTACGGATCCTGACAATTCGCTCGATCGGCGTAATAAAGATTTTGCCATCCCCAATCTTACCTGTACGTGCCGCCTCAGTGATCACCTCAACACAGCGATCAACCTGATCCTCAGCCACCACCGCCTCGATCTTAACCTTGGGCAAGAAATCAACCACATATTCGGCACCACGATACAGTTCAGTATGCCCTTTTTGACGGCCAAAGCCCTTAACCTCAAGCACCGTCATGCCGGTCACGCCAATTTCAGATAGTGCCTCACGCACATCATCCAGCTTAAAAGGTTTAATGATTGCTTCGATCTTTTTCATGGAACTCCCCTAACAAATTACGTATGAAACCATTCTGCCATTGATCAACAGAGATTGGCAGAGCTTATTTATATCCTGAGGTAATCGGGTAACGGCGGTCGCGACCAAAAGCCTTGCGGCTGATGCGCACCCCCGGCGGTGCCTGGCGGCGTTTATATTCATTGCGAATCACCAGATGCGTCACACGGCTGACTATTTCTTCATCATAGCCTTCAGCAACAATATCCTCGATGCACATATCATCCTCGACATACATCTCTAACACCGCATCCAGTATCTCGTAAGGCGGCAAACTGTCGGAGTCTTTCTGATCCGGCGCCAACTCAGCCGAAGGCGGTCGATCAATCACACGCTGAGGAATCACTGCTGAGATTGAGTTACGATATTCCGACAAGCGATAGACCAGCAATTTAGGCACATCCTTGATCGGCGCATAACCACCGGCCATGTCACCATAAAGTGTGCAGTAGCCCACCGACATCTCACTCTTATTACCTGTAGTCAGCACCATCTTGTGTTTCTTGTTCGACACCGCCATCAACAGAATGCCACGACAACGGGCCTGGATATTCTCTTCAGTGGTGTCCCAGGGCTTGCCTTCCAGTTCGTTTTTAAGTAAGTCGAGAAAGGCATTAAAGGCCGGCTCAATCGCTATGGTTTGGCACTCCACCCCTAACGCCTTGGCCTCAAGTTCAGCATCCTCCAGACTCATATCGGCGGTATAACGCGACGGCATGCGCACCCCCTCAACCCGCTCAGGACCAATGGCATCCACCGCTATCGCCAAGGTCAGGGCTGAATCAATCCCACCTGACAGGCCAATCACCACCCCGTCAAAACCATTTTTTTCGATATAGTCGCGCGTGCCCAACACCAGCACATCATAGACACTGGCCTCGACCGACAACGGTGCAACAACCTTTCCAGACACAGGTTTTAGTTGTTCGCCTGTTTCAAACTCAGCCAAATATAGCCCCTCAACACAGGGCTCGGCCCGCTGCGTCACCGTGCCATTAGCCGCCATCACAAACGACTGACCATCGAAGACCAACTCATCCTGGCCGCCAACCATATTGCAATAAACGATAGGCATGGCCGCCTCTTCAAGCCGTTCACGCATGGCCGCCTCACGCTCCCGCCACTTATCGATATGAAATGGTGAGGCATTGAGATTGAGCATCAACTGCGCACCGGCCTCAGCCGACTGAGCCATCACACCGGGATGCCACATGTCCTCACAGATACTGATGCCACAAGAGACACCCTTGAACTCAAACACCGTCGCCTCAGTGCCCTCGTGAAAATAACGCACCTCATCAAAGACACTGTAATTAGGCAGATACTGCTTACGATAAACCGCATGGATCTGGCCATCATGAATCAAGCCAGCACTATTGAATTGACCGTCATCGGTAACCTCCGGATAACCTACCAACATAGCGATGTTAGTGACTTCCATCAATCTATCCAGACCATCCAGCACCCGGTGCTGTAATCCCGAACGCAGTAACAGGTCCTCCGGCGGATAACCAGTCAGAGTCAATTCAGGGAACAACACCAGATCGGCCTGCAATTCATCGCGGGCCTGTTCGGCAATAGAAATGATTTTCGAAACATTATTAACAACATCGCCCACCAAAAAATTCTGTTGGGCAATAGCGATACGAAGAGATTCAGACATATGTACCAAGCGAGTCAGTGTTCATGATGAGAATGACAGAATTCTATCACCCCCTACCTGGCTTGTCAGACAACATCTTTCGAGATACAAGCCATCGGTTAACCATAATTGGCTGCCATTAAGAAAAATAATTATAGTCCTTTGGCACGAATCTGAAAGTCGTGGAATCTTCCCACCACGGCAACAAACTACATATTTAAAGAACGCATATTGGCAACGGAGGGTTACCAACTGGGCCACCAAAGCCTTAGGCGCAACCCCCATTCACTGCTTAAGCCAATTTCAACATCACTAATATTGCCCATTGAGTCGAGTATGAACACAGACGGAAAGGCTTGCACGCCATAGGCTTCGCTTAATTGGCCTTGTTCATCGTTAATGATAGTCACATCAAATTGGTGCTGTTGTTGATAGGTTTGAATTTCTTCATTATCACCTGATTGGCTGACGATAGTGATAACCGAGTAGTCTTGGGCAATGTTATCAATACTGGCGCGTGCCAAATTACAAACCCTGCACCAGGTTGCCCAGAAATAAATGAGCGTTGGCTTGCCTTGATAGTGTTTTAGCTCAATATGCTGCCCGCTAATATCTACCGTTTGGATAACTGGTGCTGGACCAGAATGTGGAGCATGGCGACCTTGATATGCCTGAACTAAAAAATAGACACTGAGTAGCAGTGCAATATTTAACGTCCATGATTTGAGTGTTTTCCGAGAGGGTACTTTCAATGCATGTGATCCGGTTATAAGGCTCTTAATGGTATATTTATGATACGCAGACGCCCGTTACAAATGCCAGCAAGTAGCTCGTATGGAGTGAAACGGGATCCAGAAAATTTCAATCTTTACCTCGTATTTCAATGTGTTCCATATCGAAAACACTTTGTGGGGCAGACTCTCCAGGCTACAAATATTTAGGCGTTTATCCCTGGATTCAACTTCGTTACATCTAGGCTACCTACAAGCTCTGAATGACTGCTTCTGGCTGTGAGTTCAACTGTTAGCCGTCATTCAAAATCATGTTGTGATCAGCAGTGACATAGTCATCGACGGTGCCGCTTCCTGGTATGCAAGTGAGCCTGCTAGATGAGCTTCAATGTGGATTTCGTGGTACATTTGATTGAAGTTTAAATAGACCATCACCCTGCAATGGAGGTCGTTAAAATGATGAAAACCATTCTAAACACAATGATTCTTATCGCAACCCTTGGTTACGTATCGGCTGTAACCGCTGTGCCCCCTGGAATGGAGCTTGAGTTTACTAAAAGCCCAATGGGTAAGGTAACGTTTTCAGGTAAACTTCACGCGGAGAAAGGACTGATGTGTAGCAACTGCCATACAGAGATCTTCCAGCAGAAAAAAGGGACAGCCCAGATCAAGATGGCAGACCACAATGAAGGGACGAAGTACTGTTTCACTTGCCACAACGGCACCAAGTCATTCGCGCCCAAAGACAATTGCGGACGCTGCCATAAGATGTAAAGGTTTGAATCCCGGCGATCCATTGCCGGCTTTTAATCGGAAATGGTGTTGTAATCGTAGCTGCGTCAGGGCAGACGGGAACTGATCGCCAAAGGCATACCTTTCACTTGGTATGCTGTTTGTTTAATCAACGAGCCTGGAACTGGCTGAGTGGTATGAGCGGTTCTTTTCCCTCCACTCATCAACCCATTAACAAATAGTTTAACGCCCGCTATCAAGGTTAATTCGCAGATCGATGATGATAGACAACTGGCTCTTGTTGGCATATTTGAGAAATTCAACTTAATCTTTCTGGAGATATTAGTTTGAACGACAAGAGCCTACTTGAAGGGGTTAATACTTAGTTTCATATAGAGGGTAGTTATCTGAGTGGTTAAAAATAAAAGCGCCCACCAATCGCAGCACTGATATCCAGATCCGTATCTGGCGAAAGCTCAAGTGCAGGCACTATTTCGGCGAACGCTTCTAAGCGACTGTCGGTAAACTGAAAAGAAACACCGATAGGTACGCGTATAGCCAGAATATCGTCATCATTGCCTTTACCGGATGTATTGTCCTTAAATTCGAAGTGGGCACCAATGCCGTAATATACGGGTAATTTCACTTTCACGTTAGTTTGTTTAATCAAGCTGTAATCATGCAGCAGATAGTCTGCATGAAAATAAAACTTGTCATTACCCGAAGTTGACCATTCTGCTGCTGCATCTATAGCTGCATTTTTACCAGTCCAGTACTTC
Organism: uncultured Chromatiaceae bacterium; assembly: GCA_947259785.1. Taxonomy (GTDB): domain Bacteria; phylum Pseudomonadota; class Gammaproteobacteria; order Tenderiales; family Tenderiaceae; genus Tenderia. The sequence goes on along the minus strand of CAMYNQ010000052.1, from coordinate 9,761 downwards.
ATGCTTAGGCCCGTAGGTGAACCAGCGATCAGGCCGACACCCAGCCCCTCATCATTAGCCAGAACAGAAAATGGTAAAGTCGCAACCAAAAATGGCATTAATAATTTTTTCATCTTCACCAGAGGTGTCCCTATTTGTTTGAATAATTATAACGGAGAGATAGGCTAATTCACTGAATATTTTATAACTCTCAATTAGTTCTCATGCTTGTTTTTAGGGTGACTGGCCTTTTTATCTTTATGTTTGATTTTTCCATGTGCAAATTTGCCCTTGTACTTAATACTTGAAAACCCTACCACTCGGTACCGAAACACTGCTTACTCGCTTCTTTGTAAGCTAACTCTATTTTCATATCAACAGCGCCGATCCGAAACGAAAAAACCGCTACTCTCTCATTGAAAGTAGCGGCTCTTTAGTTTTCGCAGAACAAAAAATATAAATATTGTTCTTACATAACCTCCAACATTTTGTCACCAATCTCAGCGGGCGAACGCACCACCGCCACGCCGGCAGCTTCCAACGCCTTGAACTTCTCTTCCGCCGTGCCCTTGCCACCGGCGATGATGGCACCAGCATGACCCATGCGTTTGCCTGGCGGTGCAGTAACACCAGCGATATAGGCCACCACCGGTTTGGTGACGAACTCTTTGATGTATTCAGCCGCCGCTTCTTCTGCTGTGCCACCGATCTCACCGACCATAACGATGCCTTCAGTCTGCAGATCATCCTGGAACAGCTCAAGGCAGTCGATAAAATCCGTGCCTTGAATCGGGTCACCACCGATACCGATGCAGGTGCTTTGACCCAGGCCATTGTTAGTCGTTTGGAAAACCGCTTCGTATGTCAGCGTACCCGAACGAGAGACTATGCCAATCTTGCCCGGCTTGTGAATCACACCTGGCATGATGCCTATCTTGCATTCACCCGGTGTAATCAGGCCCGGGCAATTGGGGCCAATCAGGCGTGAACCACTGCCTTCCAACGCGTATTTCACCTTCAACATGTCCTGCACCGGGATTCCTTCGGTAATACAGGCAATCACGCCAATACCGGCATCGGCGGCTTCCAAAATCGCATCGGCGGCAAAGGCAGCCGGCACGTAGATCATGGTGGCATCAGCGCCAGTCTCTTTTACCGCATCGGCAACCGTATCGAACACTGGCAAATCAAGATGTGATTGACCACCCTTGCCTGGCGTTACGCCACCGACCATCTGGGTGCCGTAGGCGATGGCTTGCTCGGAGTGGAAGGTGCCCTGCTTGCCAGTGAAACCCTGGCAGATAACCTTGCTGTCTTTGTTGACTAATACTGACATCTTAGTTACCCCCTTTAGAAGCTGCGACAACCTTCTGCGCCGCTTCGGTTAAATCAGCCGCACTGGTAATGGCCAGACCACTATTGTCCAACAAGTCACGTCCCTGCTGAGCGTTGGTGCCTTCCAGGCGTACCACTACTGGAATAGTCACACCGACCTCTTTCACCGCAGCGATAATGCCTTCGGCAATCAGGTTGCAGCGAACGATGCCGCCGAAGATATTCACCAGCACTGCTTTTACTTTTGAATCCGCCAAAATCAGTTTGAAGGCCTCGGCCACTTTTTCAGCCGTGGTGCCACCACCGACATCGAGAAAGTTGGCCGGATTGCCGCCGTTGAGTTTGATCAGATCCATGGTTGCCATGGCCAGGCCGGCACCATTGACCATGCAGCCGATCTCACCATCGAGCGTTACATAATTGAGGCCATGCTGTTCGGCTTCGTGCTCGGTAGGATCTTCTTGCGAGGCGTCTTGCATCTCGGCCAGTGGTTTCTGGCGATATAGCGCACTGCCATCAATGCCCATCTTGCCATCCAGCGCCACCACATCGCCCTGCTTGGTCACCACCAGTGGGTTGATCTCCACCAGACTGGCGTCCTTTTCGGTAAACATCTTATAGAGCCTCATCAGCAGCTTGGTCATCTGCCCGGCCAATGCCCCCGGCAGGCCCATTCCAAAACTGATCTGGCGACACTGGAATGGCATCAAACCGGTGACGGGATCAACCGCCACCTTGATCAGCGCTTCAGGCTGGGTCTCAGCCACCTCTTCGATATCCATGCCACCCATGGCTGAGGCCATGATGACAATACGTTCAGAGGCACGATCCACCATCAGGCTGACATACAACTCTTTATCTATATCGCACAGCGACTCGATAAAGACCGTATTGATCGGCAGGCCCTTGGCATCGGTTTGATGGGTGACAAGATTTGAACCCAGATAACCCTCGGCAGCCTGCTTCAGTTCAGCGACACTCTTAACCAGTTTCACCCCACCGGCCTTACCACGACCACCAGCATGAACCTGGGCCTTAATCACCCAGCCATCACCACCCAATTCATTGGCAGCGGCTTCAACCTCGGCAACAGACTTTGCCGCCACACCTTTTAATACCGGCACGCCATATTCAGCGAACACCTGTTTGGCTTGATACTCGTGTAGATTCATTAAACCGTCCCTTGCTTTATTGTTTTACTTTAATCATTTAACGACAACAAAACATAAAACTAGAATACTAGTTTAGATAAGCCCCAACCAAGTAAATACAACGTACTTACCTTATATATTTTTTTGAAGTTATTAGTATTTCTGAGCTAAAAATATTAAAGCACCAAATTACAGAGCCCTCGAACCAAAACATTTTGGAAAATTATTGCAGCCCCAAAACATTTGACCTGGATTTTTTCCTTTTTTTGAACTTCGCTTTGTCATATCTCCATCACATTTTGGACATAGAGGTGGAGTCCCATCAGGCATACTCAGCTCAGTCACTTCGATTTTTTCAGGCTTCTCAATTTTAATCACACCACGACAGTTGGGGAAATCACGACAACCCCAGAACTCTGCATCAATATTTTTGCCCCTATTAGCAGAGCGTTTAACCATCTCTTTTTTACATTTTGGACATTCAGGTACATCTGTTTGATCAAGCTCAACAGCGTCCACCTTGAAGCTATCACTCTCTTCAAGCCCAAACTTGGCTAAATAATTAACCGTGATTGGCTCATGTGATAATGCCAGCCTCTCAGCGAAGCTATGCAAACTTTGTTGTGAAATAACCTTTGCCAAGTTCAGCATGGAACCCGTACTGAGATCATCCGTAAAACGCTCCAGGAACTGGTCTGACTTCATCACACCGCTACAGTCATATGTTCCTTGCTTGGGTTTTGTTAATCTGGACTTTGGTGAAACCAATACTATATTCCTATAATTGGGATTCAAGGTCATTCCAAGTCTTTTAGGCAATAGCTGATTAGCGGTTAAAAACCGGTCGAGCAAGCGGATATGTCGTTCATTTTGAGCGATTGGAGAAGGAATCGAATAAGGCCTATTTTTGTAGAAATAACTAAAATCACCCTCATCAGAAATAGATACACCAGAATTGAAGTTTTTTGACTCAATCACATATACATCCATCATTCTGCCAATAAGTAGATGATCAATCTGCGCCACATCACCATCATGCTCAAGGCGCAGGTCGTGGATTAAGGCCCAGTTGCTACTCTTCCTGAAATCAAATTCCAGGTAATAAGCAGATGTTTCTTCACCCTTTTTCCCAGAATAAAGATATTTAAGTTCACGCTCGATCAGACTTTTCTTTTTATCAGAAAAATCACGTTCCAGCAGATCCGTTAAATAATCAATCTGATCTTGGCAATCATCTTTACTTTTAATAATCATTACATTGTTAACTGTCAGCAAATACTTTTAGAGAGGGCGCCCTATTAACGAAAGAAACCTCTGAATACAGAGGCTTCTTATATATTCTTGACAAAACCCCAAGTTCCTCTAGAACGGAATATCGTCGTCAAAATCATCAAAACCAGAGTTATTTTGCTGCGGTGCGGACTGTTGTGGCGCTGCAGACTGCTGCTTTTTCTGATAGCCACCGCCCTGGCCCTGTTGTCCACCGCCGAAATCAGAGGCACCGCCACTACCACGGCTGTCGAGCATTTGCATCTCGTTGGCAACGATCTCGGTGGTGTAACGATCCTGGCCATCTTTAGCCTGCCATTTTTTGGTTTGCAGCTTGCCTTCGATATAGACCTTGGAACCCTTTTTCAGGTATTCACCGGCAATCTCACCCAGACGACCAAACATCACGACGCGATGCCACTCAGTGCGCTCCTGATTTTCTCCAGTGCTTTTATCTTTCCAGCTTTCAGCTGTGGCCACGGTCAGGTTAGCAACTGCGCCGCCGCTAGGCATATAACGCACTTCCGGATCTTTACCCAGATTGCCGATCAAGATGACCTTGTTGATACCTCTTGCCATGGAAATACTCCTAATTAGATATAACGATTATTGTGTTGTGGGTGAGACTATCACACCAACGCTTTGTCTGCCGCAGCTGAGGACTCAACCTCTGAATTCGACTCATCACCCGAGACGGAAAAAGCTTCCAGCGCCTCTTCATCAACCAGCTGACTGTCGATTTTCAGATACGCAACGCCGTCTTCCGGAATCACGGTTACCTCGACCACACCAGCGACTTTAGCAATCTCACCACCAAGTAGTTTTGCTTGAATTTCATCAACTTGCCCGACGTTTATCATGAAGCTTCCAAGGTGACGTGGTGTCTTCATGGTGCCCGCCAGGATGAGCCAGATTGAAGCCAGCAGTCCACAAAACATAAACACTGCGTCACCGCTCATATGCTGATACAGCCAACCACCCGAGACACCGCCGACGAAGGCACCCATGAACTGTGAACTGGTATAAACCCCCATCGCAGTGCCCTTCTTATCTGCCGGCGCAATCTTGGCCACCAGCGATGGCAACGAGGCCTCAAGTATATTAAAAGCCAGGAAGAAGGCCAGCAGGGCAAGGACGATACCTGCAACCGAATTACTCATCTGGCTCATCGACAATACCGCCACCATTAACAAAGCGATGGCAGCGACAAAGATCTGTTTCATCTTGCGCTTTTTCTCAGCGATGATAATGAATGGCACCATGGCAATAAATGAGACCACCAATACAAACAAATAAACCATCCAGTGCTCTTCACTGCCCAGACCAGCCTGGTCGCGCAGCGCCAGCGGCACAGCAACAAAGGTCGCCGTCAAAATCATGTGCAGGACAAAGATACCGAAATCTAAGCGCAGCAGTTGGCTGTCACCCAAGACGTTTTTAAACTGGGCCGGCACCGGTTCGGCATCACGATGAAAGCGACTCACCACCGGGGTCGGCACAATCAGCGCCAAAATAGCCATACCCACTAAAGCCAGCACTGCAGTCATCCAGAAAATGCCATGCAGTCCAAACCATGAATTGACGATCGGCCCCATGATCAGGGCAATGGAAAATGACACACCAATGCTCATGCCCATCACGGCCATGGCCTTGAGGCGATGTTCTTCGCGGGTCAAATCGGCTGCCAAGGCCATTATCGCTGCCGCAATGGCGCCGGCACCCTGCAGGGCACGACCTATAATAATGCCAGTGATCGAATCCGACATGGCGGCCACTACACTGCCCAAGGCAAAAATGGCTAGGCCGCCATAAATCACCGGCTTACGACCGATTCGGTCAGATAACATACCAAATGGAATCTGAAAAATAGCCTGGGTCAAGCCATAGATCCCCATCGCCAAACCAATCAAAAATGGTGTTGCGCCAGCCAAATGTTCTGAATAGAGGGCGAACACAGGCAGGATCATAAACAACCCCAACATACGCGTACTAAAAATACCCGCCAGCGAGAAGGCGGAGCGGCGTTCGGTTGGAGTCATGCCTGAATTATTCATGGGATTTGCTTTGCGTACCTGGGTAAAAAGGTCGTATATTAGCAGGTTCACTAAGCGACGGAAAAGCAGTATGGATACCATCCACATCCGCGGTGCCCGCACCCACAACCTCAAAAACATTGACCTTGATCTTCCCAGGGATAAATTAATCGTCATCACCGGCCTGTCCGGTTCGGGTAAGTCTTCACTCGCCTTCGATACTATCTATGCTGAAGGCCAACGTCGCTATGTCGAGTCGCTTTCCAGTTATGCGCGTCAGTTCCTGTCAATCATGGAAAAGCCCGATGTTGATCATATCGAGGGCCTGTCGCCAGCGATATCCATCGAACAGAAATCGACCTCGCACAACCCCCGCTCTACCGTCGGCACCGTCACCGAGATCTACGATTACCTACGCCTGCTGTTCGCCCGTGTCGGCGAGCCACGTTGCCCCGAACACAATCTGGTGCTCGAGGCCCAAACCGTCAGTCAGATGGTCGACCATGCGCTGGATCTGGAAGAAGGCACTAAGCTGATGCTGCTGGCACCCGTGATAGACGGTCGCAAGGGTGAACACTTGTCAATGTTGGCCGAACTGCGCAGCCAGGGTTTTATCCGCGCGCGCATCAACGGCCAGATCGTCGAGCTAGATCAAACCCCCGAACTAGACGCCAAGAAAAAACACACTATTGAAGCAGTGGTGGATAGATTCAAGGTGCGTGATGACATGAAGCAACGCCTGGCAGAATCATTTGAAACCGCGCTCAACCTGTCTGACGGCATTGCCCGCATCGCCTACATGGATGAAGACAAACCCGACCTGGTTTACTCAGCCAAGTTTGCCTGCTCCGAATGCGGCTACAGCCTGGCCGAACTAGAGCCACGCATCTTCTCTTTTAATAATCCGTTTGGTGCCTGCCCCAGCTGTGACGGTCTCGGCGTCAATCAGTTCATCGACCCAGTCCGAGTAGTGCATCACCCAGAATCGAGTCTGGCCAGCGGTGCCATTCGCGGTTGGGATAGACGCAACGCCTACTATTTTCAGCTACTGCAATCCCTGGCGGCCCATTATGGTTTTGATCTTGATGCACCCTACCAAGAGCTAGATGAAGAGATTCGCCAGGTGCTGCTATTCGGCAGCGGCAAGGAAGAGATCGAGACGACCTTCTTCAACGATAGAGGCAAACCAAAAACCAAGCTGGCACCGTTTGAAGGCATCATCCCCAATATGGAACGGCGTTACCGCGAGACCGAATCCAACGCCGTGCGTGAGGAGCTAGCCAAATACCTCAGTCATCAAAATTGTCCCGATTGCGGCGGGGCCCGCCTGCGTAAAGAAGCCCGTAATGTCTTTGTCGCCGGTCTAACGCTACCGGAAGTCAGCCGCATGGCTGTCGGCCGGGCGCACGAATTTTTCAGCGACCTGACACTGCCAGGCAAGCGTGGCCAGATTGCCACCAAGATTATTAAAGAAGTACAAGAGCGACTCAAATTCCTGGTCAACGTCGGCCTGGATTACCTCAGTCTGGAACGCAGTGCTGATAGTCTCTCAGGGGGTGAAGCGCAAAGAATCAGACTGGCCAGCCAGATCGGCGCTGGCCTGGTCGGGGTGATGTACGTCCTCGACGAACCCTCCATCGGTCTGCATCAGCGTGATAACGAACGCCTCATCGAAACCCTCACGTATCTACGCGACCTCGGCAATACCGTCATCGTGGTTGAACACGATGAAGATGCCATCCGCTGCGCCGACTACGTGGTCGACATTGGCCCAGGGGCTGGCGTCCACGGTGGTGAGATCGTCGCGCAAGGCACGCCACAACAGGTCTACGACAACCCCAACTCGCTTACCGGTCAATACCTGTCCGGCAAAAAACAGATCAGCGTTCCGCAACAACGCACAGCCAATGATCCAGAACGACAAATCCGCATCCGCGGTGCCTCGGGCAACAATCTCAAAGGCGTCAACGTCGACATCCCACAGGGATTGATGACCTGCGTAACCGGCGTCTCGGGTTCGGGTAAATCAACCCTGATCAACGACACCCTGTATCGCAATGCCGCCCTGATGATTAACGGCGCCGGCGATGATCCGGCCCCCTGTGCCGAGATCATCGGTCTGGAACAGTGCGACAAAATCGTCGACATCGACCAAAGCCCGATCGGTAGAACCCCCCGCTCCAACCCAGCCACCTACACCGGCCTATTCACACCAATTCGTGATCTGTTCTCCGGCACACAAGAAGCACGCTCGCGCGGTTACACACCGGGGCGCTTTAGCTTTAATGTCAAAGGTGGACGTTGTGAAGCTTGCCAGGGTGATGGCGTCATCAAGGTTGAGATGCACTTTCTGCCCGACATCTACGTGCCTTGTGATGTCTGCAAAGGTAAACGCTATAACCGCGAAACCCTGGATGTGAAATACAAAGGTAAGAACATCTATGAAGTGCTGACCATGACCGTCGAAGATGCAGTGGAATTTTTCAGTGCCGTGCCGGCCATCAAACGCAAACTACAAACCCTGATGGATGTTGGCCTGAGTTATATCACCCTGGGCCAGAACGCCACAACCCTCTCCGGCGGTGAAGCACAACGGGTCAAACTATCGCGTGAGCTTTCCAAACGTGATACCGGCAAAACACTCTATATACTAGACGAACCCACTACCGGGCTGCACTTTCATGATATCGAACAACTGCTCGCTGTCTTGCATCGACTGCGTGACCACGGCAATACCGTTGTCATCATCGAACACAATCTCGATGTCATCAAAACTGCCGATTGGTTGATCGACATTGGTCCGGAAGGTGGCGACAGGGGTGGAAGCGTCGTTGCGATAGGCACACCAGAAGATGTCGCAGTGAATCCAGAGTCACATACAGGGCGATTTCTGCTGCCCATGCTAAACATCTCAGCAAATAAAGAAAAACAGGCTTCGTAATGAGGCCTGCTTCATCGCCGTCGCATCGAATCTATCAACAACATCAACCAACAACCTGATTCTGAAAAAATGTTACTTCGATTAATCGGCATCATTTTCATATCGCTCACTATTTCTCCTGCAGCCTTTTCAGCTAGCAACAAAATACAACTGACAGCAGCCCAGGCTCAAATCATCGGCCAAAAGATCTGGAAAAATGAAGGCTTAAGTAAAGTCGAAAATCTAACCGTCTGGAACAAGGGTGAAGACTTCCCCTCGTTTGGCATTGGCCACTTCATCTGGTATCCGCAAGCGGTTGAAGGGCCATTCACTGAAAGTTTTCCTCAACTCATACAACACCTCAGCAGAACAACCCCCCTGCCCGATTGGCTAAACAAAACAGCCGACGCCCCTTGGTCAAGCAGAGAAAGATTTTATGTCGATATCAACAGCACAAGAATGAATGGCCTGCGTCAGTTATTGCACAACAGCATCCCGCAACAACTTGAGTTTATCGTTCAACGCATGGAAACCGCACTACCCAAAATGCTCGCCAACTTAGCGACAAAGGCACAACGTGATCATGTAGACAGACAGTTTTATCGAGTCAGCCAACAGCTAAACGGTATCTACGCCTTAATCGACTACGTCAATTTCAAGGGTGAAGGTGTCTCGGCCAAAGAAAGATACAAAGGCCAAGGTTGGGGGCTGCTACAGGTGCTGGAGAACATGAATGACAATGCAGATGTGATGCCGGAGTTTGTCCGCGCCGCTGACTTTGTCCTCAGCCGCCGGGTGAAGAATGCTCCGCGAGATGAATCACGCTGGTTGCCCGGCTGGCGCAATCGATTACAAACATACCTAAAACCATAATCCAGTGAGTTAAAAAATACGCTACACAAGATTGATTGATTCGTGACTTTTCCACCTGAAAACAATTCATGAATACTCCGTTTATCCCGGCTGACCATCGACTCGCGCCCGACACAAAATTGGCAGATAGACATAAACAAACAGCACAAATGCAATCAACCATAATCCGCCCGAAACAATCATAGCCAGGGCGCTCCAGTC
>CAMYNQ010000051.1 GCA_947259785.1 uncultured Chromatiaceae bacterium | reverse complement strand
CACCTGGCAGTGAATGTCGAGGCCTTCCACATCTTTGGCTTTGAGTTCCAGGTTGCCATCATCAAGCAGGATGCGTTCACCGGGTTTTATATCCTGGTGCAGATCGAGATACTGCGAGGGGATGAGTCCTGGTTTGCCGATGATGTCACGACAGGTGACAGTCACCTCCTGTTGCTCATTCAATTCGATTTGGTCGTTTTCAAATGTGCCGACCCTGATTTTTGGGCCGCATAGATCCATAATGATGGCGATGTGCTGATGGCAGCGCTGGGCAATTTCGCGTACCAGTTTTACTTGTTGCCGATAATCTTCATGTTCACCGTGCGACATGTTGATGCGAAAGGCATTAGCACCAGCGTTGATCAGTTTTTCTATCATCTCGGCAGTGCTGCTGGCTGGGCCGAGGGTGGCGATGATCTTGGTGCGGCGCCAGCGTAGTGCGGCTTCCTGTTTTGCGTCCATGTTGTTGCTCATTGGTTGGTGCCCTCAATTGTTCCGTGCAAGGTTTTATAGTCCATATCCATCCTTATTTTAATAACATCGCCCTTTTTCCTCAGCGCATTAATCCCAAAAGTGAGTCGAGAGGCAATGCCGGGCGGGAATTGCTACAATTGGGCCATTGGCTGGGCGGGTTAAGGCTGTTCCGGCGCATCTATATGAGAATTTATGCTTCCTTCCCCACTTGAGGTGGGAGGGAATGACAAATAGGGATTTGAATGATGAGTGAAGTCAACCAATACATGACTGAAGTCGGTAAACGTGCCCGCGCTGCTTCGCGCGCTATCAGCCGTGCCGAGACGGCCGAAAAGAATGCGGCGCTGCATGCTATTGCGGATGCCATCGAGGCGCAACAGGCCAGTCTGCTTGAGGCCAATGCCAAAGATATGCAGGCCGGTCGTGATGGCGGTTTGGATGCAGCCTTGCTGGATCGGCTGGAATTAAATGATGAGCGTGTCGCCGGTATTGCCGAAGGGCTGCGTCAGATTGCTGCTCTGCCTGACCCGGTCGGTGAGATCTCGGACATGAGTTATCGTCCTTCCGGTATTCAGATAGGCAAGATGCGTGTGTCTTTAGGTGTGGTCGGTATCATCTATGAGTCGCGTCCGAATGTGACTGCCGATGCTGCCGGTCTGGCCTTGAAATCGGGCAATGCTGCCATCCTCCGTGGCGGTTCCGAGGCCTTGCATTCCAATCAGGCGATTGCCCATTGTGTCCATGCCGGGCTGGAAAAGGCCGGTCTGCCTGCCGATGTTGTGCAAGTCATCGAAACAGTTGACCGCGCAGCGGTGGGGCAGCTGATCACCATGCCTGAGTATGTTGATGTCATTATTCCGCGCGGTGGCAAGGGGCTGATCGAACGCATCAGCCAGGACGCCCGTGTGCCGGTGATTAAACACCTGCATGGTATCTGCCACGTCTATCTTGATGATGAGGCTGATTTGGAAAAGGCAACTCAGATCGCCTTTAATGCCAAGACCCATCGCTATGGTGTTTGTAATGCCATGGAGACGCTGCTTGTTGCAGAGGGAATTGCCGAGCAGGTGCTGCCTGAGTTGGCGGGCATGTATAAAGAAAAGGAAGTTGAACTGCGCGGTTGTCTGACCACCTGCAAGGTGGTCGATGGTGTGATTCCTGCGACTGAAGAAGATTGGGATACTGAATACCTGGCGCCGATTTTGTCGATTCGCGTGGTCAAGGATGTCGACGAGGCGATGGATCACATCACCAGGCATGGTTCTGGTCATACCGAGTCCATCGTTACCGAGAATTACAGCAAGGCACGTCGCTTCCTGCGTGAAGTGGATTCCAGTTCGGTGATGGTTAATGCCTCGACCCGTTTTGCCGATGGTTTTGAATATGGCCTGGGTGCTGAGATCGGTATTAGCACCGACAAGTTTCATGTCCGTGGCCCAGTGGGTTTGGAAGGGCTGACCTCGCAGAAATATGTGGTCTTGGGTGACGGCCAAATCCGCCAGTAACTAACTATCCAGCTCACCACTGATTTGTCCGATTACGGCGTCAAAAGTGCTCATTTACACTTGTAAACTCCGCGCTTTTCACCCTCAAGGGGCACCGAGGTTCCTGTTCTCGAACAAATCAGTGACAATCTGAATAGTCATATTTATGAGAGTAAGTTGTATCAGATGATTGGGATTTTTGGCGGCACATTCGACCCTGTTCACTTTGGCCATTTAAGGCCGCTGCTGGAAGTACAGCAGGCACTGGGCTTGGATGAAGTTCGTCTGATTCCCAGTTTTATACCACCGCATCGCGAAACACCCGGTGCCAGTGCCGAACAACGCCTGGCCATGTTGGAACTGGCCGCGGCGGAGACGCCCGGTTTTGTCATCGATCAGCGTGAGCTGCAACGGGGGGGACCATCTTATACGGTGGATACCCTGCAATCCCTGCGTGGTGAATTGGGCGAGCAAAAATCTATATGTCTGATTATGGGCTTGGATGCCTTTGCTGGGCTGGATAGCTGGCATCAATGGCAGCGCTTGACTGAGTTGGCACATATTGTGGTGATGCAGCGCCCTGGTGGTTTGTTAGCAAAAGCGGGTGCGGTTGCCGAATTGATTAAGCAAAGACAAGTGCTGGATGTTGCAGAGTTGCAACAACAAGCGGCGGGCAGGGTCTGGTTTCAGTCCGTGACCCAGTTGGAGATTTCTGCCACGGCTATTCGCGAATTTGTGGTCCATGGTCAGGATGTACGTTTTTTAATGCCGGACAGTGTTCGGCACTACATGGAGGCCCACGGTCTCTATAAATGTTGAGAGAGATAGATGAAAGAAGTTGAAGAGATCAAGAACCTGGTGATCAATGCACTTGAAGACCTGAAGGCTGTTGATGTGACAGTGTTGGATGTGCGTGGTAAATCCAGCGTTACCGATTTTATGGTAATTGCTAGCGGCACCTCGGGCCGACATCTCAAAGCCCTGGCCAATAATGTTGTTGTCGAAGTGAAAAAGTCAGGCATCAAGCCATTGGGTGTCGAGGGCGAAAGCAGCAACGAGTGGGTACTGGTAGATCTGGTTGATGTTGTTGTCCATATCATGTTGCCGGAAACGCGTGAGTTTTATCAGTTGGAAAAACTGTGGGAAGCGGGTTCCGTTGATGAGTTGGCCGAAGCCAGACCGCAATAGTTTTAAGTTTAGTATTAAATGCATATCCATCTGATAGCGGTCGGGCAGAAGATGCCCGATTGGGTCAAAACTGGCTATGATGAATACGCCAAACGCCTGCCGCAAAATTTCAATTTAAAGTTGGTCGAGATTTCTCCGGGACATCGTAGTAAGAGCAGCGACCCCAAACGTGCCATTGAAGAAGAGAGTGTCAAAGTCCTGAATGCGATTCCGACGGGCGCGCATGTGATTGCCCTGGATGAGCGTGGCAAACAGTGGACCACGCTTAAATTGGCCGATCAGATGCGTGACTGGATGCGGGATGGTCGTGATGTCGCCTTGTTGGTAGGTGGTCCGGATGGTCTTTCAAAACAATGTAAACAGCGAGCAGAGCAACTCTGGTCCTTGTCCCATTTAACCTTGCCGCACCCCTTGGTGCGCGTATTTCTGGCAGAACAGCTTTATCGTGCCTGGAGCGTAACGCAAGGTCATCCTTATCATCGCGAATAGCTGAATTAATTGTTCTGTTCTGATTTTCTGAGAGCCATTCGGGTGAATATCGGCCCGATAATTTCAAAAAAGATGGTAGAGCTGATGACTACCGATAATAGTGTCTGTCGGTATTCAGGGAATTGATTCGCCGCAACCAATGCCATGCCCATGGCTGCTCCCGCTTGTGGTAATAATGCCGCGCCCATCCAGCGGCAGGTGATATTGTCTGCGTTGCTGATGCGTGCGCCAATGTTGGCGCCAACAATCTTGCCGATGCTTCTGAAAATAATAAATACGATGATGAACAGGCCAATTTGGTTGAGGCTGGCAATATTGAGTGAGGCGCCAGCCAAAATAAAAAATATGATCATTAATGGCCACTCAATTCCCTCGATGGCATTAAATGGGTATTCATGATGTTTAGCCAGGTTGGCGATGGTTGCACCCAGCACCATGGCAGCAATCAGGAACGAAACATTCAGCCATAAGGCTAGGCCGCCGCAAATAAACACTGCGGCCAATGCTTCAGTCAGCATGGGTTGGCCTGGTTTGATGCGGCCAGTCAGAAAGGCTGCGGGTAGTCCGATGCCAAGCCCCAGTAATACCGAACCACCAATTTCAATCCCAGCGCTGAGTATGAAATGGGATTCGTTTGCAGCGCCATTGAGGGCTGAAACAAGTGCGATTCCAAGGCTAAACAGGATGAGTCCCCAAACGTCATCAAGGGCGACAATCGCAAGTAGTGAACGGGAAAAGCTGGATTTGTTATTTGATTCGATAACCGTGTCAACAGTTGCTGCGGGGGCGGTTGCAGAGGCAATACAACCAAGCAGGATGGCTATTTCTAATGGCAGTTCTGTTGTGCTTAAGGCGAGGGCGACAATAACGGTTGTGAAAATGGCAGCGCTTATGGAGATGGAAAGTATCGTTCTTCCTGATTTTATAATTGTTTCTGATGTCAGTGTTCCACCCAGCATAAATCCAACAACAAGCAGTGTCATTTCGGCGATTATTTCGAAGCGATCACTAAAAATGGTGGGGATTAGATTAAAGCCTTCTTCACCGATGATGACGCCAAAGATGAGTAATAGTGTTATGCGCGGCAGAAAAGTTTTTTTCCCGATCATGTCTGTTATTAGACCGAGAAATAGAATTCCGCCCAGGGCTAAAAGAAATTGTGCGTTAGCTAGCATCTTGATGTGTCAGTTTATTGGCTCTTTGTGTGAATTGATAATTCATTGTTAATCATTTTGATCGAGTTGTTCAATTTGTTTTGATGTTTATTAACCTGGCTAAGAATGTAAACGTTTTTTACAATTGAATTTATTTATTAATGCCTCTAATGCTTTATTAAACACGGTCGATTATGAATGAGATAACGATATATGGATTGTTTTTTTGCATTCGTATAGCGTTTGAAATTAAAATAGATTCGCACTCTTTATAGTTAAATAAAAAAGGAGAATATTTAATGGTCAAAAGAGCAATTAAAAAGAAGGCGCGCAGTAAGGCTAAGGCTCGTCGTAAACCGGTTGCATCAACCGCAAGCGTATTGGCTGAAGCGCCAATCAATGCGGATCACAAAAAAGCATTGACTGCGGCAGGCCGTGAAGTTAAAGCGCAAGAACGTGCTGCTGCGGCATTGGCAAAAGCGACTGCCAAAAAAGATGCAGAAGATGCTCGTTTGAAAAAAGCGGCGGCTGCTGCCAAGAGTAAGAAAACAGCTGCGGCTAAAAATGCTGTTGCCAAGGCTAAGGCTTCTAAGGCTAAGGCTGCTGAAGCTGTTAAAGCTGCCAAAGCTAAGGCTGCTGAAGCGGCGACGGCTGTTAAAGCCGCTCTGGCTGATGTCGCTGCGGTTAAGAATAAAGATGCCGCTATGAGCAAGGCAGTTGCTGCCTACGCTGCTAAATGGGAAAAAGCCTACGATCGTAAAGCGGCTGCAGCGGCTAAGAAAAAGGCTCGTGCTAAGAAGAAGGTACGTCGTAAAAAAGCTGCTTAATTGCTGGAAAGGCTTTTAACCCTGGTTGTTAATCAGCTTATTAGCCGCTTTAAGAAGGCCCGCCATGCGGGCCTTTTTGTTTTGGAAAACTGTACTGAAAAATGGTTTTAAATAAATCAATTCAACTAGCCTGTCCTCTTGATGGCCAATCCTTAAGTTTGCACGAGCGGTGCTTTGTTTGCGCTAATGGTCACAGTTTTGATCTTGCCAAGCAAGGTTATCTACATTTATTGCCGGTGCAACAGAAGCGGTCGAAGTTCCCTGGTGATAGTGCTGAAATGATCAAAGCGAGACAGCGGTTTTTAAATGCGGGCTTTTATGATCGAATTGCTGATCGATTGATAAAAACTCTGCGCAGCCATATGCAATTGAATAATGACTCTTGTCTGCTTGATGCGGGTTGTGGTGAAGGTTTTTACCTTGATTACTTGTATAGGATCTTGCTGGCTGATGGTGTTCAACCGGGTTTGGTGGGGTTGGATATTTCCAAGTCTGCAATTATTGCAGCGGCTCGGCGTAACAGGGGTATTACTTGGTTGGTGGCAAGCAATAAGCAGCCACCTTTGGTGCCGCAATCAGTGGATGTGATTGTCTGTATGTTTGGCTTCCCTGTCTTTGATGCCTTTAAAAAAATACTTAAGCCGGATGGTAAGTTGTTGTTGGTCGAGGCTGGGCCGCAGCACCTGATTGAGCTGCGTCGAATTATTTATGCCGAAGTAAAACAAGCTGGCTTGCCGGATTTGAGTGCCGCCGAACAATTGGATTTTGAATTGCAGGCGCAGGATGCCTTGACGTACAAAACAGCGCCGCTTGGGCAGTTGCAGATTGCCGATCTATTATTGATGACACCACATATGTTTCGTGCCAGCCAGGAAGGCAGGCAGAGCGCCGCTGAACTGGATCAGGTTGAATTGACCGTGGATGTGTCGCTGCGATTATTACAGTTAAATGGTTGAGTTAGTGACTATTGGCCACTGTGGCGCGGTTTTTGAGCCGAGCTGGTATAATTGCGCCACTTTTTTCGTGAAATTTAGTCGAGCGTTTCAATGAGCATAGAAAATTCGCCACTGGTTGGCATCATCATGGGTTCAACCTCTGACTGGGAGACCATGCGCAATGCTGCTGAGGCGCTGCAACAGTTGGGTATTCCTCATGAGGTAGAGGTGGTATCGGCCCACCGCACACCGGACAAACTGTTTGAGTATGCCGCAACGGCGGAAGGTCGGGGTATTGAGGTCATTATCGCTGGTGCCGGTGGTGCGGCCCATTTGCCAGGTATGGTGGCGGCCAAGACTGTGGTGCCGGTGCTAGGTGTGCCGGTGCAGTCCAAGGCGCTGAATGGTATGGATTCACTACTGTCGATTGCGCAAATGCCAGCCGGTATTCCTGTTGGTACACTGGCGATTGGTAAGGCCGGTGCAGCCAATGCTGGGCTATTGGCTGCGGCAATGCTGGGTAATAAATATCCTGAAGTCCGCGCAGCGTTGCACAAGTTTCGTCAGACACAAACAGACAAAGTGTTGGCCAACGCCGATCCACGGGAACAGAATTAATGAAGGTTGGTGTTCTCGGTGGCGGCCAGCTGGCCCGCATGTTGGCGCTGGCGGGTTATCCATTAGGGCAAGATTTTAGTGTGCTTGATCCTGGTCATGGCGCTTGTTCGGCTGCCGTGGCCGAACAGTTGCACGGCGATTATGTTGACCAAAACCTGTTGACCAAACTGGCTGAGCAGGTTGATGTGGTGACTTATGAATTTGAGAACGTGCCCGCCGCCGCGGTGGAATTTTTGGCTGATAAGGTGCCGGTTTATCCTCCACAACAAGCCTTGGCCATAGCCCAGGACCGATTCAAGGAAAAGACCCTGTTTGCTGAGCTGGATATAGCTACGCCGGCTTTCGCGGCCGTAAATAGTCTCGAAGAACTGCAGCAGGCCATGTCGCAAGTTGGCTGGCCCGCAGTACTCAAGACGCGTAGCGAAGGTTATGACGGTAAGGGTCAGGCGGTTCTGCGCCAGCCTGAAGATTTAGCTCCGGCCTGGCAGATGCTAGCTGGTGTTGCTGCAATCGTTGAAGCATTTGTGCCGTTTGAACGTGAGGTTTCTATTCTTGCTGTGCGCAGTACTACGGGTGAAATAGTCTGTTATCCGCTGACTGAGAACACTCATCGTGATGGCATTCTGTGCCTTTCGATTGCTCGCCCTGATGATGCCATGCAGGCCAAGGCGGTTGAGTATGCTGAACGCCTGTTGGATAAGCTTGATTATGTCGGTGTGCTGGCGCTGGAATTGTTTCAGGCTGGCGATGACTTATTGGCTAATGAGTTTGCCCCACGTGTCCACAATTCTGGCCATTGGACTCAGGACGGTGCGGTGACCTGCCAGTTTGAGAATCACCTGCGTGCCATTTCCGGTTTACCGCTGGGGGCGACAGATGTCATTGGCCATGCTGCCATGGTCAATTTGATCGGTGCTATTCCCGCTAGTGAGGCTGTGTTGGTTAATCGCCATGCGCACTTGCATTTGTATGGCAAGACAGAACGGCCAGGCCGCAAGGTGGGCCACGTCAATCTCTGCGCCCAGAGCGAGCAAGATATGGATGCTGGGCTGAAGTTGTTGCTCGAGCTGCTAGACGCATAAAACGGCGAGTGCAATGCCCCGCCGACGTTCTTTTTTTCTGAGCTGCTAGAATCATAGATAGATCCTGTCTATTGAGGTAGTGGTCGTGGAAGTCCATAGTTTCTTTCTTCATTTGTTGTTGATTCTGCTGACGGCGCGGATCTTTGCCGAGCTGGCAACGCGCCTGCAAGCCCCTTCTGTGATGGGTGAATTACTGGCCGGCGTCGTGCTGGGGCCTAGTCTGTTAGGTTGGGTTGAACCATTGGATGCAATTCGGATGTTGGCCGAGATCGGTATCATCCTGTTGTTATTTGATGTTGGGCTGGGCACTGATGTGCGGCGTCTGATTAGCAGTGGCCGGAAGTCCATTATCGTTGCCCTGTCGGGCTTTCTATTGCCGCTATTATTTGGTTCTTTGCTGTCTTATGGCGTCTTTGATTTACCACCACTGGTGGCTCTGTTTGTTGGCGGCACCTTAACGGCTACCAGTATTGGTATCACGGTTCGGGTTCTTTCAGACCTGAAACGGCAGCATTCGATTGAGGGACAGATTGTCCTGGGGGCGGCGGTGCTGGATGATGTGTTGGGTGTGATTCTGTTGGCAATGCTGTATGAGTTTTCTGTCGGTGGCGGCGTCAGCTTGATCAATGTTGGCAAGGTGATGATATTCATCGCGGCCTTTTTTGTGCTGGCACCAATTGCAGCGAAACTGATTTCGCTGGTGATCAAACGTTTTGATGATGTCAGTGGTATTCCAGGTCTAATTCCTACCACGATTGTTTCATTGGTATTGTTTTTTGCCTGGCTGGCTCATGTCATGGGGGCGCCGGAGTTATTGGGTGGTTTTGCCGCGGGCTTGGCCTTGTCACGACGTTTCTTTCTGCCATTTGGTATTGCGTTGCGTACCGATGCAGAATTTGCCAGTAAGATTGAGTCACAAATGCGGCCAATTATTCAGCTGTTTACGCCGATATTTTTTGTCATGGTTGGCTTGTCGCTTAGCTTGCATCAGATTGATTGGCAGTCATCTTTTATCTGGCTGTTTTCTTTATCTTTGCTGCTAGTGGCGGTGCTTGGAAAGTTAGCGGGTGCTCTGTATATAAAGGAGCCTTGGCCGGTGCGCTGTATGATTGGGGTGGCCATGGTGCCGCGCGGTGAGGTGGGCTTGATCTTTGCCGAGCTGGGGCGCATCAGCGGGGTTTTTTCGAATGAAGTCTATGCCGGCATGGTGATCGTGATTGCCCTGACGACCTTGTTGCCACCCTTGGTAATGAAGCTGTTTTACGCTTCGTTTAGCAAGCAGATGCCTGTCGTCTCAGATCGCTAGTTTGCCTTTTTCTTTTTCGCCCGTGGATGAGCCTTATCGTAGACACTGGCGAGGTGTTGAAAGTCGACATGGGTATAGATCTGGGTGGTGCTGATATCGGAATGGCCGAGCAGTTCCTGCACAGCGCGCAGGTCGCCTGATGATTCCAGCAGGTGGCTGGCAAAGGAATGACGCAGCATGTGTGGATGGACGTGTTTGTCCAGGCCCTGTTTGATGGCCCATTGATGCATGCGGCTTTGAATTGAGCGTTGTGATAGTCGGGTGCCATTTTTGTTGACGAAGATGGCTTGCTCTTCATGTTTGGCGATACTGATGCGGCTTTTTAGCCATTGCCGCAGTGCTTCGATGGCAAAGCGACCGATGGGTGAAATGCGTGTCTTTGAACCCTTGCCAGTGACGCGCACGGTTTGGTCGCGTAGGTCGATGTCATGCAGGTTAAGGCTGCTTAACTCACTCAGGCGTAGACCAGAGGAATACATCAGTTCCATGATGGTCCAGTCACGTAGGCTCAGCGGGTCATCGGCCTTGATGGCCAAAAGTTTGGCAACCTGGTCGACATCCAGCACATCGGGCAATTGGCGTTTTTGTTTTGGCGCGCTGACGCTGGTCGCTGGGTTGATCTGGGCTTTACCTTCGCGTAGCAGGTAGTTATAGAAGGATCGTATTGCCGATAGGTTGCGTTGCATGCTGCGACTGGTCAGGCGCTTGTGGCGAAGCGTGGCGGCGAAGCTGCGAATGTGGTGGTCGCGTAATTCACTCCATTCGCTAATCTGTTGTTGCTGGCAGAAGCTTTGTAATTTGTTGAGGTCGCGCTGGTAATTGTTAAGGGTGTGGGGTGAGACTTGGCGTTGGTTACGCAAGTAGGCCAGGAATAGGTCTATTGCCCGGCCATCAGGTTTTATTTGTTCATTTTCATTCATGGGTTTCTTTTTCTGCAACATAGGGACGAATGCCGCGACTGAGAATGTCGCCCAGGTTGTTGAGAAAAAGAGTGCCGATGTTGGCGTGGAAACGGTTTTCATCATGACTGCCAATGGCCAGAATGCCAAGATAGTTGCAGCCAGAGCTGGAGCACAGGTCACCGCCGAGTGGGATTAAGGCTGTGGATTTGATGTCGTCGGCTTGGTCATCAAACAAGTAACTGAGCTGTTCAGGTTTGAGTGGGCCACAGACTGGTTTTTCATTGCTGAGAATATTTTTGAATGAATCCAGGCGTGAGTCTTCCAGGGGTACGAAAATGGTTTGTATTAGATCGCTGTCGGGGTCGATGTTGGTTTGGTTTGGATCGATAAACAGTTTGATCGTTACCGCATCGGCTTCAAAGTCGCCACGCAAACTATCATCCAGAGCGATATAGATGTCATTGAGGCTGTTGGCATCCATCAGGCTGATGATTAATCTGTGCATGCGGTCGTTGAGCTTGTCGTTGTCACGGGCGATCTGTATTAGCCCTTCAAGTTGTGCCTTGAGCTTTTTGTTTTGGTCGCGCAGGGCGCTGAGTTGGCGTTCAACCAGTGAAATTGCGCCGCTGACCTGATGACTGATGTTAAGTTCGGCCAATATGTCAGGGTTTTGTTCGAAAAACTCAGGGTTTTGATGCAGATATTCGGCAATGGTTTCAGCGTCAAGCGTTATTGGTTGTTGGGGTTGTGAGTCTTGCGTGCTGCTCATATTTTTATTTTTCCTTCAAATACATGTGTGGCAGGGCCGGTCATCCAAACGGGTTCGGCATCACCCAGCCAGCGTATCAATAATTGTCCACCAGGCAAATCAACTTTTACTGTCTCGTTCAGTTTGCCCCATTGGCGGCCAATCACCATTGCAGCACAGGCACCGGTGCCACAGGCGAGGGTTTCGCCGCTGCCGCGTTCAAACACGCGCAGGCGAATATTGTTGCGATCGACTATTTGCATAAAGCCGGCGTTTACCCCTTGGGGGAAATCCGGGTGGTGGCTAATGGCAGGGCCAAGCAATTCCACTGGGGCAGTGTCGATATCGCAAACTTCGTAAACAGCATGGGGATTGCCCATGGAGACTGCACCGATGATGATGTCTTCACCGTGATGGGTTATGTGATAGCTGGGCTTTAGTTCGTCAGCATTAAATGGCAGGCTGGCGGGCTCGAACCTTGGTGCACCCATGTTGATGCTGACCTGATCATCGCCTTCAAGGCGCGGATAGATGATGCCGGTATTGGTTTCGACGGCAATCTGGTCTTTGTTGCTTAGGCCCTGATCGTGGACGAAAAGGGCGAAACAGCGGGCACCGTTGCCGCATTGCTCCACTTCACCGCCGTCGGCATTGAAGATGCGATAGCGAAAGTCGGCGTTGGTGATGGGTTTTTCTACTAGCAATAACTGATCGCAACCGATACCAAAGTTACGGTCGGCGATGAAACGAATCTGCTCGGCGCTGAGGTTGATGTCTTGGTTAATGGCATCGATAACAACGAAGTCATTACCCAGTCCGTGCATTTTGCTGAAGTTGATGCTTTGCATCGGTAAAGTTTACCACGTTAGACATGTATACAGCGGCTAGACGGATTTGTCGGCACTTCAATTTATTCCGCTTTGGTCTAGGATGATATTAAGGGGGATAACGAAGTGGCGAGTGATAATGAAAGGAAGAGACTATGGCTTTGACACAAGAGCAGTTGCTACAACTACGGGGTCGTCTGCAAGATAGAGGAACTGAATTGCGGGATATCATTCAGCGTGAATTAAATGATGCTGGTCACGATAGTTTGGCCGGGCAGGTGCATGACACAGGCGAGGGGGCATTGGCAGACCAGTTAGTTGGGCTGGATGTGGCAATCGCTGAGATTGATACGCAGGAACTGATGGATACTAGGGCTGCCCTGGACCGGCTTGAAGAAGGTCGTTATGGCATTTGTATTGGCTGCGGTGTAGAGATTGGCTTCGCCAGGTTGGAGAGTCAGCCTGCTGCTGCAAGATGCATTGATTGTCAGAAACGCTTTGAGGCGGAAAGAGGGGCTGAAACACCACGTTTGTGATGGTTTCCCGCCGGATGAACGTGCCATCCGACGGGAGGGTATTGCTTAGAAGTTTGGCTTTTCTGGCGCGTCGTTGAAGCGCTGAATACTGGAAAGAATTTCAGTTTTGGCTTCTTCGATGTCACCCCAACCTTCGATTTTGACCCACTTGCCTTTTTCCAGATCCTTGTAGTGCTCAAAGAAATGAGAGATCTGGTTCAGCAGTGATTCAGGCACATCGGCGATGTTGTTAATGTGATCGTAACGGTCGGTCAGCTTGCTGACAGGTACGGCCAGGATCTTGGCATCAACACCTGATTCATCGGTCATCTTCAGTACGCCAACTGGGCGAACGCGAATCACAGAGCCGCTGATCAGTTTGTGAGGCGTGACTACCAATACGTCAACCGGGTCGCCATCTTCAGACAGAGTGTGTGGCACATAGCCGTAGTTGCATGGGTAGAACATGGCTGTGGCCATGAAACGATCCACAAATACCGCGCCGCTGTCTTTATCCACTTCATACTTAACCGGATCACTATGCGCTGGTATTTCGATAATGACGTTGACGTTGTTTGGTACGTCTTTACCTGAAGCAACTTTGTCCAGACTCATGTTTTCTTCCTCAATTGGCCGCAAAAGGCGCACATTATATATGGACTGGTCGCCTTGCGCTAATACGGTGGCATGCTATCTATATATAGACATAACAATAACAAGGGGCGAGAACGCCTGAATCGGAGGTTTTATGGCATTGGCTGAGCTGTTACCCCCCCTGCTGGGTGGGGTTGGATTATGGGTGGCGTACAAACTTTATAAAGACGTGCTCAAGTGGCCGGCGGGAGAGGGCAAGATCCAGGAGATTGGCGATGCCATCCATGAGGGGGCGATGGTGTTCCTTAAACGCGAATATCGCATGTTGGCGATTTTTGTGGCGGTGGTATTGCTGTTTTTATTGGTCACTCTAGGTATTGGAACGGCATTTTCATTTCTGGTGGGTGCCTTGGCGTCGGCCAGTGCCGGTTATATCGGCATGTATTCGGCCACCCAGGCCAATGTTCGTACCACTACGGCGGCACATGAAAAGGGGGTGGCCGAGGCCTTGAGCGTGGCCTTTTCCGGTGGCTCGATAATGGGCTTGGCGGTAGCCTCGGTCGGTTTATTGGGGCTGGGTTTTCTCTATTTATTATTTGGTGGTGATCCGGAGACCACGCATATTATCCATGGTTTTGGCATGGGGGCCTCCAGTGTGGCGCTGTTTTCCCGTGTCGGTGGCGGCATCTTTACCAAGAGTGCCGATGTTGGGGCGGATCTAGTAGGTAAGATTGAGGCCGGTATCCCTGAAGATGATCCCCGCAACCCGGGGGTGATTGCCGATAACGTGGGTGACAACGTCGGTGATGTGGCGGGTATGGGGTCGGATATTTTTGAATCCTATTGCGGCTCAATGATTGCGACGATAGCCATTGCCTCGACCCTGAGTCTGGATATTATGATGAAACTGGGTGAACGGACTGACTTGATGTTTTTGCCCTTGGCATTGGCATCGGCGGGACTGCTTTGTTCCATTGGTGGCATCTACCTGGTGCGTAAATCATCGGGCAAGCCGGCGCAGACAGCGCTGCGTATCGGCACTATGACAGCGGCGGCAGCATTTATTGTTGTGGCCTTGGTGGTGGTGAAGATGCTGGGCATCTCGGCCTCAGTTTGGGGGGCGGTGTTGGTCGGCGCCCTGGGGGGCATGGTGATTGGTCTGGTGACGGAGTATTTCACTGGCGGTAAGCCGGTACGCCATATTGCACAGGCTGGTGAGACCGGTCCGGCAACGGTAATGATTACCGGGCTGGCCACCGGGATGCGCTCGACAGTCATTCCCGTGTTGACTATCTGCGTCATTATATTTTTCTCCACAGAGTTGTGTGGCCTGTATGGGGTGGGCATTGCTGCAGTAGGTATGTTGGCGACGGTGGGCATTACCATGGCCATTGATGCCTATGGCCCAGTGGCGGATAACGCCGGTGGCATTGCCGAGATGAGCGGGCTGGGACCGGAGACGCGCAAGATTACCGATAGTCTGGATGAACTGGGGAATACCACGGCAGCCATCGGTAAAGGTTTTGCTATTGGTGCAGCAGCCTTGGCGGCCTTGGCAATCATCGCCGCCTTTGTTCAGGATGTGTCCCTGCGCGTGCCAAATTTTAGTCTGGAGTTGAGTAACCCACGGGTGTTGATGGGCATGTTTCTTGGTGCCATGTTTCCATTCCTGGTGGCAGCCTTGACCATGACGGCGGTGGGTGATGCGGCTTTCGATATGATTCAGGAGATCCGGCGTCAGTTTCGTGAGATTCCTGGCTTGTTGGAAGGCAAGGCTAAGCCGGATAGTGCTCGTTGTGTCGATATTGCTACTCAGGCGGCATTGAGAAAGATGGTCATGCCCGGCGCCTTGGCGGTGGCGGCACCGATCATCGTCGGTTTTGTTTTTGGGCCGCAGGCCTTGGGCGGCATGTTAGGTGGTGCCCTGGTGAGTGGCGTGCTGCTGGCCCTGACCATGGCCAATGCCGGTGGTGCTTGGGATAACGCCAAAAAATATGTTGAGAAAGGTGAGTTGGGTGGCAAAGGCTCTGACGTACACAAGGCCTGTGTCGTTGGTGATACGGTCGGTGATCCGTTCAAGGACACCTCCGGGCCATCAATGAATATTCTAATTAATGTATTGGCAATCGTAAGCCTGGTAATTGCCCCTTTGTTGGGTTGAAGTAAGCGGCCCCTCTTCATGAGGGGCCGGGATACTAGTTAGACCTTGAATCGCCTCTTCAGCTTTTTTGCTACCGCCACATTCTTCATGCGTGCATATTGCGGCAGGCCATTTTTATAAGGTGGATAGTCTTCGCCTTTGATCAAGGGCGCTAAGTATTCACGGCAGGCATCAGTGATTTCAAAACCATTACGGCTAATGAAATTCTTCGGCATCATCTTTTCCACATTGGCAACATCGGCCAGCGCCGCCTCACCAATCTTCCAGCGGTATGGTTTATTGGATGTTCTGATGATGGCCGGCATTACCGCGTTTTTACCCTTAAGCGCCAGTTCAACGGCGGCCTTGCCTAGGGCGTAGGCCTGTTCGACATCAGTCTTTGAGGCGATATGGCGGGCCGAACGTTGCAGATAGTCAGCCACTGCCCAGTGATGTTTGTGGCCCAGCTCGGTAGTGATCATGTTTGCTAGCATAGGTGCAACACCACCCAGTTGAGCATGACCAAAGGCGTCCTTGGTGCCAGAGTCGGTCAGGAATTTTCCATTTTTGTATTTCACACCCTCTGAAACAACGATGACACAGTAATCATGTTTTTTAACGGTGCTATTAACTCGTTTCAAAAACTTGTCCTTATCAAATGGCACCTCTGGAAAGAGGATGATATGTGGGGCATCACCTTCTTCTTCCTTGGCCAGTCCGGCAGCAGCGGCAATCCAGCCAGCGTGACGCCCCATCACTTCCATAACGAATATCTTGGTGGATGTTT
Organism: uncultured Chromatiaceae bacterium; assembly: GCA_947259785.1. Classification (GTDB taxonomy): domain Bacteria; phylum Pseudomonadota; class Gammaproteobacteria; order Tenderiales; family Tenderiaceae; genus Tenderia. The sequence goes on along the minus strand of CAMYNQ010000051.1, from coordinate 3,149 downwards.
TGGCCATTGAGGCAACATCACAGGCGGCTTCACGCGTGGAGACAGCGACATATTTTGCTACTGAACCAAAGCCTGGGCAGTTGTCAGTAATGGGTAGGTCGTTATCAACTGTCTTGGGTATGCCGACACAGGTGATGGGATAGTCTAACTCTTCACTGATTTGTGACACCTTGTGAGCAGTGTCTTGAGAGTCGCCACCACCGTTGTAAAAGAAATAACCGATGTTATGCGCTTTGAATACTTCAATCAGCCGTTCATATTGCGCGCGATTTTCCTCTATACCTTTTAACTTATAGCGGCATGAACCAAACGCCCCGCCGGGTGTATGACGTAATGCGGTGATATTACGCGCGCTTTCTTTGCTGGTATCGATAAGCTCTTCTGTTAGCGCGCCAATGATGCCGTTGCGGCCAGCGTACACCTTGCCAATTTTATCCTTGTGTTGACGTGCAGTTTCAATAACGCCGCATGCAGATGCATTGATAACTGCAGTGACACCGCCTGATTGTGCATAAAAGGCATTCTTTTTAGCCATGGTTATAACCTCGTTAGTCTAAGTTGGTCGAACTAAATCGACTGTCTTAATGGAAAGCTTGAATCGTTAAACATAAAAAAATTTTGTGAATAGATTGACCTTGTCATTACTTGGATGTAGCTTTAGCATATTCCAGACTATACTCAACTTATAGTAAGTTCCAGAGTGAATGCCGCAAGAGTGTGCTGGGCCAACAAATCAAAAAGTGAATAAAGAGAGAACAAAAATGAGAATTGTGCTTCTGGGTGCTCCAGGTTCCGGAAAAGGTACACAAGGTAAACAGCTCTCTGAAAAGTATCACATCCCTCAGATTTCCACTGGTGATCTTCTTCGCGCTGCGGTCGCAGCAGAAAGTCCGTTGGGGCTTCGTGCAAAGGCGGCGATGGATGCTGGTCAGCTGGTTTCTGATGACATCGTTCTGGGAATGATAGAAGAACGTCTGGCCCAGCCTGATTCCAAGGATGGTTTTATCCTCGATGGTTTTCCCCGCAATATTCCCCAAGCTGAGGCGCTGGATCTTCTGCTGATGAGAATCGGTAAACCTCTTCAGGCTTCATTGTTGATGGATGTCGATTTCGACCTTCTGATGCAGCGACTAACAGGGCGTCGTACATGTGAATCCTGTAGCCAAGTCTTTAATGTATACACATCACCCTCAAAACTTGAAGGACGCTGTGACAGTTGTGGTGGCAATTTGCGTCATCGGGGAGATGATCGGGAAGAGACGATTGAAAACCGCCTCAAGGTGTATGAAGCCCAAACTGCTCCTCTGGTGGAATATTACCGTGGGCAGAGCAAATTAAGGACAGTTGAAGCTATTGGAGAAATTGCCGATATATTCAACAGCATATGCGGGCTCCTCGATGCAGTACACGAAGAAGAGCTGCAAAGAGCGAAGGATGTGCCGGCGGAAGTAGAGGCGATAGCTGCGGCGGTCACGGAAAAATTGTCAGAAGCAACAGGGGAAAAACCTATGAAAAAAGCAGCTAAGAAGAAGGCGACGCCTAAGAAAAAGGCAGCGGCAAAGAAAAAGCCAGTGACTAAAAAGAAGGTTGTGGCCAAGAAAAAAGTCGCCACCAAGAAAAAGGCAGCAGCTAAAAAGAAAGTAGTGGCCAAGAAAAAGGTTGCTACCAAGAAGAAGGTAGCCAAGAAAAAGGTTGCTACCAAGAAGAAGGCAGCCAAGAAAAAGGTTGCTACCAAGAAGAAGGTAGCCAAGAAAAAGGTTGCTACCAAGAAGAAGGCAGTCAAGAAAAAGGTTGCTACCAAGAAGAAGGCAGCCAAGAAAAAGGTTGCTACCAAGAAGAAGGCAGTCAAGAAAAAGGTTGCTACCAAGAAGAAGGCAGCCAAGAAAAAGGTTGCTACCAAGAAGAAAGCAGCCAAGAAAAAGGTTGCTACCAAGAAGAAGGTAGCCAAGAAAAAGGTTGCTACCAAGAAGAAGGCAGCCAAGAAAAAGGTCGTTAAGAAGAAAGTAGCGGCCAAGAAAAAGGTTGCCAAGAAAAAGGTTGCTACCAAGAAGAAGGCCGCTAAGAAAAAGGTCGTTAAGAAGAAAGTAGCGGCCAAAAAGAAGGCTGCACCTAAGAAAAAGGCCGCCAAGAAAAAAGCAGCTAAAAAGAAAAAGTAGTTAATTTAAAGCGATATAATGGAGCGACATAGTGATATGCCGCTCCATTTTTTGTTTTTAAGAGGGTAAAAACGTGTCAGCTTCAGGACTTTTCCTTCCGCGTCGCATGCGCCGTATGCGTCGAGATAATTTCTCCCGCCGTCTCATGCGGGAAAATCACGTAACCAGCGATGATCTGATCTATCCCATGTTTGTGCTTGAGGGTGAGAGCCAACGTGAAACCGTTTCATCCATGCCCGGGGTTGAGCGTGTCAGTATAGATTTATTGCTGAAAGAAGCTGCTCAGCTGGTTGATCTAGGCATTCCCGCGATTGCCCTGTTTCCTGTGACTGCCATTGAGAAGAAAGGCCTGGATGCGGCAGAAGCCTTCAATCCAGAGGGTTTGGCCCAGCGAGCTGTGCGTGCCTTGAAAAAAGAATTCCCTGAGTTGGGGGTGATAACCGATGTCGCCCTTGATCCGTTTACCACCCATGGTCAGGACGGTTTGATAGACGATAGTGGCTATGTCATGAATGATGAGACCATTGAGGTGTTGGTAAAGCAGGCCTTGTCTCATGCCGAAGCCGGTGCCGATGTGGTGGCGCCGTCTGACATGATGGATGGTCGTATCGGTCAAATCCGTGATGCCTTGGAAGAAGAGGGTTACATTCACACCCGAATCCTGGCTTATTCAGCCAAATACGCCTCCAGTTTTTACGGCCCATTCCGTGATGCGGTGGGTTCAGCGGCTAACCTGGGTACTGGCAACAAATATACTTATCAGATGGATCCAGCCAACAGTGATGAGGCCATTCACGAGGTTGGCCTTGATCTGGATGAAGGTGCCGACATGGTCATGGTCAAACCGGGTATGCCTTATCTGGATATTGTCCGTCGAGTGAAGAGTGAGTTTGGTGTGCCCACCTACGCCTATCATGTCAGTGGTGAATACGCCATGCTCAAGGCGGCCAGCCAGAATGGTTGGTTAGATGAAAAGGCGGTGGTGATGGAGGC
>CAMYNQ010000050.1 GCA_947259785.1 uncultured Chromatiaceae bacterium | reverse complement strand
TTCGGGATGAGTTTGCCTGAGGCCGGGGTGGCTGGCTTGCCGGCGGAGCTGCGTTTATTGCTGGAAGATCAGTGGCAGGATTTTTGTGCCGCCAGCGAAGAGGCGGCCAGACGGGTGCTGGATGAAGAGTCGTTGGCGCTATCACTGTGTCGGGTTTGGGCCAGTAGTGATTTTGTTGCTAAGGCCTGTCTGCGTTATCCAGGCATGTTGCAGGCGCTGATAGATGACGCTCGACTTCAGTCCGCAGCTTCATCTGATTACTATCGACAAAGTCTGAGTCGATTACTCAAGACAGCCAGCGATGATAACAGTCTCGGTGGCTTGCTACGCCAGTTTCGTCGTCGCGAAATGGTGCGCATTGCCTGGCGCGATATTGCTGGTTGGGCCGACTTGGATGAGACCCTGTCTGACCTTTCGGCCTTGGCCTGCGCTTGTGTTGAAGTAAGTTTAGAATGCCTGCACCAGTGGCAGTCTGTCGAGCTGGGCGTGCCGATGGGCGAGCTGAGTGGCAAACCACAGTCGCTGGTGGTGCTGGGCATGGGCAAGCTGGGTGCCGGCGAGCTGAATTATTCTTCTGATATTGACTTGATCTTTGCCTATCCAGAAGAGGGTCAGACCCAGGGTGGTCGTTACGAGCAAAGCAATAGTGAATATTTCATCCGGCTGGGGCGGCGTTTGATCAACGCCCTGAATCAGCAGACCGCCGAGGGTTATGTGTTTCGTGTCGACATGCGGTTGCGGCCGTTTGGTGATGCCGGGCCGCTGGCGATCAGTTTTGAGGCCATGGAAAATTACTATCAGACCCATGGTCGTGAGTGGGAGCGTTACGCCATGGTCAAGGCGGCAGTGATTGCCGGTGATCATGAGGCGGGTGCCGAGTTGATGGATATCCTGAGGCCGTTTGTCTATCGCCGTTATCTCGACTATGGCGCCTTTGAGTCGCTGCGCGAGATGAAAGGTATGATTGCTGCGGAAGTGCGGCGCAAGGGGATGGAGGACAACGTTAAACTTGGGCCGGGTGGGATTCGTGAGGTCGAGTTTATTGGTCAGGCCTATCAGCTGATTCGTGGTGGTCGCGATAAGTCGCTGCAGATTAGACCAATCCAACAGGTATTGGCGCTGTTGGTGGAAAAAGGTCTGTTGCCAGCCTACGTGGTTGACTCGCTACAGAGTGCCTATGTGTTTCTGCGCCAGGCTGAGAACCGGTTGCAGGCCATGGCCGATCAGCAGACCCATCGCTTGCCCAGTGGCGAGCTGGAGCGGCAGCGTCTGGTGGTGGCGATGGGGCATGATAGCTGGTCGGCTTTTGAGGCGCAGTTACGCAAGCACATGAGCAGTGTTCATGATGCCTTTGAGCAGGTGTTCGCCGCGCCACAGCGTGAGCAGGCTGCTGAACAGGGTTCTGATTTTGATGCTGTCTGGAATGGTTCTGCCAACGATGAATTGGCCTGCGAAGTATTGCAGAATAACGGCTACCAGCAAGCGGATGAGGCGCTGCGTTTGTTGCAGCGTTTGCGTGAGGGTTCGGCCTTTCGACGGCTTTCCAGTCGCGGCCGCGAGCGGCTGGATCGGCTAATACCATTGTTGCTGGGGGCGGTGGCCGCAGTGGATGATGCTGACGCGGTATTGGCGCGGGTCATTAACCTGATTGAGGCGATAGCCCGGCGAACTGCCTATCTGGCGCTGCTGGTGGAAAACCCCATGGCCCTTTCGCAGCTGGTCAAGCTGTTTGCGGCCAGTCCCTGGATTGCCAAACACCTGGCCCGTTACCCGGTATTGCTGGATGAGCTGCTAGATGCTCGGAGCCTATATGCACCAGCCAATAGGGGCGGGCTTGAGGCGGAGTTGAGACAGTCTTTGGAGCAGGTTGGTGATGACCTGGAGCAGCAGATGGAAGTGTTGCGCCACTTTAAACAGGCCAATATGCTGCGTGTCGCGGCTGCCGACGTGATGGGGGCTTTTCCGTTAATGATTGTCTCGGATCACCTAACTGAGATTGCTGAGGTGGTGATGGCTGAGGTGGTTCGGATTGCCTATCAGCATTTGTTGGCTAAACATGGTCGGCCACAGTGTGTCGGTGATGATGATCAGCGGTATGAGCCCGGTTTTCTGGTGATTGCCTACGGCAAGATGGGTGGTATAGAGCTGGGTTATGGCTCGGATCTGGATGTGGTGTTTCTACAAGGCAATTATAATTGTGGTGGCCATACCGATGGTGACTCAGCTACCGATAACATGGTCTTCTTTGCCCGTCTGGGGCAGCGCATTATCCATATCATGACTGCCCTGACCCCGTCTGGCCTTTTGTACGAGATTGACTCTCGTCTGCGTCCCAATGGTGATGCCGGCATGTTGGTGTCTGACCTAAACTCCTTTGCCATCTATCAGGATAATGATGCCTGGACCTGGGAGCACCAGGCGCTGGTGCGGGCGCGAGTGGTCGCTGGTGATGCCAAGTTGGCCAAACGTTTTGATGTTATTCGCGCCAAGGTATTGGGGCGTCAGCGTGAGCCGCAACAGCTGCAGACTGAAGTGCGCGAGATGCGGCAGAAGATGCGTGATGCCTTGTCCAAGGCTGAGGTTGGCATGTTTGATCTAAAGCAGGATCCAGGTGGTATTGCTGACATCGAGTTCATTGTTCAGTACGCGGTATTGCGCTGGGCGCCGCAGCATCCAGCCTTACTGGAGTGGACAGATAACATCCGTTTGTTAGAAACGCTGGCTGCCGAGGGGTTATTGGCTGAGGCCGATGCCCAGCTGTTGGCGGATGCCTACCGCAGCTATCGTGCCGCTGTTCACCGCTTGGGTTTGCAAGAGATGAAGGCTGTCGTGTCAGAGCAAGAGTTTGCTGATTTGCGTCAAGGTGTCACGCGCATCTGGCAGGATTTGCTGGAAACGGTAGAATAGGGCGTTTTCGCCTGCCGCAATCGGCCAGGCGATGGTTATTGCTAAGGTTTGAGGAGAGTTAAAGTGATTAGTATGGCGGATCGGGATGGTGTCATCTGGATGGATGGCGAGTTGGTTCCCTGGCGCGAGGCAAAGGTTCATGTGCTGACCCATACCCTGCATTACGGCATGGGTGTGTTTGAGGGCGAACGTGCCTACAAAACCGACAAGGGTGCGGCCATCTTCCGAATGAAGGAACATACTGATCGTTTGTTTCGCTCGGCCCACATCATGGGCATGAAAATGCCATACGACAAAGACACCGTTAACGCCGCCACTGTCGCGGCAGTGAAAGAGAACAATCTTGAGTTCGGTTATATCCGTCCCATGGTGTTCTACGGTTCAGAAGGCATGGGGCTGCGTGCTGATAATCTTCAAACCCACGTCATGGTTGCTGCCTGGGAGTGGGGTTCATACATGGGGGATGAAAACCTCAAGAACGGCATCAAGGTGCGTACCTCATCGTTTACCCGTCATCACGTTAATATCATGATGTGTAAATCCAAGACCAACGCCAATTACGTCAACTCGATGATGGCGCTGCAAGAGGCGCTGGCCTGTGGTTGTGACGAGGCGCTGTTGCTGGATACTGACGGTTGTGTTGCCGAAGGCAGCGGTGAAAACTTTTTCATGGTGCGTGATGGTGTGATCTATACGCCAGAGCTGACCTCAGCCCTGGATGGCATTACTCGCAACACCATCATCAAGTTGGCTGAAGAAATGGGGTATACGGTTAAAGAAAAGCGCATTACCCGTGATGAAGTTTATATTGCCGATGAGGCCTTCTTCACCGGTTCGGCGGCCGAAGTAACGCCAATCCGTGAGCTGGATGGTCGTGTTATTGGTGAGGGTGGTCGTGGTCCAATTACCGAACGCCTGCAGAGCACCTATTTCGATGTTGTTCATGGTCGCAGTGAACCCCATAAACACTGGTTGACAATGGCTTAATTAACGAGGATTTGATTGTGGCGACTCAGAAACAGACTTCACCCGCAGATATGCCGGCTAATGCCGAGAACCATTATGATGTGACTAAGGCGGACCTGCCGTTGCATTGCCCTATGCCGGGTATGAGTAGGTGGGACTCTCACCCTAAGGTGTTTTTGCCTATGACTGACGGTCAGGCCAAGTGCCCTTATTGTGGGGCGGAGTACACTTTGAAAGACTAGCTTTATCTGTCTGTAGTATTTGTAGAAAAGGCCTGTCACCTAATGGTAGCAGGCCTTTTTTGAATTGGCTGAAGTATGTGAATTGATCAGTCTGGTTTATTCTGGACTTCTTTATTTGCTGATGAGAACTGTGCCTGATAAAGCTTGGCGTAGGCACCGCCCTTTGTTAGCAACTCCTGGTGACTACCGGTTTCGATAATTTGGCCTTTATCCATGACAATAATGCGATCGGCATTTTCAATGGTCGAGAGTCGATGGGCGATGATAATGGCGGTTCTGTTTTTTCTTAGCTCTTCCAATGCTGCTTGAACATGCTGTTCGGATTGAGAATCCAGCGCAGAAGTTGCTTCGTCCATGATCAGAATCGGTGCGTCTTTCAGCAGTGCTCGAGCAATGGCGATGCGTTGACGCTGCCCCCCCGAAAGACGTGAGCCATTTTCGCCTACGCTGGTATTAAAGCCATTGGTTAGTTGTTCAATAAAGTCCAGGGCGTGGGCTGCCTTTGCAGCGTCTTTGATCTCATCTGAGTTTGCGTCGTGGCTAGCGCCATAGGCAATGTTGGCGGCGACGCTGTCGTTAAACAGTATGACCTTTTGGCTGACGATTGCTATGTTGCTGCGCAGTGATTTTAGCTTGATGTCTTGCAGGTTTTGGCCGTCGATTAAGATGCTGCCACTGCTTGGGTTTTGAAAGCGGGGAATAAGGCTGGCTAAGGTAGATTTTCCGCTGCCTGAGCCGCCGACCAGTGCAATGGTTTCTCCTGGTTGAATCTCAAGGCTGATGTTGTTGAGCGCATTTTCATTTGCGTTGGGGTATCGAAAAACAACATCTTTAAGTTGGATGTGGCCCTTGGTATGAGTCAGTGGCTGTGTGCCGTCATCTTTTTCCGGCGCAGTATCAAGAAACTCGAACAGACTATCAGCAGCAGCCAGTCCTCTTTGCAGTGTTGCATTGACCTTGGTGAGTCGCTTGATGGGTGAAAATAACATTGCCATTGCGGCGAAAAATGAGATGACGCCATCTACTTGCATGCGTTCGTTTTCGGCTTGCAGTGAGATGATGTAAACCACAATCACCAGCGAGATGATACCCAAGAGCTGCACCACCGGAACACTTGCTGCGCTGACAATGATGGTTTTAATGTTGAAGCGGCGCACCAGGTTGGCGGCTTTGTCGAAGCGAGATTGTTCGTATTCTTCGCCGCCAAAGGTTTTGATGACCTCCATGGCGGGTGTGGTTTCATTTAGACTTTGCGTCATTAAGCCCATCTTGTCCTGAAGTTCATGATTAAGCTTTCTCAAGCGGACGCTCATGATCTTAATGGCGGTGGCGATGAAGGGAGTGATGACAAGAAAGGTTAGTGTGAGTTGCCAGTCTAAATAGAAAAGCCATGCCAGTAGGGCCACCACGGTAATGCTATCTCTGACGATAACGATCAAGGCCTCGGTGGTGGCCGTGGCAACCTGGGTAGTGTTATATGTGATTTTTGAAATGATAGAGCCGCTGGAGTTTTCGTTGAAAAAGCTGTGCGGCAGATGGGTTAGTTTGTTGAACATGAGGCAGCGCATGTCATGTACGACTTTTTGCCCAACCCAACTACCGCCAACTTGAGCAGTAAAGCTGGCCAAGCCTTTGCCTAAAAAAAGCAGTACCAGTCCCAGTAAACCCAGCTGTAGCATCTCTGGGCTTTGATTAACAAAACTGGCATCAAGAATCGGTTTGAGAATGACAGGAATACCGGCTTCGGTTAAGGCGCTGCCGATCATGCCGACGATAGCCAAAGCGAATACCTTCCAGTAGGGGCGCGCATAACTGAGAAGGCGTCCGTAGACTTGTTTACTGTTAGTTTCGGCTGGCTGGTTATTCATTGAGTATGGCTGAGTTGCTTCTAAAAGAGAGTGAAATGGTACCAGTATTCTTCAGGCTGTTGGGATGTTGCCCGCTAGGCGCCCCGGTCTCGGTAAATATCTGTAGCTTCATCGCGAGGCCGTTTGAAACGGCGATGTATCCAGAAATACTGTTCAGGGGCGCGTTTTATCATCTCTTCAAATATCTGATTTATACGCTTGGTATCCTCGTTAGCATCCTGGCCTGGAAAGTCTTTCAGCTTGGGGTGGAATTGCATCAGATAACCTTGTGAGCCGGGCAGTCGGCGGTATTCAAAGGGCACGGCGGCAGCGCCGCTGATTTTGGCTAGCCGAGAGGTGGCCGGGTTTGTTGCCGCCGGGATGCCAAAAAACGGGGGCATAACGTGTCCTTTGCCACTGAAGTTTTGATCTGGCGCATACCAGATTGTCTCGTTGTCTTTTAAGCATCGTATAAAAGCGCGTATATCGTTTTTAGGGATTAGGTTGCTAAAAAGTTGACTGCGATTTTTATGAAATAGATATTCGATGACGGGGTTTTCGTTGGGCCGATACATGGCAGAAAATGGATGTTTAAGAGAGCTGGAGAAAAATCGGCCAGATAACTCCAGGCAGGTAAAATGAGGGCTAAGCAAGAGTACGCCCTTATTGCTGTTGATAGCCTCATCGAGATGCTCAAGCCCTTCTATGCGCAAATGTTTTTGAATGCGTTTATTGGGCCACCACCATGCCATAGCCATCTCGAAAATACCCATGGCAATCGCGCCAAAGTGATCTTTGACAAGCTGACGCTGTTCACCTTTGCTCAGTTGTGGGAAACATAATTCAATGTTGATTTCGCTGATTCGGCGGCGGCGTGAGGTGGTTTTATAGAGCAGCTTGCCGATCAAGTGGCTGAAGAACAGAATCCAACTGAATGGTAGGCGGATTACCAGCCAGACAAAGCCAATAAATATCCACGAGGGCCAGTATTGTGGCGCATAAAGTTTGTTGGCACGGCGGCTGGATTTCGACACGATATTTGCAAGGAAATAAGCGTATTCTAGTGGCTGCGTAAGTATAGGGCAAGGAAAGGGGGGCTGTGCTATGATATTGGCCTTGCAGGATTTATCTTGTAGCATTTTCGAGAAAAGCGCTATGTTCGCCCGGCTCTTATATACTTTCCTCTTTTATCTTTTGGCTCCCGTGTTTCTTTTCCGGCTGTTTAGAAAAAGGCCGAACACACCAGCGGCAGGTAAACGCTGGCGAGAATATTTTGGCGCTGCTCCAGAACTAAAAGGGCAGAATCCTATTTGGATTCATGCTGCATCAGTTGGGGAAACCATCGCCATCAGTCCCCTGATAAAAGCCATAAAGCAGGCTTATCCCCAGCAAGCGATTGTTTTGACCACCACTACGACTACTGGTGCTGAACAGGCGGCCAAGCTTGGTGAATTGGTGGAACATCGATATATGCCTCTTGATTTCAGTTGGGCAGTTCGAGCCTTTCTGCGCCGAGTTCAACCAAAGGCAATGCTGATCGTTGAAACGGAGCTGTGGCTCAATGCGCTTGTTAGCGTAAAAAGAGTCGGTATTCCAATCTTTGTCCTTAATGCACGCCTGTCAGAACGTTCATATAAACGTTATGCAAAGTTTTCTGCTATTGCCCGTTTGATTGCCTCCAGTGTCGATGGGGTGTTGTGTCAACACCATGATGATGCCGAACGTTTTCAGCGTTTAGGCTTTAAAAAAGAAAACGTTCTAACTGTTGGTTCGGTTAAATATGATCTACAGATTGCAGATGCGGTTATCTCTGCAGCGGATGATTTGCGTGAAAAGCTGGGTGTTGGTCGTCTTGTTTGGATAGCAGCGAGTACTCATGAGGGTGAAGATGAGCAGATATTGAGTTCTCATCGAGAGTTGTTGAAGAAAAAGCCGGAATCGCTTTTGGTTCTGGTGCCGCGCCATCCACAGCGTTTTGAAGCAGTCGATGTTTTATGCCGTCAGCAAGGTTTTGATGTAGTGCGTAGAACTAGCAGTCAATCCGTTACTGCCAATACCCAGGTTTATTTGGCTGACACCATGGGGGAAATGTTGCAATTGCTTGGAGCTGCAGATGTGGTTTTTATGGGTGGAAGCCTCGTTGGAGACAGCGTTGGTGGTCATAACCTGCTAGAGCCTGCTGCCTTAGCAAAGCCTGTGATTACAGGGCCAAGTATCTATAATTTTAATGATATTGCTCAGCAGCTAATGGAAGTTGGTGCATGCCGGATGTGCCAAGACAATCAACAGCTCGCCGAAATGGTTGGCAGATCATTTGAAAACCCGAAACAAGCGTGTTTATCGGGACGAGCGGGTTTTGCTGTTGTTGAGAAGAATCGAGGCGCATTGGAAAAAACTTTGGCCTTTTTGAGGGCAAAAGTTTTGTGACTCTCTTGGTGTTCGGGAGGCAGGGCGAAGCAGGCTTTTTCCAACGGGTGATTTAGCGAGCATTGGAGCCTAAAAAATAAATCGTTTCATGATTGCATTCAAAGGCCGCTTAACCGGTTATGTTTAAGTCTGCCTAGCTAAGCTAGGCAGACTTATTTGCGGTGGTTTTCTCACCGATTACCTTCATTAAGACAAAGTTATCCCTGGTTGATTCAACTCGCATTACTTCTTCCAGTTCAAATAATGATGATGCAGTTTCGACAAAATCATAATGGTTGAAATCATCGATTAAAATGAAGCCATCTTTCATTCTGTTCTTTAGTATAAGGTAAGCAAAATTTCTACCATTGCCGTGAGGCCCATCAATAACGGCAAGGTTGTAGTTGGGTTTTAGTGGGTAGTCTCTGATGTCGTAAAAGCAGTTCTTTTGTCTGCTCTTTGGTTTTCTCCAGCGTTTTCTAAATAAACTCCAGTCGATTTCAGCTTTTTCAAGCATCGCGTCGTAACTTTTCTTGCTGCATGTCACGAGTTTTACTAATGTTGCGTCTGGATGTTTATATTTTGCATCATTATCGAAAGAATCTATTTGCAGGCGTTTCTGTCTTGACTCTGCATAGTCGAGTAAGAACTGGGAAGAAAATCCTGAGCCAAATTCAATTGCCCGTATTTCTGGTAAAGTGTCCATCGCTTTTTGCAGCGCACTAAAAGCTGCATGTGAGAGCCCCCAGCCATCATTGCTGTATTTGTCTAAATCGAGTTTTTTGGTCGCGTCCACTTCGGTAGTTCTCCTGCGTGTCCAGTTGAGAAATATGATTTTATAGGATGAATAATAACTTATTGTTGGGGTGGTGCTTGGGCAGCGTTCCGCGAAATTGAGTTGCTCATTCCGTAAATGATAAATATGAAACTGGCGTAGAGTAAGGTGGTGTTTTGGTGTTCAAAGACAATATCTGTTAGTGAAAAGGTCATGTAACTCGTGATTAGTATGATCCCACTCATTGGCAGTAGTTGGTTTAGACCGGTTTCTTGTTTGCTTGATTTTATGAAAACACGTAGTGGTACGACAAAGATTAGTATTAGCGAGGCAAGGCCAACGAGTCCGCGTTGTAGCATGGCGGTTAAATACTCATTGTGTACGTGGGCTAAGGTCTTTACGCCGGGGTCGGCAAGACCCTCATTAGCAAGTTCTTTCATGGTGTCGCGGAAATTGCCCTCACCGACACCAAAAGTAGGGCTGCCTGAGATGGCGATAGTCGATGCTCGCCACGCTTCAAGACGTAGGCCCACAGAAGTATTAACAGTGTTTTCTGAAAAATAAGCATTAAACTGACTGACTGATGTATCAACGCGGGTCTGGATATCAGGGTGAAGGTAGGCACCGCTTATGCTTGATACGAGAATCAGGCTGCTGGCTAGCTTTTTAGTCAAACTCCATTTCATTGGGTTTATGGCAATGATGACAAAAAAGCAAACGGGCAGAGCAAGCCAGGCGCCTCGGGTTCCGCTGAAGATGGATCCTGCTAGTCCCAAAAAAAATCCAAGCAACATTAAGACTCTAAAATATTTTGGTACTGATGTTAATAATGCCCCGGGTAAACACATTAAACCGAGAACGATACTTATACCGCCAAAAGGTACCGGGTTTGTGATTCCATAAGAACGAGGCAGTCCGAGATGAAATTTTTGATAGAAAGCGATTGAGGCGCAAGCTAGTGCGCCTAGAAATATACCGATTAAAAAATATTCAACGCGAAGTTTGATTTTTCTGAGATAAAGGAATACGGGGAGTAACAAAAGAAACCGAGAGGCATCGTCAAATTCGCGAAATCCTTTGTCAAAATTTAGTATGTTAATCACGTAAACGAGTGAAAAGATAAAAACAATCAGAACAAGATTCCTCTCGTCCTTGTTTAGGGGGATTGTTTTTTTGTCGCACAATAAACCTGTTAGGCTCACGATTAGGAGAAGAAGCAGTGCGATTCCACCGGCCTTAGGTACGGTCATCAGAAGAACGGGAAAGATAAGTATTAGAACTCCAGCAGCTATAGGTGCAAGTTCGTTGGTTCGTGGTTGTGTGTTACCCATATGCTATGTTTGTCTTGTCAGGCTGATAAAGCGGTTGTTGTTTTAGGCTTTTTTGTTGAAAAAGTGACGTCCCGGTTTTATGGGGGGATTAATTATCTTTTTGTTCATTTATTCGCGACTCTGTAACACGTACGTAGCTGCGAAGTTTTGACCAACGCGTATCCTTTTTATATCTTCCCTTGGATATGTGGCGAATGCGATAGATACCGGGGAAGTGTATGCTTGTGCCCTGCGTTCGTAGTAGCCATCTGTAGGCACGGTCTTCGTATGTTTTTCGCCAATGCTCTGAGGGCGTTTGATATACCCTGATGTTGTTGCAATAGCCGCAGGCTCGGGCGACGTCACCGTGAGTGATTTGAAAAGCGCCCACGGCCCGGGTTATTTCACGACGCTTAAATTGGCTTGTATCAATATCCACTACTTGTGGCTGGTACCCAATTGTTAATAGTGGGTTTGATTCTTCAAGTAGCGATGTGGTGGATTCTTGCTGAGGAAACAACAGAATATCGTTGCGCCCTTGCAGTGCCGTGGCTAATGAGTCCAGGCAGCCTTTGTGAAAAATTAGGTCGCAGTCTATGTACCAGATCCAGTTTGCTTTTGTCGCGAGTGCAGCTTTGTTGCGTCCGATAGCGCGGCGGAAAAGCTGTTCTTTGGGCAGTGGTTGCCAGTTCCAGGTAACGCCTGGAACATTTATTTTGCCAAAAAAGTCGAGCATAGCCTGTGTGGCGGTATCTTCCTTTGAGTAAAAAGCAGTGACTGTGACATCGACTTTAGTGGGAGGGTAATTAACGAAAGAGCTTAAGTGATAGATCATCAGGTGGGAGTAGTTCCAGCAATGGCTGACTAGCTCCAGTGTTAGTTTTCCATTGTAGGTGCTGCGCTCTTCATCTGAAGGAACGCTTGCTAAGAACCATTGGGCAGGGACCAGGCTATTGGCAAAGCGAAAAAACAAATTTTCCAAGTTGTCTCTCCAGCGGGAGAGGGGAGATGGACGGTAGGGGGTGTTCATGCCAGTCTTGATTACCTTGATATCCGTTTTTTTGCTAATAGTTCAAATAGGTATAACGTGTCTACTGAATTATACGCTACATGGTTTGTGCTCTGTGTTGTTATTGATTACTTTTGTGGTTACTCGCCAGGTTTATCGGCAAGCGTTTGCGTGATTCGTTCAGATGCCATGCCGTCACCATAGGGATTGTGAGCTTGGGACATTTTGTCGAATTCATTCTGGTCGTTGAGTAATGTCTCAACGGCCGTAATAATCCGGCCCTGACTTGTTCCCACCAATTTTACAGTGCCTGCCCCGATCGCTTCTGGCCTCTCAGTGGTGTCTCTCATGACAAGCACGGGCTTGCCTAGTGATGGCGCCTCTTCCTGCACCCCGCCTGAGTCGGTAAGGATTAAATGCGAGCGCTCCATTAGATAAACGAAGGGCAGGTAGTCTTGTGGAGGGAGAAGGAAAATGTTTGCTGTTTTTGCCAGGTGGCGGTTGACAGGTTCTTGAACCTGGGGGTTGAGGTGAACCGGGTAGACAATTTGTACATCGTTATTTGCAGCGATCCTGGAAATGGCGGTGCATATTTCCTCAAAACCTTGGCCAAAATTCTCGCGCCTGTGCCCCGTGACCAGAATCATTCTTTTATTGCAGTCGAGAAAGGGAAACTGCTCAGCGAGTGCTTGTTGTAAGTTTGAGTCTGCCCGGACTTTTTTTACAACTTCTAGCAGTGCGTCAATGACGGTATTGCCTGTCACAGTGATGCTGTCTTCATTTACGCCCTCATGGAGCAGGTTGTTTTTGGCTGCTATGGTTGGGGCAAAATGCATGTCAGCGACAGCGGTCGTGATTTTCCTGTTCATTTCTTCAGGCCAAGGTGCGTAGATGTTGCCCGTACGTAGGCCTGCTTCCACGTGAGCGACAGGGATCTGCTGATAAAATGCTGCCATGGTAGCTGCCATGGTTGTGGTGGTGTCGCCATGAACCAGAATGCGATCTGGTTTGAGTTCCTTTAATACAGGTTCCAACCGTAAAAGGACTTCCGACGTTATATGGGATAGACCTTGTGCTGACTGCATGATATCCAGGTCATAATCAGGCTGAATTTCAAAGAGTTTCAATACTTGGTCCAACATTTCTCTGTGCTGGGCGGTAACGCAGACATACGAGTCAATGTCAGGATGGGCCTGCAATGTTTTGACCAGAGGTGCCATTTTGATGGCCTCTGGTCTGGTGCCGAAAATGGTTAGTATTTTATATTTGCTTCGGCTCATCTCGACCACTTCTGCTTTTTAGATTATTCATCTATGAGGATGCAAAACACTATGTCCGCATTGCCTGGTATGGCTAGCTACCAAACACAAACTTTTTTTAGCTGCTTTTTGCTGCCTTTTAGATACTTCCTTGTTTTGCCCAGCCCCATCACCGAATCGAATACAGAACCGAGGTCAATATAAGTATTGTTGGGGTAAGCTTTAGTTAACTGGTAGATGAGCATGTTGCTCAATACGCCAGCGCAGAAAATGAAGACCTCATTTTCGATCTCATTTGTTGAGATATAGCCCTCAATTTCACCTATCAGGTGGCCATAATCGGCTACCCAGGCATTTGCTCCAACTCGAAAGTCTTTGTTGACAGTGAAAAGAAGTTTTTGGATGTTTGCATCGGTGTGGCAAACGATATTTATCGTTCTCGATTGAAGTGCTGGAACCGTGGAATCTAAAAAAGCAGCGTAGTTTGCGTTTACAAATATATTTGCCCAGGTCAGATTGCTTTCATCTTGCTGTGACTGTGCCCTCAACTGGTCACAGTGTTCATCGCCGACGCAACAGCGACAAGGCAAACCAACAAAATATTGTTTATTTTTGAATAACAGGGATTGTTCGAGAATATGTCGATGTTTCTCATCTTCTTCGTTGTTGGGTGTGTATTTGTGCTCGCCGTTACATTTTTTTGATAGATCGATGCTTTCGCCATTTATCACGATCATCTCGCCATCACCAAACCTGACCAGAGAAAAGTTCTCTTTATTTTTAAGCTTTTGATTAAATTTGGCTAAATCACCGGCAAACGTTTTTATCTGGTCACCATTTTCCGCCTCAACGATTGTCCAACCATCCTGGTGATATTTTTGAACGATATTGGTACGGGTTTGTTTGTGATCTGCTGTTTTAAAGGTGGCGACTTTTTTTCGTCCGACAATCTTGCCAAAGTCAGGTCGGCAGCTCCAGAGCGATTGGTCATTCTCGGGGTGTGGCGGAACAAAGGTTTTAATACCTCCATGTTTCAAGGCCATGTAGCTTAAGTGGATATCTTCGCCGTTGTCCCAAGAGCAAGGTTCTTCTCGCCACATATACTGAACATGTTTTTTTCGCATGAACCAAGCGTGCCCAACCAAGTCCACCTGTGCTGTCGTGGTCAAATGTTTGCCATTCCAGCCTACTTTGTTTTTGCTTGAATAGCCGCCTTCAATGGGCAATAAAACGCCTGAGCCACCTAAAATGCCGTCATATCCGCTATCAATAGTAGCTAAACAATTTTCGAACCATTTAGGTTGCGGTAAGACGTCGTCATCAAAGAAAGCAACATAACCTGTTCGTGCTAAATTACCTAAAGCAAACCTGCCCCAAAAAAGCCAGTTTGTATTAGATACCACGACCCGGTCTGCTAATGACGATACATCACGTAATTCATCGGGACTAAGGTTGGACCATACCCAAATTTCTGTCGGTGCGATGGTTTGTTTTCTGATGGCTTTAATTTGATCGGCCAGGTACTCCGTGCGACGATAGGCGGTCAAAATAACGGTAATGCCATCAGGCTTTGGTTGGGCGAGTTCTGGGGCGATGTGATTGAAGCTAATGATATCAGCCGTGTGGTTGAGGTTTTTCTTCCAGCTGTTAGCGAGTCTTACGCGGAAAAGGCCAATGACGCGGGTATCCCACCACCATTTTATTTTTTGTTTAAGCGTTTTTTTGTGTTTTTCTGCCATTTATCTATCTAAATTCTACTTTTCACCAAAATTCCGTATAAAAAGTCGAATAGAGCGAGATACATGACACGTAGAAGCTCAAGACTTTTAATGTTTGTTGTGGCTAGGTTTTGGGTTGATCGTGGTTCAATCCATCCGTCGTCAAGCACAACAACTGAAACAATGTCAGATGGTTTATGCGGGGTAATTATACTAGAAAGTGAGGGAGGGCGTTTGCAATGGTCAATATATTCTCTCGTTCATTTGCTTAGAGCCCCTAGTTTGGCTGGGGGGCTAGATTATCTCGCTTTGATGGGGAGTATGCACAACAAGCATTATTTGGCGTGGAATGAGTCTAATAAGATGGGTTTTCAAGTTGAACCCCGTTAAGGGGTATGACAACATGCCTGCACTTCACGACAGGCAATTAATTGTTTTGATTTCTAGTAATTGTTATAGGCGAACTTGATGGCCAAAGAGTCAGTTATTCCCCGCCAACTCAGGTTGGATGACACTACGATTTTGTATGATGCTGCTTTAGTTGCTGAGCCTCAAAACTCTTTCTTTGAGCCAGGCTTTTGGCGTGCTCAAGGTGGCTTAGAGCTAGCGCCGGCTGGTCGGGGCAGTGCCTTTTTTTTTCAATATGAAGAGGTTTTTTATGTGCTGCGCCATTATTGTCGTGGCGGTTTAGTGCGTTTTTTTTCAAAAGATACATACCTCTGGACTGCTCTGGAGAGTACTCGTGCCTGGCGTGAGTGGCACTTGTTGGCAGAAATGAGACAAAGAGGCTTGCCGGTGCCGAGACCTTGGGCGGCTAGGGTGCAGCGCCATGGGTTGTGGTATCGGGCCGATATTATTATTGAGCGATTCTCTAATGTCATCACATTGACAGCCGCGGCAAAGGATTTCATGTCAGTTGAGCTGTGGCAGGCGGTTGGAATGTGTATTCGCCGCTTTCATGATGAGGGCGTTTATCACGCCGATCTTAATGCCCATAATATTTTAATCGGCATAAATGGGACGGAGGCCGGGCCGGTTTATGTTATTGATTTTGATCGTGGCGAATTTAGGTCGCCGGATAAGGTTTGGCAGTCAGCTAATTTAGACCGTTTGCATCGTTCGCTTGATAAGCTAACGGATAATGGCAGCATAAAAGGCTTCGACGCTGAAGCTTGGCAAGCATTGTTAACAGGTTATGCTTCAGTGCTTGCTAGTTCAGCCAGGCATTGACCTGTTCCACATCCTTAATATCCAAGGTGCCTGTGGCCTGTTGCAGGCGCAGATTGGCGAGGATGTAATCATAGCGGGCGCGGGCAAAGTCACGTTGGGTACGAAATAATTCACGCCGGGCATTGAGCACGTCGACCGTGGTGCGGGTACCCACTTCATAGCCTGCCTCAGTGGCGTTTAAAGCGCTCTCTGATGAGACCACCGCCTGTTGCAATGCCTTGACCCGGCTAATGCCGGCTAGCACGCTGAGATAGGCATCACTGGCTTCACGCTGGGTGGCGCGGCGTTGCTGTTCCAATGCGTCTTTAGCCTGTGCCAATTGGGCATTAGCGCGTTTGATGCCGGCCGAGATGCCGCCGCCCTGATACAAGGGGATGTTAAGTTGCAGGCCTAACGAGGTGTCAGTTTGTTCCCGCTCGGTAGTACTGCTGCCACTGTAATCGGTGTTGCCATAACTTGCGACCAGATCAAGTGTCGGGTGACGATTGGCGCGTTGTTGCTCCATGCCCTGCAATGCCACGGTAGTGGCGGCCTCGGCGGCCATTAGTTTGAAATTATTTTGTAGCGCGTTGTTAACCCAGTCATCCAGTTTGGCCGGTTCAGGTGATTGCAGAGTCATCTGCTCGCCCAGCACGGCCAGTTCTTGAGGCAGTTCACCGGTGAGTTCACGCAGTGCCTGGTGGCTGATTGCCAGGTTGTTTTGCGCCACGATCTCGCTGGCGGTGGCTAGATCATAAGCGGCCTGCGATTCATGAACATCGGTAATGGCGATTAGGCCGACTTCAAAGCGTTGTTTGGCCTGATCGAGCTGGCGGGAAATAGCACTCTTTTCTGCCTGGGCAAACTCCAGGCTGTCTTTGGCGGCCAGCACATCAAAATAGCGCTGTGCCACACGCAGGATGATGTCCTGATAGGCCTGATTTAGCTCGGCCTGGGCCTGGCGGGTATTGGCTTCGGCCTGGTGTAGTTGGCTGCTGTAATCTTTGCGGTAGAGCGGTTGGCTTAGTGTTAGACCGTAGTTGGTGATGTCAGAATCAAAGTCGCCGGTTGTCACTGTTGAGCCGGCCGGTGCAGTCACTTCACTATTGGTTTTTGATAGGCCGGCGTTGAAGGCGATGTTGGGATAATAAAGCGACTTGGTCTGGCGTTGACTATAGCTGGTGGCATCAAAAGCGGATTCCTGCGCGCTCAGCACTGGGTCGCTTTGCAAGGCCGCTTGATACACCTGCAACAGATCTTCAGCATGGCTGGCCTGACTGACTATTAGGCCGGTGATGAGGGGTGCCAGTGTCCGTTGCAGCTTATTCATTGATGCACCTCCTTGTTTTAGTAACGCTTCATCTCCGGGGCGATGTTGCAGGCCCAGGCGTCAATGCCGCCGACCAGGTTGATCAGCTTTTCAAAACCCTGTGATTCCATAATTATACCGGCGCGCTGACTACGCAAGCCATGGTGGCAAATTAAGATATATTCCTGCTGCGGGTCTAGTTCTTCTACCGCGTCGGAAATTTTGTGTAGGGGAATATTAATTGAGCCTTCAATAGCGCAAATCTCGTTTTCGAAGTCTTCTCTGACGTCGAGCAAGACGGGCTTAGTTTCGCTCTGCTCGACGAGATCGAGCACCTGCTTGGGGCTTAATTGACGCATAATGACCTACCTACCTGCTTGGGTATTATATCGGCCGGCAATAATATTAGAATCGGTCTTAAAAAACAAATCGTTGCGGCTTGGCTGCGTTCAGCAGTGGTGGGATCACAGTTTCGAATAAGATTTCCTCGCGCCATTCATCCACGGCTGTGCGAGTGATCAGGGTGGCCTGCATCACTGGGCCGTCGCCGATAATGGCTACCAGGCGGCCACCACGGTTGAGGCTTTTCTGGAAGCTTTCAGCTAATACTGGCACGGAGCCGCTGATGAAGATGGCGTCATAGGGGCCGTGGGCATTCCAGCCCTGGGCGGCGTCACCGGTTTCCAGGGTAACGTTGTTGATGTCCTGGCTCTTTAGGTTGGTGGCAGTGAGATCAACAAAATCCTGGTGGATATCGACACTGAATACCTGGCGACAGGCCTTGCCCAGCAGGGCGGTGATGTAACCAGTGCCACAACCGACTTCCAGTGCAATATCGCTTTCATGCAGATTTAAAGCTTGCAGCATGCGGCCCACATATTTGGGTGCCAGCATGACCTCGCCATGGGCGATGGGGATGTCGATGTCGGCATAGGCGACGTTTTCATAGCCATTGGGGACAAATGCCTCGCGTGGCATGGCTTCCATCAGATCCAGTACCTGAGTATCGAGCACATCCCAAGGACGGACTTGTTGTTCAATCATATTAAAGCGGGCCAGCTCTACATTTGTCATTTTTTGCTCCCTAAGAAAAACACGGAAATCAGAACCGCCTAAGATTAAGCAGTTTGGCCGCTTGAAGCAAGCCAAAATACCTGTCCAGTTATGTCGGAATGACGCTGAAAACAGTAAAATCCATAAGGTTGGCGCAGGCTTACGGGATGAGCTCTGACTTGAAAAAAAAGGGCCGATCGGCTATTTTGTCGACCTATGCTGGGGGTGCCCAATAAATAAAGACGGGCTGAGATCACACCCTTTGAACCTGATGCGGTTAATGCCGCAGGAGGGAAGCCACTACACCGTTACAGTCGGTCGCGTTCTTCCTTATTTCACACTACAAGCACACTAGAGGTTATTCCTGATGAGCGCGATTCCAGAAGAGTTCCTGAAAAAGACAGCCCAGGTATCAGAAGACGTTACCCGCCCCTTTGCCGGCTCCAAAAAGATTTATGTTCAAGGTTCGCGTCCCGATATTCGTGTGCCAATGCGTGAAATCAGTCAGGCCGTGACACTTACCGATAATGGCGAGGAAGAGAATCCGCCAATTACTGTTTACGATACCTCTGGCCCTTATAGTGACCCTGAGGTTGAGATCGACCTGTTAAAAGGTATGCCGGATGTGCGTACTGGCTGGATAGAAGAACGTGCAGACACTGAATTTCTTGCTGGCCCGACCTCTGAGTTTGGTCAGCAGCGTCAGAATGATCCTGAACTGGCGAGTTTGCGTTTTGAACATATCCGCACACCACGCCGCGCCCTGCCTGGTAAAAATGTCAGTCAGATGTATTACGCCAAACAAGGCATCATTACGCCGGAGATGGAATATGTTGCCATCCGTGAAAACTGTCGTCTGCAGGAGTTGCGTCAAGACCCGCGCTACACAAAATTATTGAAACAGCATCCAGGCGAATCTTGGGGTGCCAACCTGCCAGACGTGGTCACACCTGAATTTGTCCGTGACGAAATCGCCGCCGGTCGCGCCATCATCCCAGCCAACATCAACCACCCCGAGCTGGAGCCGATGATTATCGGCCGCAACTTCCGCGTTAAGATCAACACCAATATAGGCAACTCAGCCGTCACCTCTTCGATTGAAGAAGAAGTTGAAAAAATGGTCTGGTCGGCGCGTTGGGGTGGCGATACCTTGATGGATTTGTCCACCGGTAAAAACATCCACGAAACCCGCGAATGGATCCTGCGCAACTCGCCGATGCCGATCGGTACCGTACCGATTTATCAGGCGCTGGAAAAGGTTGACGGCAAGGCCGAAGACCTGACCTGGGAAAT
>CAMYNQ010000049.1 GCA_947259785.1 uncultured Chromatiaceae bacterium | reverse complement strand
GAAACAGTATAATTGAGCCTGCTTGAGTATTTTTTCTAGCCTGCTCAGCGGCACAAAACTCGGTCCACTCATCTAGATAACCACGTGGAGGCTTATTCTCCAACAGCTCTCTGCCCGCAGCCGAAAAGACATCACAATTGATACAGTGGCCAACCTCATTGAGTTTGGGACAGTCATGCTTACCCTTGGACCAAACACCAATCCGGTTCCAGCAGTCATCAATCTTGTCTTTATGTTCTGCCATAAACGCGTCTAATCCATCCTAACCAACAGAATCCTGGGCATTCTTTCTCAGTCGCTCGGCTCTGGCGCGATAATTCTCAGCCGCGCGTAACTCTCCCAGCTCCTCCGACAAAACAGCCAGATGAATCAGTGATTGATAATTATTAGGATCGAGGTAAACCGCTTTCTTAAAGGTCGCCGTTGCATCGACATCAGCATCGAAAGCCAGCAAAACAACCCCCTTAAGATAATATCCTTGCGCCGAATCAGGCACTGCTTCAATCAAGCTATCACATTCGGTGATAGCCTCTTTTAGCTGGCCCTTATCGGCCAACGACTGTATTGAATCGATCCACTCAGCTTCACTTTTAACTGTTGGCGCAACAGCTTCAACAGCCTGTGTTTTTTTCACCGCAACAGTTGCAACAACAGGTTTAGACGGTTTTTTTGCTGAGCTAGAAAATGATATTGCCGAAGCGATGACTGAAGCTGACTTAGAACGCTTAGACACAGAAATACCTGCCTTATGATAGGCAAACGAACCAGGCAAATGCAATGACTCGAATAGCCCCTCAGGCATACGCCCAGTCTCAGCATGCCCCAGTATCAGCAAAGCTTTTTTACTCATCAAACCATGCAGGGTACTCAACACCTTGCACTTAGTTTCATAGTCAAAATAGATCAGCAGGTTGCGACAAAAGACAACATCATATGGACCCTTACCACGCATGAAGCCATCAGCAAGAACACTGCTATTGTGAAATTTTACTGTCGACTTGATATCATCTGAAATAATATATTTGCCGTCATGATGTTCGAAATACTTTTTCCGATAGACAATATCCTTGCCTCGAAAAGAATTATTACCGTATACCCCTTTTCGAGCCTTCTTAATCACCTCGGTACTGATATCAACAGCATCAATCCTAAATTGATCTTTGTTAAACCCAGCATCATTCAGGACCATGGCAATAGAATAAGGTTCTTCACCGCTAGAGCAAGGGATACTAAGAACATTGAGAGGACGTTCTCCAAGGTCAAGCTTTTTTACGTAAGCGGAAAGCACCTTGAACGGCTCATGATCGCGAAAAAACCAGGTTTCAGGTACTGAAACCTCATTGAAGAGCGCCTGTTTCTCATCAGCCGAACATTCAACCAAACGACAATATGAGGCAACACTTTTCTCGCCAACAGCCTGCATACGACGTTCAACAATTCGTTTTACCGTCTCCACCCCGACAGTCTCAGGCGACAAGCCCATCTCATTTTTGATTAGATGCAGAATCGCCTCAAACGACATTGGCTTCACCTTCAGGTGAAATTTCGCTAGCAACTTTATCCTGCAACATAACCTTTACATCATCAGGCAGCAGTTTGGAAACGTTCACTACCTGAATCATTCCTGCCTCATCCATGGCAATTTTATCAACGAAGGCACTGGTATCAGAACTAACACCGGTATCGGTAAATGTTGCCTCATCAATCTTTACTGCTTCAGTCACATTTTCCGCCAGCAAACCAATGTAACGATTTTCTTCCTTAACTGGTTTGATCAATATAATCCGGCTACTCATCAGGCGTTTAACCGGTCGATCGCAAATCAATATTGACAGCTCAACCACCGGAACAATATTGCCCCTATAGTTCATCAAACCAGCAATATACTCAGGTGCTTTTGGTAGATTTTGCAACGTGACATAAGGCACAAGCTCTACAACATCAGCCACACTCAAGCTATAGCGTTCGCCATCTATATTGAACAGCAACATCATCATAATGGCTATGCCTAGCGATTAGCTGGCGTTGAGACCTTGAATTTTGAAACCCCTGTCTGCAACATATGCGCGGCTTCATTAAGATGATCGATTGACGAATGCGACTGTCTTAATGAATCCACTGTCTGCTGCGCAGACTCACTCAACTGGACAATGGCCTGCTTGATCTGATCCGCCCCCTGAGACTGGAATTGCATACCCTCATGCACCGTCTCAAAACGTGGCGTCAAGGCCTGAACCTGATCGATAATTTCGGTCAAACCAGAACTAATAGTACTGACCTCATCAACACTTCGACGTACCTCTTCAGAGAAATGCTCAACGCTCATCACACCAGCCGTAACCGCTGTCTGCATCTCTTTAACCATTTGCTCGATATCCCAGGTCGCAACAGCCGTCTGGTCAGCCAAACGACGAATTTCAGTGGCTACTACTGAGAAGCCAAGCCCGTATTCACCGGCTTTCTCTGCCTCAATAGCCGCATTCAGCGACAACAGATTGGTCTGATCAGCAACCTTGGTAATCGTGGTTACAACAGTATTGATATTACTGGCCTTCTCATTCAAGACCTCAAGCTTGGCAGCAATCGATGAAGATGCCTCAACAACCTGATGCATAGTTGATTCCATCTTCTGTAAACCAGTCTGTCCACTTACAGCAGCGCTAGCCGTTCCTTCCGCCACGGTAGCCACTTCATCCATAGTGCTAACCAATTCTTTTGCTGTCGCAGAAATCTCGGTGGTTGTGGCCACAACCTGATTAACGGTTGCTGCCTGCTCTGCCACGGTTGCCTCCTGTTCTTTCGCTGTCGCTGCTATTTGGGTAGCGGAAGAAGTCACCTGAATGCCTGAACGCTGCACCTGAGCAACCACAACATTAAGATTATCTATCATTGACTGAACACCACGCCCCAACTGAGCAACGGCATCATCGCCAGAAATCCCAACCTTGCCGGTCAAATCGCCACTAGCAGCCTTGGCAACCGCATCCAGGATGTGATCCACTTTTTGCTTCAAGTCTTCAACAGCCTGGTGTCGCTCTTCAATCATCTTATGGATATTGCCGATCATGCCTTGCAAGCCAGTCGCCAATTCACCAATCGCATCGCTACCGGCAAAGGTGACTTTTCCGGACATATCACCCTTGGCAGCCTTATTCACCACATCGAGCAAGACATCAACCTTATGCCGCAACTCTTGCGCCGCTTCATGTTCACGTTTGGTGCTGGCGTTCACCTTGTCAGCCATATCGTTGAAAGCAGCGCCCACCTTACCTATCTCATCACCAGATGCCACCTCAACACGGACATTCGCATCCCCTGCGGCACGACTGGTCACCACATTCATCAAATTGACCAACGGCTGACTTACCCAGCCACGCAGAAAATAATTAATCAGTAATAAACCAATCGCCAGGGCTGCTAGGTTAACAGCTGCCTCGACCATCATTTCCTCTTCAATCTGGGCGTCCATTTCCGCCAAGGAATAAGAAACACGTATCGCCCCATTAATGGCGCCATTAGGTACATCATGGCACTGCAAGCAGTTAACACCACGTGTATTGGTGGTCGCCTTGAACGGCGTCAGGACAGTTAAAACACGCCCTTCTGGAGTATCGTTAACATCGACAATTTCTTCACCGCTTAGTGCTCGCAAATCAAGATCATCGACCGGCTGCTCATGGTCAAAACCTGGGCCAAATTGTTGCTTGACTGGCTCACCGCGAATCACGCGCGCCTCCAGCACGCCGGGACGACGTTGCAGTTTGTCCTGAAGAATCTTACGCTGGGCCATGGTACCGGTCAGCATCATGGTGTTAAGGCTATCAAAATAGAGCGTTGTCATATCACGGGTACGCTCTTTTGCCTGATCCAGGACATGAACTTTGTCCTGAGAAAAAACAAAAAAGGTTACCGCTAGAATCACAAGTAGAAAAACCACCCCAACCACAAGGTTTATCTTGGTTGGAATTGAAACCCCCTTGATCGAAACTTGTTCAGAATTATTCGTAGTCATAGCATCCCTTCAATGATCACCGCGACACAAAAAGCCATTAATTATTCGAGCATCTTGAACGCATTACACACCGCATGCTTCATTAAACAGCTCAGCCCCATAAAACGGCAATAAACTGAAATCCTTTAGCGAAAATTAACAATAAATAAACAGCCACAGCCTTGTCGCGGCTATACCTGAAAAGACAGTCATCATTTCACCTGAACCCCGCCAGATCAACAATGAGCAACAATATTTTCCTCACACCATCGCCACTGCCCGTACCGGCACATTACTGGCCAGACAAAAGTCCAACCACTCGCCCAGGAATTCATTAACCCGCTGTTTTTCACGCACCTGGCACATTTCAGGGTTTGGATAGTCATACTTGGCTTTAAAGCGATATTGACGCTGATATGACAACACTTCAGCCACCTCGGCATCGTGATAGACACGAACAATCATCGATGACATCGCTGTCGACAAAAATTTCAGCGGTAGATTTTGGGCCAAATTAATGACCGTGGTGTACTTATGTCTTTCCAGCACATCCACATGCAAGCCTTCCTGACTATGCGCGGTGCGACACTGCTTACCAAATGCCCTTAATTCAGGCATCAACAGCATCAAACGCCGAAAATTGTCTTCGTAAATCTTCATACCCTACTATTTACACCCAATCAAAATCCCTAATAATGATATCGACTTCCATGTTGATGAACTTAATTCCTGGCACTGAAATCATTTTGGCCGTCACTGCATAATCAAGGTATAACCTTAGCCCAATGATCAAGCCCACAGCAAAACAAATTTCAGCCATCGCGCCAGCCAGCAATCGTGAACGTTTCGCCTGGTGCATGTACGACTTTGCCAACTCAGGTTTTACCACGGTGGTGCTGACCGCCGTCTTTAACGCCTACTTTGTCAGCGTGGTCGCCGCTGACTTCAACACGCAACAAAATGGCCACGCCACCCTGCTCTGGACCATTGCCATGGCCATTGCCAACGGGCTGGTATTATTCTGTGCGCCAATCCTCGGGGCGATTGCCGACCACTCAGCCGCCAAAAAGCGCTTTCTGATTTTCACCACCCTGGGCTGTGTGCTTTTTACCTCACTGCTCAGCCTGGTTGGCCCTGGCGATATCGCACTGGGCATGGGACTGGTAATCCTGGCCACCTTCATGTTTTCTGCCGGGGAAAGCCTTATCGCCGCTTTCCTGCCAGAAATAACCCCCCCGGAACGGATGGGGCGTCTGTCTGGTTATGGCTGGGGACTGGGTTATATCGGCGGGCTTCTCACCCTGGGCCTGTGCATTGTTTATATAGATTGGGCCCAAGCACAAGGACTCAAAGCCCAGGATTTCGTCCCTACAACCAACCTGATCGTTGCCGTTATCTTTACCCTGGCCGCCTTACCAACCCTGCTATGGCTCAAGGAACGCGCCATGAGCAGCGAATCACTCAATCCGAAAAGCCAAATAAGGAATGGATTCAATCGTCTCAGGCACACCATTAAACACGCCCGTCAGCATCAGGATCTATTTCGGTTCCTGCTTACTCTGACCACCTACCATGCTGGCATCAACACCGTCATTGTCTTAGCGGCCATTTATGCCCAGGAAGTCATGCAATTCACAACCAAAGACACACTACTACTCATCATGGTGGTCAATATCACCGCCGCCATCGGCGCCTTGATTTTCGGCCATATTCAGGATCGTATCGGCTCAAAAACCAGCCTTATCCTCACCCTGATCATCTGGATCACTGCCATTGCCATCGCCTACAGCGCCACCGAAACGACGACATTTTGGCTAGCGGCCAATTTGATTGGTTTTGCCCTTGGCGCAAGCCAGTCAGCAGGCAGGGCCATGGTTGGGCAATTTTCTCCACCGCAACGCAGTGGTGAGTTTTTTGGCCTATGGGGCCTGGCGATTAGACTTGCCGCCATCATTGGCCCATTAACCTATGGCGCAACCATTTATCTGGTGCAGGGCAATCACCGCTTGGCGATTCTTTCCACCCTGCTGTTTTTTATTCTCGGTTTGATATTGTTACTGACGGTCAATGAACAACGCGGCAAACAGGCCGCCCTGCAAGATCACTGGAACGGCTGATACTGGAGACAATCAGGTCAGACTAGTCTTGCCAGGCCCGTAACAACCTAGCCTTGTTCATTGCCAACCACTGCAAAGCCATAATCACCGCAGCAGAGTTAAGTCGGCCAGATTCAATCCAGGCCATTGCTTCATCAAAGCCCGCCGTAATCACACGAATATCTTCATGCTCATGATTCAATCCATGGATGCCTCCTGCTTTACTGGCGTCGACCCGGCCACAAAACAGCTCTATCGTCTCACTACAGGCCCCGGGGCTGGGATAATAGCGACAGATTCGCTGTAAATCTGTCACCTCACAGCCCGACTCCTCAATCGATTCACGCAAGGCGACATCCTCAGCTGTCTCACCATCACCAATCATGCCAGCCACTATTTCAGTCATCCACGGGCCATCAGGGTCACGCAGGGCACCGATTCGAAACTGCTCAATCAGCACCACCTGATCAAGCACCGGATCATAAGGCAACATAGCCACGGCATGGCCACGTTCAAACAGTTCACGGCTCATTTCTTCGCTTAAGCCGCCTTCAAACAAGGCATGACGCAAACGGAATTTATCTATACGAAAAAAGCCCTGAAAACAGGTGCTCTGTTTAACAATATCAACATCGCCATATTTCATGGAATTTCCTTAAATAAAATCATCCGTTTTCAATATTGCCACAGGAAAAAATAGAGTTGTTACAAAAAAACGGGGGAACCAGGTAATAAAATTCAAGAAAATGCAAAGCTTGTCGTGAACGTATATAGTGAATGGATGCAGTATTGGGGCGTTGGAGCCTTAAGCAAATAACAACAATAACCAGCTAGGATTTCTCTATGTATGATAATGACGAAGATGACTGGATTGAACCCGAAGAACTCATTCTAGGAAAAGACAATTCCATATCGTCCAGTGTGACACTTAGCGATAAGGACTTGCCTAAAACGCTTTACATCCTGCCGCTGTCGGATCGACCTTTCTTTCCGGCACAAACCCTACCCATTTTGATGGCTGAAAACCCATGGGTGGACACCGTCAAAAAAATTGGTGAAACCGAAGCTCAAGTCGGCGGTGTATTACTGGTGCGCCGCGAAGATGATGAAGATGCCACCACTGAGGATTATTGCCAGATAGGCAGTGTAATCCAACTGCATCAACCCTCCCGTGCCGATGGCAAACTGCAATTTATTGCCGAAGGCATACGTCGTTTTAAAGTAGTGAAGTGGCTCTCAACTGAACCGCCATACCTGGCCGAGGTTGAATATCCAAACGAAACCCAAGCCAAAAATTCTGAGCAAACCAAGGCCTATGCAATGGCCATCATTAATACTTTAAAAGAACTGGTTCCGCTTAACCCACTCTACAGTGAAGAGTTAAAATATTTTCTGGATCGCTTCGGCCCGAACGACCCATCGCCGCTGACTGACTTTGCCGCAGCGCTGACCACCGCCGACAAGGAAGAATTGCAAGACATACTTGAAACCATCAATCTCCACCGCCGCATGCAAAAGGTGCTCGTTCTAATCAAGAAAGAATTTGAGGTTGCCAAGCTACAGGTCAAAATCCGTCATTCAGTTGAAAAAAAGATCAGCGAACATCAGCGCAAGTTCTTCCTTCGTGAACAGCTTAAGGTGATTCAAAAAGAACTGGGCATTGCCAAGGATGACCGCCAGGCCGATATCGACAAGTTCAACAAACGCCTGGATGGGCTAATTGTACCTGAGCCGGTAATGGACTGCATTGATGAGGAACTGGATAAACTACGCATCCTCGATGCCAGTTCTCCCGAATATGCCGTCACCCGCAACTATCTCGACTGGATAACCATGCTGCCATGGGGGCTCTACTCAAAAGACAAATTCAACCTGAAAGAGGCGCGCACCATCCTCAACAAAGATCATGATGGGCTCGCCGACGTCAAAGACCGCATCATAGAATTCCTGGCGGTCGGATCACTCAAGGGCGAGATCTCCGGCTCTATCATTCTGCTGGTCGGCCCTCCGGGGGTCGGCAAGACCTCAATCGGCAAATCCATTGCCAGCGCATTGGGACGCGAGTTCTACCGCTTCTCAGTGGGCGGGATGCGCGATGAAGCCGAGATCAAAGGCCATAGACGCACCTACATCGGTGCCATGCCCGGCAAGGTTGTGCAGGCACTCAAAGATGTCGGCAGTGCTAATCCGGTGATCATGCTCGACGAGATCGACAAGATGGGCAGTTCCTACCGTGGCGACCCGGCCTCAGCCATGCTCGAGGTGCTGGATCCGGAACAGAACTCGGAGTTTCTTGATCACTATCTCGACGTCCGCCTTGACCTCACCAAGGTATTATTCATCTGTACGGCCAATACCCTCGACACCATTCCGGGGCCACTGCTGGATCGCATGGAGATCATCCGCCTAGGTGGATACATTACCGAGGAAAAAGTCGAAATCGCCAAAAACCATCTGTGGCCACGCCAATTGCAAAAGGCCGGTCTGAAAAAGAGCGAGCTCAAAGTCACTGATTCAGCCCTGCGCCATGTCATCGAGGGTTATGCCCGCGAAGCCGGTGTTCGTAACCTGGAAAAACAACTTGGTCGCATGGTACGAAAAGCGGTGGTCGAATTCGTCAGCAAACCCCGAACCAAGAAACAAAAAAGCATCACCATCAAGGATGTTGAAGAGTATCTAGGCCAACCATTCTTCCGTAAGGAAAAGCTGCCTAGCGGCATCGGTATCGTTAACGGCCTAGCCTGGACCTCAATGGGCGGTGCGACACTGACTATCGAAGCATCACATATCCATAACCTAAACCGAGGCTTTAAGCTAACAGGACAATTGGGGGATGTGATGAAAGAATCGGCCGAGATTGCTTACAGCTACATCCTCGCCAACATCAAGGACTTCAATGGCGACCCCAGCTTTTTCGACAAGGCCTTCCTGCATCTGCATGTGCCTGAGGGCGCCACCCCTAAGGATGGCCCCAGTGCTGGCGTCACCATGGCCACGGCACTGCTATCACTGGCGCGGAAAAAGAAACTTACCCGCCAGCTGGCCATGACTGGTGAGCTAACCCTTACCGGCCAAGTGCTGGCGGTCGGCGGCATCCGAGAAAAGGTGATTGCAGCGCGGCGTAATCGCATCATGGAATTGGTGCTGCCAGAAGCCAATCGCAAAGACTTTGAGGAACTTCCCAAGCACATACAAGAAGGTATGACCGTGCACTTTGCCAGGCACTACAAAGATGTCGCTGAAGTAATCTTCGCCACCAACCACTAAATATGACGCAACAAAACAATCAGGGCGGCCTGCTTGGGCCGCTACTGTTTATTCTATTGGTAGTTGTGGCGGTGATTTGGCTTAGCAGCGGCTCATCAAATCAAGCCCATCAACACAACTGGATCAACGGTTGGAAAAGCATCGCGCCGCTGCAACTGGCGCGTCGTGCCCCGGCTGCGGCCACATATAACGGTTTTATCTATGTCATAGGCGGGATCGGCGACAACGACCGCTACGTCCGGCCTGTCGAATACGCAGCCATCGACGCAGACGGCAGGCTCGGCCCCTGGCGGCAAACCAGCCCAATCACCGAAGGACGCTTTTACAATGCCGCCATTGCTGACAATGGTTTTATCTACACGCTGGGTGGCGGCAGTGGTGATACCGGCAAACAAAACTATCCGATCGCCTCGGTAGAACGCGCTCAGATCAAAGCTGATGGCTCGCTTGGGCCATGGCAGACCATCAGTCACACGCTAAGCCCACGCCGCGGCCTGAAAACCGTTATTCATGACAACACCATCTATGCCATTGGCGGTTATGATGGCCGCTTTCTCAAGTCCATAGAACGCAGCACCATCCAAGCCGATGGCTCACTCAGCGCTTGGCAAATGGAGCAACATGAATCGATCATTGATCGCTACATCCATTCTGCAGCGATCGCAGGCGATAGAATTTACCTGCTCGGCGGCCACATGAGAAACCAGAATCAGGCCAGCTATAGTGATGTTGAATCCAGCAGGGTTACCAGCAGCCAGCAACTCAGTCCCTGGCAGATAGAGAATCATGGCCTGCAAACACCCAGGTTAGTCGCTGAGTCTTTCACACTAGGACAATATTTATATATTGCAGGCGGGCACACCGGCAATCAACGCCTTAACAGCGTTGAGGTCGCCAAAATAAGCAACGGTGGTCATCTGCAAGCATGGCGCTATGCCTCACCCCTGCCCGTTGCTCGCAGTGCCTACGCCGCAACCACCTACAAAAACTTTGTCTACCTAATCGGCGGTGGCGGTGATGGCCAACCCTTGTCCAGCATCGACATGGCCAGTGCCAATCTAGGCGGTCAACTAGGCTATCAACAGTAGAACTGAAACACGCCTAGGACATGCCCGGCAACTGTTTACATTTGTTAACAAAACGACACTAATGAAGCAGAAACCCCAGCCGATATGATTATTGCAAGCTTGGTGGATGCCAAGATTAAGTCTTCAATGAAGACACGGTGCCGGACTAAAGGAGTGGTTCGTTACGGAACTGGATTTCCGACTCACAAGTTGTCCCCCTTCCTTGTGAGAACCATTGCCAGACTCAAGGATTGAGTCTGGCAATGCATCGTTTTATGCTAAGCCCATGAAAGTTAATCAACTCACTCGCGAACAGTTGGATTATTGGGTCGCCAAGGCAAAAAATATTGCCCTGAGTCCTGAACCAGATGGAAGCAGTTATTTATATTCACCTCACCCAGACATGGCAGCACGACGCTGGTCCCCAAGCCGTTACTGGTCACAAGGCGGGCCGATTATTGAAGAGGCACACATAGACCTCAACTGGGACTGGGAGACCACTAGCGAATGGTCAGCCTCCATTGAACCCGACATCAACAGCCAAGGTAAAACAGCCTTGGAAGCCGCCATGAAGGCCTTCGTCACCTCACAACTGGGCGAGGATATCGCTTAGTGGAATGGCCAGCGACCAAACTCATTTACACGCGTCGGACAGACTTCCAAACCATCGAGGTCAGCGAAAATGCTGAATTGCGTCTGCTACGCACAGACCCTCTAGCCATACAAAGTGTTCTGCTGCGTAACAAACCTGAACAACTGGTGCTGCCCTACATGCAAGCCATGATGGCGGCGCTGTTATTTCAGCCATCACCCCAGCAGATTTTATTATTCGGTCTGGGTGGTGGCGACATGGTACGTCAGCTGCATTTTCAACTACCCGACTCACAAATCACTGTCGTAGAAATCGACCCTGCCATCGCTGACGTCAGTCGTGATTATTTTGAACTGCCTGATTCAGACAAGCTGACAATCAAGATCGATGATGCCGCACACTTTCTGCGACAAGACATGCAACATTACGACATGATGCTGATTGATATCTATGCTGGAAAGGAAGTCCCTGCCCTGTTACAAAAACCAGGTTTCTACCAACACTGTCACCAACAACTTGAAGACAATGGCATGCTGGTGCTGAACCTGCTCACCAATGATGCTGGTAAATTCAGGGACATCCTCTGGCTGATTCGGCAGCGGTTTGACCACTCAACACTGTGCCTGACCGTACCCGGGTACACCAACATCATCATCTTTGCTTTCAAAAAAAGGCCAACGGAAGTCAACCAGCCCGCCCTGCTACGCCAAGCAGAACAGTTAAAACAGAAATTTGGATTGGAACTAGAGGAATGGGCAAGACAATTATTCTCCACCAACCCAACGGAAGATGGAGAACTAATATTCTAAAAGGTTAACTACCTAGGCAGTTTCGTTGATATTGCGGCCAAGATGCGGGGGCAACTTATCACTGGGGACTTCTGAGCTATCATGAACGACACTGTTAATCAGCTCGGCAGACGTTTCTGCGGCAACATCCATTACCTTTTTTTGCACCGCAACAGTAATCGGGTCATCTGCCATTTTACTCGCCTGACTGGCTGTAGACATAACACCGCTGATATCCATACTAAAACTCCTGAGTTTGGATCCAACCTCCAGTGTGGGATCAAAAAGAACTACTTCCAATCAGGTTATCGGCAACTCAAGCACCTGACTTTAGTCGCTTACCAGTCTCTAACTTCAGGGCAACCACAACTCTATCTGCGCCCCACCTAACTTAGCACGTGAAATACTCAATTTGCCGTTATACAACTCAACGATATCCTGCACCATGGCCAGACCCAGTCCATGACCACTGATCTGACTATCCGTCCGTCCACCCCGGGCCAACACTGTGTCCAGGTCTTTTTCATCGATTCCCGGGCCATCATCGACGATTTCTATGATTAGGCCCGGGATTAGGCCCGGCTCAGTCGATGGCTCCAACAATTCACGTCGAATCTTAACCACAACCCGCCTTTCCGCCCACTTATAGGCGTTGTCTAGCAGATTTCCTAGCAACTCCATCATGTCACCTTCCTGACAACTAAACGTCAGCCCAGCCTCCACCTCAGCTCGACAAACAATCTCTTTCCCTGCATAGACCTTATTCAGGGCATTGATGATTTTTTGCGTAATCACGGCCAGATCAACCGGCGCCATCAGCGCCGTGCGCCCTGATGTAGCCGCGCGCTGCAACTGGTACTGGACAATCTGATCCATGCGTTCAACCTGCTCCTCAACACTGGCCTGCAGGCCAGTCACCGATAAATGACCAGTCTCCACCGCACCGCGCAATACTGCTAAGGGGGTTTTAAGGCTATGGGCAAGATCACCAAGACTGGCCTGATAGCGTTCTTCGTGCTCGGTATTGGTTCGAATCAGGGCATTTAGATTGTCCGTCAGGCCCCGCAACTCTTTAGGGTAATTCCCTTGCAAACGCAAATGCCTACCGCTCTCAATATCCTGCAAATCCTCGGCCACCTCTCTTAGCGGTGCCAGGCCCCAACGCAGAATCAAGGTCAACATCAGCAGCAATACCAGCGTCACCCCACCTAACCAGCCCCAGAGATTCTGTTGAAATTCGAGTTGCTGCTGATTAAAGCGCTTCAGGCTTTCCGCCACGACGAAGGTATAAGCTTCCTGAGACTTCTCCTGTTCACTCCAGTTCACACCCAAGCTATAACCCAACACCGGTTCGTCGCTTGAAGTGCTTAAATATTGAAAACGCGAAACCCCACGTTCCAGCCCTGCATGCACAGCAATGGTGAGCCCCTGCATGGATGGTGACGACCAGACCAGCGCCCCATTATTGGCAATGATCTTGGCGTATAGACCGGAATTTTCGGAAAAAAAACGTGATTCAGGCAGGGCATAAACAAGCCGAACTCCACCAGCCTCATTAATCTCTGCCGAAGCTATTAGGGAATTCAAATGTACCCGCAGACGCTCCTTGAACGACTCTTCCGTAGAGGCATAAAAAGATTTTTCCAGCGTTAACCCGGTAATTCCGAGGAAACCAAACAGGATAATACTGGCCGCAATCAACATACGGCTGTTAATAGAAAGATTCACTTATCACTTTCTGCCAGTGAAAACCGATAACCTCGGCCACGCAACGTCTCAATCGGTTGCAAGACATTATCGGGATCAAGTTTACGGCGTAAACGACCGACGAACACCTCAATTACGTTACTGTCGCGATCAAAATC
This sequence comes from uncultured Chromatiaceae bacterium, assembly GCA_947259785.1. GTDB lineage: Bacteria > Pseudomonadota > Gammaproteobacteria > Tenderiales > Tenderiaceae > Tenderia. The sequence goes on along the minus strand of CAMYNQ010000049.1, from coordinate 5,734 downwards.
CTGATCATAGATATGTTCGGTCAGATCGACTTTCGATATTACCTTACCAGCATTGATCATTAAGTACTCGAGGACTTTGTATTCATAGGCGGTCAATTCCAGCTCTACGCCACTCAACAACACCTGCTGGGTTGATATATTCAAGCTAATAGGCCCAAAGGTGATTTCAGACTGGGACAACCCGGCCGAACGCCGCAACAGCGCCTTGACCCTTGCCACCAGCTCTTCAATATGAAACGGTTTGACCAGGTAGTCATCAGCACCGGCGTCCAGACCATCGACCTTGTCCTGCCAGCGGCCACGGGCCGTCAGCAACAACACAGGGAAGCTCTTGCTACTACTGCGCAACTGCTGCAGCAACTCAATACCGGAAAGCTTGGGCAGGCCAATATCCACCACGGCAGCGTTGAAGGGATATTCCCTGGCGAGATAAAGCCCCTCTTCGCCATCGGCGGCGACATCCACCGCATAGCCCTCATCCTTGAAGCGCTGCTGTAGCTGCCGCCTCAACTCTGTTTCATCCTCAACAATCAAAAGTCGCATGACGCTACCCGGCACAGAAATAAGAAGCCCAAGAATAACCGAAACAATAGACGGTTTGCTGCAAGTACAGGGAATAAAAAAACCCCGGGCTACCGAAAAAACTTCGGCACAGCCTGGGGTTTTGAAAGAACCTCAGTTCTTAGGCTTTACTCTTAACTACAGCCCCATGATGAAGTCGGCTAGTTTCTCGACGTTTTCATCAGAAACACGCGGTGAGTATGGAGGCATTGGCACACCACCGGTCACTGAAGTCCAGCTACCTTTACTACCTTTCTTGATAGAGTTGATGATGCGAGCGCGGTCTTTAACCTGGGCAGCTACATCCTTCCATGCTGGGCCAACAACTTTAGCCTCAACACTGTGACAAGCCATACAACCACTCTTTTTGGCCAGATCCAGATCAGCCATAACAGGTGCAGCAACAAAAGCCGAAGCCAGAACTGCAGAAGCAATAATACGTTTCATAATATGTCTCCTCATAAGAAATTATTTCCCCGCCCTAATCCTTGCGGATGGGGCAAAACCCTTTAGGGTTAAACAGACTTTAGCTGAACCAAGCTGAATAACTGCTGAATGGAAAAAAAACAAAAAAATCAGGAAGAATTACCGCGACAGCAAAAAAATTACTGACACGACAATAACTTAGCTAGGCAGAGCGGCGTAGCGCCTCGATCCGCTCATCCAATGGCGGATGACTCATAAACATTTTTTTGATGCCACTACCCAACCCACCAGCAATGCCAAAAGCGGCCAGCTGATCCGGCAATACCGCGGGAGCTGAGCCCTGTTTAAGACGCTCCAGCGCAGCAATCATCTTTTGTTTGCCGGCCAAGCTGGCACCGCCCTCGTCGGCACGGAATTCGCGATGACGGCTAAACCACATGACAATGGCCGAAGCCAAAATACCCAACACGATCTCAGCAACAATAGTAGTAATCCAAAAGGCCGGGCCGTGGCCACGTTCGTTCTTGAACACCACCCGGTCAACCGTATGACCAATCACCCGCGACAGGAAGATAACAAAGGTATTCACCACCCCCTGGATCAGGGTCAGGGTAACCATATCACCGTTGGCTACATGGGCAATCTCATGCCCCAGCACCGCCTCAACCTCGTCCTTATCCATGGCGTGCAACAAACCACTGCTGACCGCCACCAAGGCCTTATTACGATTCATACCCGTGGCAAAGGCATTCGGCGCCTGCGAAGGGAATATCGCCACCTCGGGCATGCCAATGCCGGCACGTTCGGCCTGACGAGTCACCGTCGCCACCAACCAACGTTCGGTTTCATTACTAGGCTGTTCAATCACCTTGGCACCGGTGCTACGTTTGGCCATCCACTTGGAAATCGCCAGTGAAATAAAGGCACCACCGAAACCAAATACAGCGGCAAACAGCAACAGCGAATTCAAGTTCAGGTCAACGCCCTGAGCATCAAGAAAACCTTCAAACCCCAACAGGCGCAGAGAAATACTCAGCACCACAATAATTGCCAGGTTAGTGGCCAAAAACAGAAAAATACGTTTCATCAATCCTCCAAACAGATATTAATTCAAAGCCGTCTTTAAGCGACATTGGCTTGTATGATGGGGCCAAACCATAAAAGTTCAAGCCAAATATAACAACCCTCAACATAACAATGCTGCAGTCTGACGCTAAACAACCGATATAGCTTTATAGCCACTAAAAAAGTATCCGGCACATTACTGGAGTTTCATGGAAAGAGAGCAGGCCCAGGCAAAAATATCTTTTACGCCGCACCCCTACCAAGGCTGGTGGCACAAACTCAGCAAAAAAACACTTCATCATGACCTGTACGCTGGTCTGACCGGTGCCATTGTCGTACTACCACAAAGTGTGGCCCTGGCCCTGCTAGCAGGGCTGCCGGTGGAATACGGTCTCTACACCGCCATCGTCCCGGTCATTATCGCCGCCCTGCTCGGCTCATCTTTTCACCTGATGTCTGGCCCGACCACTGCGATTTCCATCGTCGTCTTCGCCACCATCGCCCCCCTGGCAGAACCCGGCAGCAGCGCCTACATCAGCCTGGTTTTAACACTGACTCTGGCCGCCGGGCTTTTCCAGCTGGCCCTGGGGCTGGCGCGCATGGGCGCGCTGGTCAACTTCATCTCACACACAGTCATCGTTGGTTTTACCGCCGGTGCCGCCATCCTGGTCATTACCAGCCAGCTGAAACACATCTTTGGTGTCTGGCTACCCCGCGATCAAAGCTTTTTAAACACCTGGAGTCAGCTAATAGAAAGGCTGCCGCAATGGGATCTCTACGCCCTTACCATCACCGCTATCACCATCATTACCGCAGCGCTGGCCAGCCGTATACTCCCCCGCTGGCCTGGCCTGTTACTGGCCATGATTGTTGCCAGCCTGTTTGCCCAAGCCACTGGTGGTGAAGCTAGCGGCATCAAATTGGTGGGCGAACTGCCCTCCAGCCTGCCCCCCTTATCCCTACCCGACTTCTCGCTGGAGACCTGGCAGCAGATCACTTCCGGCGCCCTGGCGATTGCCATTCTTGGTTTGATGGAAGCAGTCTCCATCGCCCGCAGCATCTCCCACAAGAGCCACCAACTGCATAACGCCAATCAGGAATTCATTGGTCAGGGGTTTTCCAACATCGTCGGCAGCTTTTTTTCCAGTTACGCCTCGTCCGGCTCGTTTACCCGTTCAGCTCTCAATTACAGTGCCGGCGCCAAGACACCGATGGCGGCGGTATTCAGTGCCATTGGTGTGGCTATCATCCTGCTCACTGCCGCATCATTGGCCGCCTACCTGCCAATTGCCTCCATGGCCGGCATTCTGTTGCTGGTAGCCTATAAAATGGTGGATTTCCGTGCTATCAAGACTATTCTCATCACCAGCCGCACTGATGCCGCAGTGCTAGCAACCACCTTTTTTGCGACTGTTTTTGTCGAGCTAACCTTCGCAATTTATGTCGGTGTCATGCTGTCACTGATCCTACATTTGATTCGTATCTCGCATCCCAACATCGTCAGCCGCACCCCTGACCCAGAACATCGCAATCGCCGTTTCACCAGCAATAGCCCCAAGAACCAGGACTGCCCACAATTGAAAATCATTCGCATTGATGGTTCGGTCTTCTTTGGCTCGGTTAGCGATATTGAAGCGACCTTACATCACATTGGCAATCATAGCTCGGCACAAAACAGGGTACTGATTATCTGTAGCGGGATAAATCTTATTGATGTCAGCGGGGCGGAATTATTAAAACGTGAAGCCAACCGACGCCGTGGTTTTGGTGGCGCCCTCTATCTTTGCAGCGTCAAACCCGGCGTTAGGAAGTTATTGGATAAGGGCGGTTTTATCGACAGCATCGGCAGAGAAAACATCTTTCATACCAAGGCCAGTGCGATTCGCAAGATTTATAAGCAACTGGATGACGAACGCTGCAGACAGTGCAGCGCCCGTATCTTCAAAGAGTGCCCATCAATAGATGACAAACGCTCCGCCTAATTACTTTTCTTCCACCTGGGCCAGGTCAACCTTCTGAAAGCCACGCGGCAATTTATTACCACGACGCCCCCGTTCACCAGAATAATGTTCCAGATCTGCAAGTTTAAAGCTGGTATGCCGCTGACCACAGTGCAGTGTCAATTTCTGCTTCGACGAGACACTATTAATGGCGATAACAAATTCTTCGCGACTGGCGACACGGGCAGAAGGAATAGCAATAATCTTGTTGCCCTTACCCTTACTTAACTCAGGCAATTCGGCCAACGGAAAGGCCAGCATCCGCCCTTCAGTGGTAATCGCTGTCACCATCGCCGTGGCCAGATCTTTAATTGCTGTAGGCGCTAATACCATCGCCCCCTTGGGCACGTTCAGGATTGCTTTACCGTTTTTATTTTTGGTCATCAGGTCACCGAGTTTGGCAACAAAACCATAACCAGCATCCGAGGCCAACAGATATTTATCACTCTCCGCCCCCATAATCACGGCGACAAAAGTAGCACCCGCGGCAGGTTTCAAACGACCGGTCAGTGGCTCGCCCTGACCACGAGCCGACGGCAGGGTATGGGCTGGCACGGCGTAACAACGACCACTTGAATCGATAAACACCGCCAGCTGATTGCTGCGGCCACGCGCCGCCGAGAGAAAGCCATCACCCGCTTTGTAGTTCATGGTCGAAGCATCGATTTCATGGCCCTTGGCCGAACGGACCCAACCTTTTTCTGACAACACCACCGTCACCGGCTCAGCGGGAGTCAGGGCAGATTCATCCATGGCTTCTGCCGCCGCACGGGCGATAATCGGAGAACGGCGGTCATCGCCATATTTCTCGGCATCAGCCAGCAACTCTTTTCGAATAAGCGTCTTCATGCGCTGTTTCGAGTTGAGAGTCCTTTCCAACATGTCGCGCTCTTTGGCCAGTTCGTCCTGCTCAGCCCTGATCTTCATCTCTTCCAGACGAGCCAATTGGCGCAACTTGGTATCGAGAATGTAATCGGTCTGCTCTTCGGTCAAATCAAAGCGCTGCATCAGCACCTGTTTAGGCTTGTCCTCGGTACGGATGATGTGGATTACCTCATCCAGATTGAGGTACGCAATCAACATGCCTTCTAACAAATGCAGGCGACGATTAACCTTGTCGAGACGATACTGCAAACGACGTCGTACCGTCTCGGTGCGAAAGACCAGCCACTCTTTCAACATCATCAGCAGACTCTTGACCTGCGGTTTACCATCAATGCCAATGACATTAAAATTGACGCGGTAGGTGCGCTCCAGATCGGTAGACGCGAACAGGTGCAACATCAATGCGTCGATATCAATCCGGTTTGAACGTGGCGTAATCACCAGCCGGGTTGGGTTTTCATGATCAGACTCATCGCGCAGGTCTTCCACCATCGGCAGCTTCTTGGCATTCATCTGCGCGGCAATTTGTTCCAGCACCTTGGCACCAGAGACCTGATGCGGCAACGCCGTGATGATGACATCACCATCCTCACGCTCATACACAGCACGCATACGAATACTGCCGTTACCGGTCTGATACATCTTTTCAATATCGGCGCGCGGAGTGATTATCTCGGCCTCGGTCGGGTAGTCCGGCCCCTGAATATGCTCGCACAGAGCACTGACATCTGACTTCGGCTCATCCAGCAGGCGAATACAGGCGCTAACCACCTCGCGCATATTGTGCGGCGGGATAT
>CAMYNQ010000048.1 GCA_947259785.1 uncultured Chromatiaceae bacterium | reverse complement strand
GCTGGCCACCCAAGGCGAATGCCTACGCGCCAGCGACTGGATCATTACCGACGCAGCCACTACCCCGATTGAGATAAAGGCAGGCGATGAGATTGTGCTGCGGATGGAAGCGATATCATCGTAATCCGTCGCCTACGACTTCATTACCACGCAGGAACGTGACAACAAGAAATCTTTTTCTATTCTTAATTATCGCCAAGCCATGCCACTACCTGCGCAGTGATCTCATCAACATCATGGTAGCGGCGTAAGGTAACCAGATCGGGATGCTGCATTGCCAACTGCAACACATTATGAATATTATGCCCCTCATGGCGACAATCAGGATTATAAAAACCAAGCACAGGCTTAGCCGAATAAATAAAGCGCATCACATTCACACCCGAGCCAAAGCCAGCCTCATCAAAACCGAAAATGGCAACCTTAGCCTGCGCCTGAAATTCAAGATCTCGCTCAAGAAAAAAAGCAGTCACTAACTCATCCTCATTTTCAAACCTGTGCCTATTTTCAAGCTGCCAACCTGGCCAATCTTTATCGTAATATTCAATAGGGTCACACACCATGCGCGAGAACTCATTAACAGGCATGTCTGGGAACTGTTTTCGATAATAATGATAACGGGTGTCAAAGCCCAGGCCACTCGACTGCAACACCGACATCACCGCAGTCTTAAAACGCCACGTTGCATCGCTGGCATGCATGCCTTTGCCGCTAACGTAACAAGGAATCACATTATGGGTATTATTGGTCATGTACTTAAAATAGCTTCGCCAATAGAGTAAGCGGATGGTTTGAAAAAATTACGACAGAACAGTATTAAAACAAAATTATTGTGTATCGCCCAATTTTATTATTAGCCTGAGCACGGTTATACTGCCCCAGTTATATGAATTATCAATCAAGTCTAACCCCATTGAATTTAGAAGGGGCTAAAGATGCAACAATTAGGCAGAGCACAGCTTATGAATCAGTACGTCACTTGCTTGCGGGGAATATATGGGGCTTGATTTCGACATAACGTCCGCACCACCCGATACAGCGAGTATTGCAGCAGCGCGCGCAGAGCTGGAGGCGGAACGCCTGCGCCTACGCGAACTGAACAAGCGTTTTCTCATTGTGATTGTGACCATCGTTGCGGCCATAGCTAGCTTCCTCTTACTTGTAGCGGTACCCCTTGTAAGCAGGCCAGACATGGAGGGAAGCTTCGTTTTTATTATTGTCTACGCTTTGCCTTATTTCTTCTTCTCTGTTTTCGTGGTGGGCAACACCAAGCACCACTATAAGGTCGAGGTACCACAAAAGGCCCTCAGGATCGCTGAGACGGCGCTGGAGGAAGGCGAGCAAGAGGACATCGGTGAACTGTTCGATGCATGCCAGGCACATGCACCACTTGGCGCTTACCAGAGCCAGGTAGAGTCCCAAGGTCGTGTACTGTTCAAGGGTGAACTGGAGGCGATGCACCGCTGGTTAGAGGAGCATACTGGAAAATAGATCTGTCCCTTTTAACTATCTATATCATCGTAATATGAGACTACAACAACGCTGGATAACTAAAACCAATAAAAGTAACCAGATTAACCGAGAAATGAAGCAACATCGCAAACCACAAGCGGCCCGTTAACCAATAACCAGCACCGTAAAAAAGCCCCGCTAGCGTCGCCAGCAACACAAACATCCAGCCACCTCCGGCATGAGCGATACCAAACAACAACGAAGCAACCACCAACGCAGCCACTGGGCCATAACGATACTGCTGCCAGCGAGCCATCAAACCTCGCTGCACAATACCGCGAAAAAACGCCTCCTCAAGCACGCAGGTGACCAACAAATTAGCCAAGGCCCAACCGGCAAACAGCGGTAAACCGGGCCACTTAATATCAGGCGCCACATAACCCAGCATCACGCCTACAGATAAAACTATTCCCAGCATCAGAGGCAACAACCACAACGCAGACACAGGCGACATCTTGCCAGGCCACACCCTGGACGACGCCACCGCCCACAGCAACAGCGCCAAAACCCCCTTATCCAAACTCAAATAAATCGAAAACGGCCGTGCCACACTGCTCAACTGCACATCGCCATACAACAACGGATTGGCAACACCGGGAAAAATACGGAAACCAATCATCAACGCCAACGGCACAATACCGCCATACAACAACCAACGCCGACGCCCCTGCCCTAACCAATCAAAACGCCGCCCATCAAGATAAAGAAAAGCCATCACCATAAAAACCACAAGCGCCAACAGCGGCCATAAAGCCAAATAACCAGCAACATAACTCCCCGCCAACAACACTCCACAGGGGATAAAAGAGAAAAGACGTGTACGACAAAAACTCGCCAGCACAATGCCAACCGCAAGCAGCGGATAGGCCAGCATCAGAAACAAAGAATCAGAAAGAACAGTCATAGTAATAAATAGGTGATGAGCAGAAAGACCAATAAGATCGAAGCTAACAGTGACCAGAAATTAAAAAGTAATTCACCCCAGCTTTAGATTCAGATATTGCCCCAGGCTAGGTGTTAGCCTAAGAGTTAAAATACTATCAGCTCGTCACTCGCCTGCCAGGGTTCATATTTCCCCATCACGCTTAAAAACATCTGTGTTTTTAATAGGCCATCCAACCAAGCTTGTAAATGTGAATATTCTGATTGAAAGAACCATGTTTTATCCACGTAAGCGAATTGCCGGATAAACGGAAAAATAGCGATATCTGCCAAAGAGAGCTTATCCGAGCATAAAAAACGACCTCTTTTAAGCCGCGCCTCTAACTCTGAGATAAAGCCCTCCGCCTGCTGGCGATAAAACGTCATTGGATATTCTGGAAACCGATCAGCATATTTATAGCGATCCAGATGCTGTTTAAATTCAGCATCATTCATATCAATAAGCGAATTAATTTTCATCATTTCATTTTGATTGTTTGCCAGCCAATGCTCAGGGTCATGCTGATGTAGCGCCCAACTCATAATTTCGCGACTCTCATCAATCACCGCCCCATCAGGCAATACCAATACAGGCACTGTTCCTTTAGCTGAATATGCCAACAAGGATTTCGGCTTATCCGACAACTTCACTTCGCGCAGCTCAACTTGCATGCCACTCATCTTAATCGCAAGCCTGGCGCGGATGGCATACGGACAGCGTCGGAAGGAATATAAAATAGGTAATTTCGGCATTATGGATTCCTAAAAAACTAGGTCCTTTTTATAAATCACTTAAAACACCAGACTGAAAGAGTTTGGTGGATACAGCTTCGGCACTCATCTAAACCTCATCTCGCAGAGTTATCTACCATTTTCAACAAATCAAACACTACCCTGGCAAAGCCCTTAGCCTTTTCAGGATTGGACAACAATTGCAGCATCTGATTTTTATGCGCGTCACTGCTGTCCATCACTGCGTCATCAACCGCTTTATGGAAGTCGCCTAACATGGCCTGCTCCGGCGTGTTATTGGCGATCTGCTTCATTACCAACTCATTCTCTCTTATCTTGTCTCTGATAGTATTTGCATAGTTGACCAGATCTTTTTCAGTCAGGTGATCGGTAATAAACAACTCGTTCAAACGGCTAATGATCTGCGACAGGTATTCTTCTTTTTTATCTTTGGCCTTGGCCGTACCCAAACCATCACCTGGGGTTAGGTATTCACCCGCATCATCTTTCAGATTGATATCTTGCTGACGGATCTTGGAAAGTCGATAGTGGCTCAACACCACGCTATCCAGATCAATCTCATCCTCATCAATCATTGACTCGCGCAGCATCGGCCGCAGGTTGCGGGCATACAGACTCAGCTTCTCCAGGCTCTTATCGTCATAATCGACGATCTGGGACATAAACTCATAGAAACGCACAAAGGTGCCCAAATCCTTTTTGAAGACTTCCAGGGCATCCTTTTCCTGCTTGCACTGCTTAAAACTATTTTCCGCATTGGCAATCAATACCGCATCGCCGGTTGCCTTGGTGCGTTCAAACATCTCCTTGGCTTGTTTGAATGCCTCAATGGCAGACTTATAGCGAATCTTCCAGCGCTCTACGGCAGGTTTGCAGATATTGGCAATGGCGGCATTGCTTTTGTTCTTGATAAAAAAGGCATCACAGAACTGCTCTACCTCTTGCCACTGAAAGATACCGGCAGCACGCAGCTTGTCGAACAGATCAAAGATCAGGTCAGGATTGGAAACATCGGCCAATTCAGCCGTCTGGTAATAAGGCTGAAACGATTCAAGAATATCGTCTGGGTCATTAAAGAAATCCAACACAAAGGTGCCGGTTTCCGCTTTAGCTGGATAGGTACGATTCAAACGTGACAGGGTTTGCACACACTCCACCCCACCCAGTTTCTTATCCACATACATGGCGCACAACTTAGGCTGATCAAAACCGGTCTGGAATTTGTTGGCGACGATCATTACTTGGTAGTCATCAGAATCAAAGGCCTTGCGCATGTCGCGGCCTTTAAGGTTGGGGTTCATTGTGTTCTCAGTAAACTTCTCACCAATCAATCCTTCGACATTAGGATCTTTCTCGTCAAATTCCACCTCACCAGAGAACGCCACCATGGCGTGGATCTTCTTGTAGCCCGGCTTGTATAAATTTTGGCTAATGTATTTATCAAAGCCCAACTTGTAGCGCACCGCCTCTTTGCGCGAAGACGTCACCACCATCGCCTTGGCCTGGCCGCCTAGCAGACCCATCACGTTGTCTTTAAAGTGCTCAACAATCACCTGCACCTTTTGGGCGATGTTGTAGTCATGCAGGCGCACCCACTGGTTAAGTTTGACCTTGGCTCGTTTACTCTCAACCTCTTGATCAGAACCCTCGATCTTCATGGCTAGGTTATAGGCCACTTTATAGTTGGTGTAGTTCTTCAATACATCAAGAATAAAACCTTCCTCAATCGCCTGACGCATGCTGTAGACATGATAGGCCTCAGGTTTGTTGGTTTTGGAGGCTGGCTCATCAGGATTGGGCAATCTGCCAAACAGTTCCAGGGTTTTGGGCTTGGGTGTGGCAGTAAAGGCAAAATAGCTTAGATTTGGCGAGACACGCCGCGATGCCACAGCGGCATCGAGAATATCCTCTGTACCCAGCTCTTCTTCTGCATCACCCTTAGTGTCCATCATCAACACCTCTTTTAACTGGCGCGCAGTAGAACCTGTTTGTGATGAATGCGCCTCATCGGCAATGATGGCGTAATGGCGTTGCTTTAGGCTGACACTGTTCTCAATCGCTTTCAGCACATAGGGAAAGGTTTGAATAGTGACGATAATAATCGGTTGCGAAGCTTCCAGGGCGGCGGCGAGTTTTTCCGACTTAGAGCCATCGCCCTCATTTCGATTAATGCGCCCCACCACGCCATCCACATGTTCAAACTGATTAATGGTGTCTTGCAACTGATCATCCAGCACGGTTCTGTCGGTCACAACAATGACTGAATTAAATTGTTTAGTACCCTGCTGATCATAGAGTGAAGACAGTTGATGGGCGACCCAGGCAATGGAGTTGGATTTACCCGAACCGGCACTGTGTTGAATCAGGTATTTGTGCCCAGGGCCTTCACTATGTGCATCACACACCAACTTATTGACCACATCCCATTGATGATAACGGGGAAAGATCAAAGTCTCTTTTTTATACTTACGCCCTTCCCAGTCCTCTTTCTCTTCTATCTGTAGATGCACAAAGCGAGCAAGTATGTTGAGCAGGTTATCGGGCAGCAATACCTCATTCCACAAATAGTCGGTGGCGTATTGGTTCACATCCTCCGGCACATCATTACCCGCCCCACTCTCTTTGGTACCTTTATTAAACGGCAGAAAGAAAGTGTCATCCCCTTCCAGGCGTGTCGTCATATAGACTTCATATTGACTCACCGCAAAATGCACCAGGGCACCGCGTTTAAAGCTTAATAGTGGTTCTGGCTTTTTGGTGGCAGGGTCAACTGGGAAACGGGTGGTTTTGTATTGCTTGATGGCATTCTCAACCGCCTGTTTGAATTCCGACTTCAACTCCAAGGTCGCCACCGGCAGGCCATTTACAAACAACACCAGATCAATACGCCATGCCTTCGCAGTTTTAACTCCCTCTCCCCCGGAGGGAGAGGGCTGGGGTGAGGGGGAAGATTGGCTTAATGGGGAAGTCCAAGGGCTATACACCAACTCAGGCACCACCCGCAGCCGATTCTTCTCATATCGCGCCAGGGTATCCGGGTTCAGATCATGTTCGGGTTTAAACTGGCACAGGCTAAAGCGGGTGCCACGATCACGCAGCTCATGGCGCAACACACCCAAGGTACCAAAGGTACGCATCTCCTTGTTGGCGGCATTGGGATCGGCCTTATTCAGCTGGGTCGCGACGCGTTCCAAAAACTTCTGTTCAGGATTATTCGGGTATAACTTACAGAACTTCTGCCACTGGCTGTCTTGGGTCTCTTTAACAAACCCCAATAGATCTTCAGAATACAGCGCCAGCTCACGGTTATAGTTTTCTGGCTTGCCCAACAGCCAACCATTGGCAACCAACTGCCGAATCATGTCGTTTTGAAAGGTGAATTCGTTAGCCTTACTGCTCATAGCGTCATATCCCTTGCCAGCATATTCATAATCAAACGAATCATTGTCTCTTTCTGTGCCGGATCTGACTCTGCCACCAGCAAGGTTAATGCAGCCAACCCCACATCATTAATTACCGGCTGACCTTCATCACCCAACAAACGGCCATTACGGTTCAAAAAATCGACAAACAAAAATGCCGCGCTACGTTTATTACCATCTGAGAAGGGGTGATTCTTCACCACAAAATAGAGCAGATGGGCCGCCTTGGATTCGACCGAAGGATAGGCAGGCTCACCAAATACCGACTGATCCAGATTGCCCAACAACGAAGCCAAGCCCTCTTCACGTTCTTGGCCAAACAGGGTGGTGGCCTCTTTGCGGGCCATCAATTCAGACTTCAACTGCGCCAGTGAACCACGCGCCTCAACCAGCGTTGGCAGCACACCACCCGCCTCAGAGCGTGGCTCAGTGAGCAGGCCTTCATCATAACGCTGTAATAACAAAAAAGTTTGCGCATAGCCCGTGGCAATATCCACCAGCCCCCGTCCCGTTTCCAGCTGCAAAGATGGGCTTTGCGCTGCTTTACGCAACAGAGCCATTGCCGCTTCCAGCTCTTTGGCGTTCGCCTCAAAGCGCTGGCGATTGAGGCTGTAACCTTGAACCAAATGCTCTTTCAAACGGGCAGTGGCCCATTGGCGGAAGCGGGTCGCATTAACTGAATTAACACGATAACCGACGGAAATAATAGCATCCAGATTGTAACGCTGAGTCTTGTATCGCTTACCATCTGAAGCAGTATGTTCCAAAATGGAACATACTGAATCCTTCTCTAACTCACTGGATTTAAATATATTACCCAGATGTTTCGTAATAGCCGGTCGTTTAGTACCAAACAGCTCTGCAAGCTGAGCCTGCGTCAGCCAAACCGTATCCTGCTCCAGCCGCACCTCAATCGTGCCACTGTCAGATTCGTAGATTAGAAACTGTTGTTCACTATTTTCCATAACCCCATCCTCTACTCCAGTGGTTGGCCTTACCTACACGGATGTCGATACTTAGGATTTGCCGGGAGCATAATCCTGTGCCACCGCCTGACAGACTCATGTGACAGTTTCCTTGTTGGATTGGTTTTGTTGTGGGGCTTGCCAGCCGCGAACGTCGATCTTGCCGGTGACGGCGGCGGAGATTAGGGCTGTGCGGCGTTCTTGCATAAGTTCGATAGCTTTATTTGCGCAAAATTCGAGCCTGTTTAAGTCATATAATTTATTTTCAAGATAATCTACTATTGCGTCTTGTTCATTAATGGCAGGGAAAGCAATATTAATTGACAGATAATCATCTTTAGCAATATTTTGCATACTACTGCTAGCACCCTCTGCAGCTAAAGATATTTGACTTCTAAACCCTTTAATCATCATGAAAAATGCTACAAATTTTGGATTTTGCTTATCTTCTTCAGAAAACACGGTTTGCCACAATCGATCTGGCAAGAAAATATTAGGTTGCTCTACGTCTACCAACGCACTAGCACCAACTAGTTCAGGTGTATTCATTCGACTAATAATAATCGCACCTTTTCTAATAGGGCATTTCACACGACCATACTCGTCGTTAACGACTGTTTTATTCTCTTCAATTCGAAAAGAACGCGTATAAACGCAACTTGTTTTCAACACTCCAAATTCATCGCCTTGCGCTGAAATATCAGCCGCATTAACGCTGGCACCTGATTCTAAAGAAGTGATTATGTGCTTAAGTTTACAAACCTCCCAATGCTCCGGCACCTCGCCCAACCACTCAACCCCTGAGTCGCGCATGGGGGCATTGGGATTTAGGCCTTTGGTGACGGCATGGCTGATGACGGCCTGGCGTTTTTCTTTTAGCAGTTTGATGAGCTGTTGTTGTTTTTCGATCAGGGTGTCGATCTTGGCGGTTTCGTGATCGAGGAAGTTGGCGATTTTTTCCTGTTCATTAGTTGCAGGCAGAGCCGCTGTGTAATTATTTACAACCTCTGATGGAACCCGTTTCAAACCACCCGCCCCGGTCATTGCTGCTGTGGCAATATCCATGAAACTATCTTCTTGTAAGCGATAGAATAAAAATCTATTCGAAGTTCCATCATGGACGCGGATTACATATATTTCTGATGAACCAAAACCAATCCCATTCGCCAAACCTTCAGCTACTGCAATATTCTTATTCTCAAAACATGGGGTGACTTTCGCCATCAAGACGTCTGAATTTTCAAAATATGTATAGCCATCATAAACATCATCAATTACTCGTATCTCGTCCAGAACAATTGAATCAGTTTTAAGTTTTTCCATTGGCACAAAGCTGCACTTCAAATCACGTTGAACTGAAGGTTTCTTCGGCGTTAGTTCAGAGACATATTTTATTCGCGTTAACTCCCAATGACTGGGCACATCACCCAACCACTCAACCCCTGAATGCTTATACTCTGGATACGCCTGATACTTTCCTACCATCAGGAATGCACCTCTTGCAACAGCCCCATAATCTCCGCACTCACTTTGTCGAGGTCTGCATCAATCTCCTCCAATGCACGCGGGGGTTGGTAGACATAGAAGTGACGATTAAACGGAATCTCATAACCGACAATACCGATCTCCTGGTCCTTGTCGTCTTTTTTGCCGACATCTATCCAGGCATCGGGCACGTGGGGTTGTACCTCTTTGGCGAAGTAGGCTTCGTTGACTTCATTGACTGACTTGCTTGGGTCTAGAGCGACGTTTTCATTGTCACGCAGGTCGCCGTCGGGTTTGTACTCCACTACCTTGCCGTCTACCTCAAACAGACCGTAGGTGGGATTAGGTTGTGTGTTCTTATGGACCTTTTTGATGACTTTTTCTGCATCCGCGTTTTTCCAGCTGACAGCATTTAGAATCTGCTTTTTCTCCTTAGCATCTAAGGTGACTCCAGGTTCTTTAATTTTGTTGTCATAGCCGTTCATGTCATCAAACTGATCGGTGCCGATGTGCTGTTGCAGCTGTTTGGCCTTGGTCATGATCTGTTTTTGCGTCAGCCAGGTATCGCGATTAAGCAGGTCTTTGATATGTTTTTCTTTCAACTCAGCAAAGTGCTGTTTGATGTGTTTGCGAATCGCCTCTTGGTGTTCGCTTAGGTCACCGTAGTGTGGGCAGTCGGCATTGTCTGACCAATGGTCGCTATAGTGTTCATACACCCACTTCATCACTGCATTTAAGGGTTTGGGGGAAAAACGTAGTTCAGCGATACGTTCATCACTGAATTGGTATGACTCACGCAGGGGGCGCTCAATGGTGATACGGCGATAACCGAATTCATAGGTGTTGAAGATTTTACTTGAGAAAGTCTTTGGTGCTTCTGCTTTAGGGTTTTCGGATTGACGACCACGATTGCTTTTCTGCTCTGCGGGTTTATCTAGCTCACGGGCATCAACAACTTCAAAGTTGCCGAAGCTGCGGGTAATGGTGGCAATGTCATCTTCATCCATCACATTACGTTTGGAGCCTAGGGATTTGCGCATTTTGCCGCAGAGGTTAACGCCGTTAATCAGCTGGACCTTGCCTTTGCGCTCGTCGTCCTTCTTATTCGACAACACCCAGACATAGGTGGCGATGCCGGTGTTGTAGAACATATCTGTAGGCAAGGCGATGATGGCTTCGAGCAGGTCGGCCTCTAGGATGTAACGACGGATCTCCGATTCCCCGGAACCTGCACCACCGGTAAACAGGGGTGAGCCGTTGAGGATGATGCCAATTCTTCCACCACCTTTCGATGAGTCACGTAGTTTACTGATTAGGTGTAATAGGAATAGCAGTGAACCATCCGACACCCTGGGAAGGCCGGGGCCAAAGCGACCGTCAAAGCCTTTTAAGTTGTTTTCATCTTTGATATCGCTTTCGATCTTTTTCCAATCAACGCCAAAGGGCGGATTGGAGAGCATGTAGTCGAATTTGTCGGCATAGAGTTGGTCGTTGGATAAGGTGTTACCCAATTTAACGTTGCTAACCTCTTGGCCTTTAATGAGCATGTCTGCCTTACAGATGGCATAGGACTCGGGGTTGAGCTCCTGGCCAAAGGCACGCATCACCGCTTGTGGGTTTAACTCATGTACGTATTCCATGCCTGAGGAGAGAAACCCGCCGGTGCCCGCGGTGGGGTCGTAGATGGTGCGGATAATGCCGGGTTTGGTGAGGGCGTCATCATCTTCCATAAACACCAGGGAGGTGGTGAGGCGGACGATATCACGTGGGGTGAAATGTTCCCCTGCCGTATCGTTGGATGATTCCGCAAAACGACGGATAAGCTCTTCAAACACCAAGCCCATCTCGTGATTGGAGATGGCCTTGGGGCTGAGATCTGTTTGCCTGACCTTTTGCACGATCTTATATAACAGGTTGGCATCGTTGAGTTGGCCGATAAACTCGGCAAACTTAAAGTGTTCAAAAATCTCGCGGGCGTCTTTGGAAAAACCCTGGATGTAGGAGTCCAGGTTGTCTTTGATGCCGGACTCCCCCAGTTTGGAGAGATCCATCTTGGAGGTGTTGAAGAACGACAGGCCGCTGGCTCGAAGAAGGAGCTTTTCCTGCGCCTCTTCGGGCAAGTCCATCTTTAGGACATTTTCGTACTCAGTCAGGACTGCTTCTTTGCTCTCTTCCAGCACACCTTCTAGGCGGCGCAACAGGGTAAAGGGCAGAATTACACGGCCATATTGGCTTTGCTTGAAGTCACCGCGCAGAAGGTCGGCCAGGGACCAGATGTAGGCGGCTAGGTTGTTGGTTGATTGGGTCATTTACTGCTTTTCCAATATTTCTAAGTCGGTATTAATTAAACAGCTCGATATGCGACCCGCAACGAAACTGGCGGTTGCGCGCCTGGCCGGTTACTTCGCTAAGCAGGCCGTGATCAATAAATTTGTTCATCAGCTGATTGGCCGTCGGATAAGAAACGCTGGTCAGTTCTTTTATATCCTGCATTTTGATGAAGGGGCGCTCGTAGAGTTTTTCCAACACCAGCATGACGTTGCCTGCCACACGGCCAAAGTGTTCGGCAATGAGTTTTCTATGCGCTTCGCGCAGGTCAACGATCTTTCGCGAGGTTTTGGTGACTTTTTGCGAGACTTCGTAAATCCCTTGCAGGAAGAATTTTAGCCATGCCTCCCAACTGCCATTTTCGCTCACTAATTGTAGTTGCTGGTAATATTCCTGACTACGTTTTTTAAAGTAGTGTGAGATATAAAGCACAGGGGTTTCCAGTATCTCGCGTTGGTAGAGCATAACGGCGATGAGCAGGCGCCCTACCCGGCCATCTAGGCTTTGGCTGCCTTATTAAAGGCAGACTTTAACATAGAGAATGTTTATGTCTATATGTAAGCTTGAGCACTAAACCATCCAACTGCCACAGCTAAGCATTTTAGATTTCGCTGACAATCAAACCTATAGCTGGCTGTGGTCAGGCAATTCAGAAATAAAAGCGCAGTCCAACCCCACAGAGAAAGGCGAACTCTGCTTAGGTTGACGATTGTGCTTTTCGATGGCCACGGACTAGCTTACCAATGTCATCGGCAGACACAATATTCCTGCTCGGTAAATTATCATCAAGACTTTTCATGGCACACACCAAATATTCCCGTACGGGTAAGACAGGCTGTTTTGACTGAGTTTTCAACAAATATTTACCCGATCGGGAATATTCAATCATCGTTAACCATAAGCAACGATAGCCGTTGTATCCAATTTAGTTAGCAGAAATTGGCGTTTGAACATTACTTGTAAGATTAGGCATGAATTACTAGATCAGTTTTCTAGGGTCACAAAACAACTCTAAGGGGCAACATATAACAACCGAATCCATAATATGTTTATTTACCTGATGGTTATGAATATTATTCGCTAGTCTCCGCCCCACTAAACAACATTAAAAGCCATCCTGGGACGGCTTTTTTGTGCTTTGAATTCAACAACCTACCCCACTGTATTACTCTTTTAAGACAATACGGAGCTCACCCTGCTGCACAGATATGCTCTCCACACCCTCTGCAAAGGCCTGCCAAAAACCTCCTTGGCTGCCAAACTCTTGCACCATGTCGACGTTCTTCAAGCCGCCCAGCCAGGCATTGGGCATGGGCACGCCCCATAGGCTCACACCCTTGAGCACAACAATGGGCCTGCCATTGGCATAGGTCAGCGCCAAACCGGCGCTAAGTTTTAGAGTTTTACCGCCGAGGATGGGAAATTCAGGATCTAATGACAGCAACAGTTTGGCGCTGGCCAGATTATCGGAAAGATCGATGACCAGGCGGTGAGCCAGATCGGTGTTGTTGGCCAACAGGGCATTAAGCTCTTTTTCGCTCAAGCTAACCTCCCGGCTGGCCCCTACTTCGCTATATGGTTCAGGCTGCAGCGGTGGTTCGCTAGTGTCGGTACGCAAACGCTGGCGTGTCTGCGGCTGCAAGGTCTCGAAGCGTTGGAGTTTTTGTTCTAGTCGCTGTTGTTCGCTCTTACTCAAATGCACCGGTGTGAACTCAGCGGGGAATAAGGTTTGGTAAACAACGATGCCAGTGACCACCATAGCAATGACCACCGCCAGTAGAATAAAAAAAGCCAGCTGCCAACCCCTGTAGCGCTTCGACACATCGCGGACGGCACCAGACTGTTCAGCCACCACAACTCTTATCCTCAATTAGCATGCATTCAGCCCCTAGTAATTTCATCCACACCCTCTAACCCCGTCAGACACACGCAAACATAAGATCAGGCTGCAACCACCAACTAATCACAATACTCGCGCAATAAATCATTCACGTCAGCCAGGTCAAAATGCTCAGGATCAAAATCGCCACCTATCCACTCAAGCATAGCTTCATGGTCCGGATGTGAAGGATCAGTAACCGCCTCTAGAAACATCTCATAACCCGGAATACCACCAACATCCTCCGGCGGACAAGCCCGGCTCCCTTTAAGGCAGACGGGTAAAACAACACTAGGATCAAATGGCAGGACTTTTTCAAGCATCACCTCATGCTCCCAGCCATCACCAAAGTCATAATCATAGATCAGTTTATCTTTTTCAATTTTCAAAACTTGATCCAGGCGGTATTCAACCTCATCCAAAATATCAGAAGGGAAATCCTCTTCAGGCATGCCGTAACGGACTCGCCCCTTTTTGAACTCATGCAAATGAGAGTTGGACCAGCCCATCACAATCTGCAAGGCGATATGGATGTCCTCAAGATTATCCGTGCTAGCTACCTGCAACCGACGCCATACGGCGGGGCGAATACCTTTAAGCGTAACCTTAAGCTGGTAGACCGATCTTAAAGAACGTACTGTCATCGTCATTCCTCGGCAATTGCCAACACCACTTCCATACTATGAAACTCTACAAATGAAGCCTTCAAGGCCACAACTAATGAACACCCCATGACGCCTTTTTTCGTCTGGAATTCAACGCCTTGAGCCCAATACCACTGACATCCCCACCAGGCACATCACCAATTTGTTAGTTAATCATCCAAATGGAATGGTTGTAAACATTTGAGAAAGGATTACTCCGCCTCATTTATTTAGTCTCAAATGGCCGCATCTACTCGCACGTAACGGGGTCAGGTCATGCCTTTTGCTTTGCTTGCACTATCCTTAATTCATACCCAGACAACTACGAATAGAATTTTCCGGTGCTTTATACCATATTACTTCACGAGGAGATGGCCGTGAGGACATCTATTTGGATATAAGAATGACTGGCTTTGTTTTACAAATGTGCTTTCGGATGCCTGTGTCAACGTCATACCGCTACGCTACCTGTTGGCTGGCCATCCCCAGTTACTGAGTTCGGTGTTGAAAGTAGTGCAGTGTGCGGGTTGTTGCTCCAGAAGGCGGAGCAGCCCTCACATTGCACACGACAGAGTCAGAGCCCGTCGGCGCATTGAACCATTGCCCCCATTTTATGTGTGATGCGCTATCGCAATCTGGAGGGGTCCCAAAAACATGCCAGTCTTTCACATCAACCAATCGGACATAACTCCGCCGATTGTCAGCTGGTTTGAGTGTTGTTTACAAAATTTAAGGCTAATGAAAATCCCTGGACCGACTCTGCAGCCCGCCTAACCACTCACTCAAATCCTCCAACCTTCCTGCAATCAAATGCAGCACCCCATCCTCTTGTTGCACGGTGCCGGTTACCTTTAATAGGCGAGACTGTAATAACGGTTTGCGCTGCGCCTCTGCCACTTTGGGCCACACCACAATATTGGCTTGACCGGTTTCGTCTTCAAGGGTGACAAAGATGACGCCTGACGCCGTGCCGGGACGTTGGCGGCCAATCACCAAGCCCGCCACGCGGGCGATGGCGCCATTGCGGATTGACCAGAGTTGTTCTGCGCTGGAAACCCGCCCTTGTTGTAGCCTCGGACGTAACAATGCCAGCGGATGGCGGCGTAGTGATAAGCCGTGACTGGCATAGTCGGCAACGATATTGTCTCCCTCTTTCGGTTTGGGCAGCATAACAGCAGGCTCAGGTTTATAGGCACCTGCTAACAATGGCAACGGTTGTTCTACCCCACTCACCTGCCATTGTGCGTTATGACGATCACCCGCTAATTGCTGAAATGCATCGGCGGCTGCCAGCGCTTGTAAATCGCTGCTGTTAAGCTTGGCCCGCGTCGCCAGGTCGGCCATATCGCTGAACTGTTTTTGCCGACGGGCATTAATAAGATTTTCCATGGCCTGTTGGGAAAGTCCTTTTACCATGTGCAAACCTAACCGTAATGCCGGTTGTACTTTATTATCTTTCATCCAATCAGGTTTGATTTCCAGGGACGAATCGATTTGGCTATGCAAGACATCAATCGGTCGCACCTTTACCCCATGACGCCGTGCATCCTGTACCAGTTGGGCGGGCGCATAAAAACCCATGGGCTGGCTGTTTAATAAGGCGCAACAAAAGGCGGCGGGATGATATAACTTCAACCACGATGAGACATAGGCCAGCAGGGCAAAACTGGCGGAGTGAGACTCGGGAAAACCATAGTCGCCAAAGCCGCGAATCTGGCGAAAGATCTGCCGGGAAAATTCATCGCTATAACCACGCTGGCGCATGCCACTGAGCAGTTTTTCTTCAAAGGGTTCCAGCCCGCCTTTACGTTTCCAGGCAGCCATGGCGCGGCGCAGTTGGTCAGCTTCGCCGGCATTAAAACCGGCGGCCACCATGGCGACCTGCATCACTTGCTCCTGAAAAATCGGCACACCCAGGGTGCGTTTCAATACCGATTCAACCGCCTTACTGGGATAACTCACGGGAGCCTTGCCACTTCGCCGGGTCAGATAGGGATGCACCATATCCCCTTGGATGGGCCCGGGGCGAACAATGGCAATCTGAATCACCAGGTCGTAATAGTTTTTAGGGCGCAGTCGCGGCAACATCGACATCTGCGCCCGCGACTCAATTTGAAACACGCCTACCGTGTCGGCACGGCTCATCATTTGATAGACCTTTGGATCTTCTGCCGGCACATCGGCCATGGTGACGGTGCGTCCCAGATAGTTACTAACATAAGTCAAACTTTTACGGATTGCGGTCAGCATCCCCAGGGCCAGCACGTCCACCTTTAGCAGACCGAGGGCTTCAAGATCATCTTTCTCCCACTGGATAACGGTGCGATCTTGCATGGCGGCGTTTTCCACCGGCACCAGTTCGGTCAGCAGTCCAGCGGAAATGACAAAGCCGCCGACATGTTGGGAGAGATGACGGGGAAAACCTTGCAGCAGTTCCACCAATACCACCAGCCGTTTGATTAATGGATTGTCGGGAGAAAAGCCGATCTCCTGCAGTCGCTCGGGAATCAGTTTGCGGCCGTCCCACCAACGCGTGGATTTAGCCAGGCGATCTACCTGTAACACGCTGAGCCCCAATGCCTTGCCCACATCACGAATCGCACTGCGCGGGCGATAGCAAATCACCGTCGCCGCCAGGGCCGCACGGTCACGCCCATACTTTTTATAGATATATTGAATGACTTCTTCGCGGCGGGCGTTTTCAAAGTCCACGTCGATATCCGGTGGTTCGTTACGCTCTTTAGAGATAAAGCGCTCGAACAGCAGATTCATACGTGCAGGATCCACTTCGGTTATTCCCAAGCAGTAACAGAGGGTCGAATTGGCTGCCGACCCCCGCCCTTGACACAAAATCCCCTGACGACGGGCGAAACAGACGATGTCGTAGACGGTTAAAAAATAGGGTTCGTAGTTGAGTTCAGCCACCAGTTTGAGTTCGTGTTCAACCGATTGTTTTACCTTATCCGGCACAGCTTCCGGCCAACGGCGTCGCATGCCCTGCTCCACCTGTTGCCGCAACCATTCACTGGCGCTATATCCCTCGGGCACCAACTCCCGTGGGTATTCATAACGCAGTTCATCCAAGGAAAAGTCACAACGCTGCGCGATCCTGACCGTTTCATCCAATAGTGGTTTTGGATATAGCTGTTCTAATCGCGCATAAGGACGTAGATGTTGCTCAGCATTGGGCGCCAGACTTTTGCCTAATTGCGGTAACGGTGTATTGAGACGAATCGCCGCCAAGGTATCGTGCACCACCCGGCGACTGCGCCGGTGCATTTGCACATTGCCGGCTGCACACAATGGGATATTGTGTTGCTTGCTCAGCTGTTGCAGTTGTTGCAGATGCTGTTGATCGTTACCGCTTAATGACAGCTCAGCGACAATCCACAGGTGTTGGCAAAAGTGTTCATTTAAAAAGGCCAGCTCATGTTGTGCATTGCTGATTTCACCGGGCAACCATAGGGCCAGACAACACCCCAGCGCATGTTCAACCAACATCTCGCGGCTAAGATGATAGCGGCCTTTTTCCGCACCCCGCCGTGCCGTGGAAATCAAACAGGATAACTGGCCATAGCCCTTGCGATTCGTCGCCAACAGAACAAAATGCATACCATCATCAAGACGAAAGCGGCTGCCGACAAGCAGTTTACTATTGCACTGCTTGGCCTCGACATGAGCACGCACCACACCCGCCAATGAACACTCATCGGTGATTGCCAGGGCGTGATAACCCAGCTCAGCGGCGCGCGCCACCAGCTCTTCGGGGCGCGAGGCGCCCTGTAGAAAAGTGAAGTTGCTAATGCAGTGCAGTTCGGCGTAGGGGTGTGTGGGCATGATTAATTCGCTGAAGCGGCGTATGCGGCGTTGCGATCGAACTCAAAATGCTCATTTACTGCGTGTAAACTGCGCTTTTTCGTTCGATCGCGCCTTGCCTCCATCCGCTTGATCGAATTAATCAGAGCGTCCTTATGAAAATAAGCCATGCAAATACCAGTGCCGATCGTTTAAATCTTGATACAGCCACAGGCGCCGTCCTTGTCCATCCACAGCGCGATAATAATCACGACGTATATCGAAGCCGTCCCACCAACCGCTTTCAATACGTTCCACTTCGGATAACAGTTGCATATCTGTCAGGCTATTCGTCAGCCGTTGCGGTTGAGGCAACAACCAAACCGGGCGCAGTTGTTTGACCTCTCCCGGCAGGGCTGCACCATAATCCCAGGCGCGTTCCGGGCGATGTTCATCCAATAGTTGCAGGCCGGTGACGGCATGGCTACCCAGTCGGGTATGCAGCTTATCGAGAAACTGCTGCCATTGCGGATCACCCTGCTGCACGCCATCTTCAAACAACGATTGGGACTCGGCGACAACCTCGTGGAATTCATTCACCCTCAGTTCCATCTCCACAACCGGTGCGGCCAACTGTTGCCGCTCCAGTTTTTCGTGCAACAACATCAATAGATGTTCTGCCTGGTGACACAGTTGTTGACTGCCAAGTTCCATACGACTGACCGGCTGTCGGCTGTGATAAAACACCACCTCCAAGCGATTGAGGCAGAGTGCCCGCCGATTCATAAAGCCTACCAGCCGTGCGATCAATTGTTCTAAACCATGGAAGATAAAACTGAGCCTGTCGGTCTCCATGGGAAAGGGCCAACGACTGCTAAAGGTGGGCGCGCTTTGATACGCCAGCCGTGGCTCCGGTTTGTGGCCCAGCAGTCGAGCCAGATAATCGCTAAAACCGACACCAAACCGCTTAGCCAAGCCATCGCTGGGCAGGCGCCATAGATCTCTCAAGGTGCGCAGTCCCAAACGAGTCACCAAGGCGCTCTGTTTATCACTCAATGGCAGGGCGCTAATGGGCAGACGTCCCAACTCACCGCGTAGCGCCTGGATATCCTCCACGACCCCCGGCTCACCACAACGAGCCAACAACAGGGCTGACTGGGGGGTGGGGGCCAGCGCCATGGTCACCGCATGCCCCAGTTCGGCGCTGTCTTGGCGGAGCCGCTGCAGCAACTGATTCAAGCCGCCAAACAGCTGCAGACTCCCCGCTAATTCCAACAACAGACCATCCGGCTCCAGGCTCACCATGGAGGTATATTGCCCGGCCCATTCTGCCAGCTGCCGTACGGCACCCTGTTCGGCGGCTGGATCACGGGGCATGACTGCCAGATCCGGGCACAGGGCGTAGGCCTCGGTCACCGTCATCCCTGCGGCAATCCCATAGGCACAGGCCGATGCAGAGACTGTCCATACGCGTGGCTGCCCCCCTTGGGCATGGACCACTAAACAAGGGGTATCGGCATCCTCAGTCGCCAACGCCTCCAGGCTCAATTGGGGTAGATAAAGCGCCGCCCACAACGACCCATGGGCAGGCTGGGGCTGGGACGGTGATTCAGGCGGTGGCCGTTCAAACAGCGCCTGCTGCAGTGGCGCCGCGGCTAGAGCACGGCGAGCCATTACGGTTCTAAGTCCAGCGTGATTGATTGACGACGACAGGCGGCGCGGCTTTTTAATAGCGTTACCCGCGCGCCTTCAGTTTGGGGAGCGATGGATAAGCGCAAGGCCACAGGCAGCGGCGCCTGCTGCTGTCGGCGCAGCAAGACACCCAAGCTACGCCCCGCCTCGGCCGCCAATTGCAAACGACGCACCATGACCGGTTTTAAGGCACCCGGCCAGGCTAGCACCATGGCGCAGTGTGGTTGCCGTAGCGCCTGCTCCATCACCCAGGCCACCTCCCGCTCCGGAGGTTGCACCACCAGCAGACGCCGCAGATCGATGCCCCAGCGCTGCAGCGCCGGGGCATAAGGAATATACGGCGGCGAAATGCATATCAACCAGCCGCCCTCTGCACTGGCCGCCGCCATGGCGGGCCGCAATAGCTGCAACTCGCCCATACCCCACTCAGGCACTAACAGTTCCACCAAGGCATCGGCGGGCCAGCCGCCTTCCGGCAGCAAATTATCCAAGGCGGGAAAACCGGTGGCGCGCCCACGGCTGGCCGCTTGAGTCGCACCTCGACCGCGCCAAATCAAGCGGTTATCCCGTAATAACTGTTCCAAACCAACTGTCATTAATGCCAACACCCACAATACTGTTTATATATACAGTATAGAGAGTGTGACAAAAATGGCAATCTCAGGCGTCTAAAGTTTGAAGTGGATCCTATCAATAAAAGCACACAGGGACACGCCGCAGCGGGTTTTCCACTAAGCTTATAGCAGAGTGACCAAGGCACTGAGAATAAGCAAACGAATCTATACTGGCTGTATAGCAACGATCATCATGAAGACTGGTTTGTTGTCGCAGAGAGCGCAAAAAAAGCCTGTCGACTTTTCGAAGACGAAGAAGGCTTTTCACATGGCG
>CAMYNQ010000047.1 GCA_947259785.1 uncultured Chromatiaceae bacterium | reverse complement strand
CCGAGTGTGACAGACGCCACTCGCCACTACCAATTTTTTGTTGCTTGGTGAAAGCCAGTCCGCCAATGGGTTGAGTGGCTTGAGCCAAGTTGAGTAGCCCATGACCGTAGACGTCATCGACACCAGATTCACCCAGATCGGTGGCCGTCTCCAGTAGAATGTCAACGATCGCTTCCGGTGTTTTATTAGGAAACGCTTGCAGCAGCACCGCCACTGCACCGGTAACGTGGGGTGCAGCCATGGAGGAGCCAGACAGTCTAAAATAGCCGCCCTCAACCGTGGAAAGAATATCCACGCCGGGTGCGGCAAGACAATACGCCTTAGTAACGCCGCAACGATTGGAGAATGTTGCCACCTCATTATTCTCATCAACTGCGACTACTGCTAGCCAATGTTCACGAAACTCTGGAAAGAGTTGAGGTAGAAAGGCGTTATTGGAGGGCTGGTCATTTTCATCATTACCCGCTCCCCAAACGAAAATAATATCGGCATCGATTGCGTCACGAATGGCATTGATCTCAATATTTGGTTGTACCAAATATGAACCCCAACTGTTATTAATCACCTGAACATTGTTGGCAATTGCGTGGCTAACCATCTGCTTGTAACCTTCGGCCGAGCTAGCTATAGGGACGCCCGTTTCATCGATACCTAGGAGGCGATACGGTGCGATGCTGGCGTTATAAGCCACACCCTGCATCCCAACACCATTTTTTGTCGCGGCGATAATGCCAGCGACATGAGTGCCATGCATATCGATACTAGAACTTGGACTTGGATCACCATCATTATCAATCCCATCGTAACCAGCCACAATGTTCGGGCTCAGATCTGGATGATTTTGGACAACGCCAGTGTCGAACAAACCCACCTTAATCCCCAACCCGGTCCAGCCTCGGGCATGAGCTACCGAGGCATTGATCGCCTGTAGCCCGGGCTGATTATCACCCTCTGGTGTAGCAGGCGGCGGCAAAGGCGTGAATCCACTAAAGGGATTTTCCTCTTTATCTTTCGAAATACTGTTGCCACCACGAGCGTACGTTACGATCCCTGCAATACCTGCCACTACTCCGAATGCCGACAAGGTTTTCTTTGCCGACCATGGCCATCTTCTTGCTACGCCGTCAGCGTAGGCTACCAGTAGCTCGTCTTTATGATGACCAAAACGTTCATGCAACGTCATAATCAATTCATAGCCATAGTCTGAAAATTGATAAAATAACCACGATACACGCTGTTGATTCCACACGCGATATTCATCAAGTCGCTTGGTCAGTTTCTCTGATAATGGTTGTTTGCTTGCGCTCAGGGCTTGTAATGCTTTATAGGCTTGCGGTAGTTGGGTGGCATCGTGATTGGCAATCTGTTGCAACAACATGCTAGCCGATGAGCCTTGTGCTAGGCCATCTTCCATCTCCTGAACCAGACCTGTCCGATGACGGGAAACATCTTCGGCTATATCTGCCAGAGCCACCGTTGAAGTGATGAGCAGTGATAGGGCAATAGATACGGTGACAATCACAGTAAAAGTGAGCCTCATCATCGGGCTCCCTGAGTTTCCAACAACATCTGAGCCTGAGAATGACCGCTAGCAGCGGATAACTCTAACCACTGTATGGCCCGACTGCCGTCAGGAAGTGTGCCGAGACCATCGCTAAGCATATGATGAAGCATAAACTGGGCATGAGTGTGACTTTGTTCGGCCGCTTGTTCATACCAATACATAGCTTTGTAATAGTCCTGAGGAATACCGAGACCGAAAAAATGAAGCTCTGCCAGCAACGCTTGTGAACTGGCAATTCCCTCATTCGCTCCGCGTCGGCACCACTGTAATGCCCGACGATAGTCGGACGTTGTGCCGTATTCGCCATAGAGATATTGATAACAATAGTTGTGTGTTAACTGTTGCTTTGCAGAGTGACTCTGAGAGGGCGGTGCAATTTTTCCTGGCGCAGCACAACCGCCCACCAAAGCAACCAACATAGTCACAAAAACCAAAACAACGTTGTTCATCTGAAGCATTATTTTATTCATATCTTGTGTCATTTTTAGTATCATTTTTCTTACAATAAATCGTATTACAAACGACACCGTTCACCACAGCGTAATGCAATATCGATCGCGGCGATGGGTGTCTCATTCTTCGCCGGCGCGGTGTCGATCAAATGCGGGGTAATCATCAAAATCAATTCGCTGCGTTCATCGATTTGTTTGGTGGAAGTAAACAGTTGCCCCAGGCCGGGGATGTCCGACAGCCACGGCACCCGCTGCTCGCGGTCGCTACGGGTCTCCCTCACCAGGCCGCCAACGGCAATGGTGAAGTTGTCCTTAGCGATCACGGTGCCTTCCAGGCGTGCTGTGTTGATGGTATCCATGGGCAGTTGCAATACCTGCCCTCCGGAAACTACTGCTATTGATGCAGAGCCATCCTTAACTGTGGAGCTCTCTTGCTTCAACACCAAGGTGATGGTGTTGTCTGCATTAATATAAGGAGTGATTTCAATGACATTACCCACCTCCTCGATTTGTGTGGTGGGTACAATATTTGAAGAATTGAGGTTAACATTGCTGCCACTGTTATGGATCTCGGCGATTTTGTATCCAGTCACTATTATTCGCTGTTCACCAACGAAGAGCTTGGCGGGGCGATTATTGGAGGCGAGTACCATGGGGGTAGACTGGATACGCACTCGATTATTCTGTTGAAAAAATTCGATGTTGGCTTTGAGGCGATCGTTAAGAAATTCAAAAACGAAACTGCCATTGGTCAAGGCGTTATTGCCCAGCAAAATAGGTTTCTCGCTATCACCGGTTAAACCAGAATTGGTAACCCCGAAGTTAAACACCGAACTGAAATCGTCACCCACCAGCACGTCAAGCACCTTCATCTCCAGTAGTACTTGCGGTACCTGCCGATCCAAAGATTTAACTAGTTCGGTAATGCTACGCAAGGCAGCTTTGTCGCCCGTACGCACCACCACCAAATTATGTTCTGCGGCAATCGTGACAAAAATAGGTTCTTTTTGAGTCGAGATTTGTTGCAACTGATTTGAAGAAACCAAATTCCCACTATCGCCACTCGTCACTAGCCCCGCCAATTGGTCAACACTTAGGCCAGCATCCACCGTTTCCTTAACCGCGACACTTCCTCCAGAACCACTGGAACTGCCGCCCTGTTGAGAGCCGCTATTAATGCTTTCCTGACCCGAACCCTTGCCTGAGCTACTAAGCTGCACCCGCTTCCCGTAGAGATTGGCAATCGTCTCGGCCACTAGGTTGACATTAGGATTGCGCAGGGTAAACACCTGGGTTTTTTCGTCACGGTGAACCACTAGATCGCGGTTATATTCCTCGACCTCCATGATACGGAAAGTATCTGACGCAGTGTCAAGCCGATACCACAGACCAGTGATTTTACACAGTGTTTCGATCGCGTCCTTCACTGCCACATGGCGCAGATAAAGTGTTACCTCTTTCTGACCCGCACTACGCGTGGCAACGATATTGACGCCGTACAACTCAGAGATAATGCGTGCTGCATCCACCACCTTGGCTGCTTTTAGTTCGAGTTGCTCGATGCGATGTTCTGCACCTCCGTGGGCCTGAGCAACCAAGGTAACAATCAACAAACAAATCAGAATAACTGTTTTGCCTGCTCGTGAAAAACTAGTGCTGCTCTTCAACATTACCGCACCACCATAATATCGCCGACTGTCCCGACTTCTACTACCACGCTGAGCCGGGCGATGGACTTCACTTTGAGCACCTGACCGGGTTGGGTTGGGTCGAAGCTGATCTCGTCACCTCGGTTTACCATATAAACATCATGGCCACCGATCTCCAACAGAGCCAACGGCTCGCTGCCTTTAGTGCGGGTGATAACACCTCGCAGTTTGAGTGCAGGCAAACGCATTGCTCCTCTTACGGGTTGAAACGCCAGCACGTCGTTATCCTGTGGCTTTGTCTTTCCAATCATTTCCGGTGTCACTGTAAACGGATCGCGCAGTCCGTCTCGAAACGCGTTATGAACGGGTGCTTCGGTTTTAGCACTAAGAGCTGGTGTTTTTGTTACGGTCGCTTTAGGATCATCGAAACGACGCATCATCTCATCGTTTAACTGCTGGCGTTCTTGAAGCATCTGCAATAGACCGGGCAAGTCCCCTGTCAATCCAGTTGTAGATTGCTCGGCTCGTAGTGGTGATGCCATCATTAAAAGCACGGGCAAAAGACATCCCACACAGTAGTCAATTGTTCTCAAATTCATCCTCCCGAAACTGCAAAAATTGCTTTGAAAAAAGCGATATAGACATAGGCCACCATACCGCCGATGATTAAAATGGCCACCGGTTCGATCATACTGCCTAAAAATTTGTTTTTTGCCTCCAGCATCTGATGATAAAAACGACCGGCTTCCTGCATGATCTGATCAAGGCTGCCGGAACGTTCGCCGACCGACGCCAATTGCCGTACCATGGGCGTGATGTAGGGAGAATTCAGGCTGTTGCCTAAATCTCGACCACGCAGCACGCCTTCGGCGGCTTGCTGAAAGGCCATGGAAATGATCCGATTGGTGGTTATCTGTTTAACAATGTTGAGGGAATCCACCAAGGGTAGACCACTACGCAGCAGCATAGAGAGACTCCAAGCAGCCTGTGACATCGCTCCGAGCATAATGATTGAACCGATCACGGGAACTTTAAGTAAAAAACGATCTATCAATAAACGGCCACCTGGTCGGTGGTAGGTGTAAATAATCACGGCGATAACAACCCCAATGCCAACAACAATATAGAGACCCCATTGAGTGAAAAACGCGGAGATATCCAACAATGATTGAGTCTGTGGTGGAATCGGTTTGTTGTTGTTTTCAAAAAATTTAGCGAACTTGGGAATGACGCCGGTGACCAAAAAATAAAACATGCCCACTGCAATCAGAAGTGTGACCATCGGATAAAACAGCGTCGTGAGTACATCACGTTTTAACTTCGCTTTGAGTTCCATATGGTCAGCGATGCGGTCCATCACCTCGTCAAGTTGGCCGCTTGCTTCGGCACTACGAATCATGTACTCAGCCATTTCAGGAAAAAAACTGTCATGTCTGGCGATCGCAATGGAAAGACTATCGCCAGATTGAATATCATCGAGCAAGGTGTTGATCGTTGTTTTCAATTTGCCAGATGCTAGATCGCGAACAGTTTTCATTGCCTCGGTCAAGGACAAACCTGAACGTAACATCAAAGCAATTTGGCGAAAGAAAAAAATCTTATTAGACACGGTTACCGGCAGATAATTTTTAAATGCATTAGCTATTTTTTTAGTCTCTAATGGACTATTCAAAGAAAAATTCTGCTCTGCATCAGCATCGTTTACTCCCAACACATAAAGACCCTGATTACGAAGTTTCTTACCAGCACTCTGTCGATCTTCGGCTTCAATGCTACCTTGCTGTTCCTGCCCCTGCTTATCGAGAACAATGTAACGATAAAGCTTCATGCCGTACTCTCCGCATCTTTTTCATTCATGTCCCAAGCATCATGGCCAATGAGTGAAAGGCGGGCCAGCTCTTCCCAAGAGGTTGAACCGGCGATTAATTTATCGCGGCCATCTTGGGAAAGACTGGAGAAATGGCTCGCCTCTTGGCGCAAGGTGATCTCGTCTGCATCTCGGGTGATTAACTCTCCCATGGCATCATCAATCCATAAGGTTTCAAACAGGGCCAGACGACCCCGGTAGCCGCTGCCCAGGCAGTGCGCACAACCTTTGGGCCGGTAAAGTTTAAAATCGTTACCTTCTTTATTCACATCACTCAACAAGCTTTTTTGCTGCGCATCGGGTTCGTAGGCTTCTTTACAGGTATCGCAAAGCCGTCGCACCAAACGTTGGGCGATCACCGCTGCCAAGGTAGAGCCAATTAGATAGCGTTCTACGCCCATATCAATCAAGCGATTAATGCTGGCAATGGCTGAGTTGGTGTGCAGTGTGGAAAAAACGAGATGGCCGGTCATAGCAGCCTTTAACGCGATACTGGCTGTCTCACCATCTCGAATTTCTCCGACCATGATGACATCGGGGTCATGGCGTAAAAAAGAGCGCAAGGCACTGGCAAAAGAGACCTTGCCGCTTACATGCACTTGCGATATACCATCCATAACATATTCGATAGGATCTTCAGCGGTCATGATGTTAGTGTCACTGCCAACGATTTCTTGTAGCGCACTATAGAGCGTGGTGGATTTGCCGCTGCCCGTTGGGCCAGTGATCAACACCATGCCGTAGGGGCGACGAATCGTGGCCCGGAATTGAGCGAGACTGGTCGAAGAAAAACCGATTTGCTCCAGCGTCAATGCCTCAGCATCCGTACCCAAAAGACGCAAGGTTGCGCGCTCACCAAAACGGGTTGGCAGGCAAGCCGCACGGACGTCGAAGGTGGCATTAGTCTCGATGATCTCGTGGCTCATACTGCCATCTTGGGGTTGGCGCTGTTCGGCGATATCCATGCCGGCCAACACCTTCATGCGGCTCATCAAGCTCTGTCCATCGGCCGGCGAGAGTCGTTCCGGGTAGTATTGCAAACGACCATCAACACGCAGTCGAATTTGAAAGCTTTCTTTTAATGGTTCAAAGTGGATATCAGAAGCGCGTTGCAAGTAAGCCTCTTCAAATAAGGTATCAAGCAGAGCCACCGGATCAAAAGCTTTTGCCTGACTTGATTTGCCATCCGTTGTAGCTGATGCTAGCACTAGGGGGCTATGCTGTTCGATGACGCGTTGTATAGTATTGGGTAGTGCTAAACGAACATCCATGTTGCCACCCAAAATACGCCGTGCCTGTTCAATGCCGGCGTGATCTTCGGGATCGGCAACGGCCAAAATAAATCGCTCGGTGTGTTCTGTGTTGTCGCCATCATTTCCAGACTTTTGTAGCCCTGTTCCGCTCAACTTTTTTTCCTTCAACCCTCTTCCAATCAACAATGGCACCATCAACCGCCTTTCCGATAATGAGCGAGGTAATTTACGCAGGCGCTTAGGATCGGGCTGCAAGGTATCGTCGATATAAACAATGGCATGCAGTTCGGCATAGGCCCGATAGAGAGCAGCCAACGGTGTGCGTGTAGAAAAGCACACAAATGTTAATAAGTTTCGTCGCTCTCGACGCGCTTGGAGCTGTAAACGCGCCACTTCGTCAGCGGCTAGCAGCCCCTGTTCAATAGCGGCATTAATTAGGGTGGTATCGCGTAACATTAGCTCGCTGCACCCAGTCGTTCGCGGGATTCAGCCTGTAAAACACGAAGCAAATCTTCGAGATGTTCACCCCGAGGGGTATGAGAAAGGGCCAAGGTTTTGCTGATTAAACGTTCTTTAACACGCAGCGCTAACGCTAACTCCAGGGTCTGGTTTCCCTGATTTCGACCAGTCTCCATGACAGAGCGGATTTGTTCAGGTTTGTGATGGCGAATCAGGCTGGCCACGGCGTTATTAACCATCAAAATTTCATTGATTGGAATACGCCCGCCTTGCTCTGAACGCAACAAACGCTGGGTCACTACTGCTCTTAACACCATTGATAACTGTTTACGTACGCCATCCTGTTCATCACCTGCAAAAGCACCCACTAAACGGTCGATAACACCAACCGCATCGTTGGTGTGCAGGGTGGAAAAAACCAAATGACCCGTTTCAGCTGCCGTTAAGGCCGCACTCATGGTTTCTGCATCACGCATTTCTCCCAATAAAATAACAT
The DNA here is from genome assembly GCA_947259785.1 of uncultured Chromatiaceae bacterium. Taxonomy (GTDB): domain Bacteria; phylum Pseudomonadota; class Gammaproteobacteria; order Tenderiales; family Tenderiaceae; genus Tenderia. The sequence continues at coordinate 13,039 of CAMYNQ010000047.1, read as the reverse complement.
CAGGATCTTCACGTAACGCATCTTTAATCGCCTGGGCAAAAGAAATTGAATCAGCACCAACTTCACGCTGATGTACCGTCGCCAGCTGATTGCGATGAATATACTCCACTGGTTCTTCAATGGTGAGAATATGGCAACGACGTTGACGATTGATCTCATTGATCAAGCTTGCCAAAGTGGTTGACTTGCCACTGCCGGTAGCACCGGTGATTAACACTAAACCTTCGTGAAAACGTGTCAATTCTTCCAATTGTGGTGGCAGGCGAAGTGCAGCCAGCGTATGAGTGGTGCCGTCTAGACGCCGTGCTGCTACGGCAATGCCGCCCCGTTCGCGATAGAGGTTAATTCGAAAACGCTCGCTGTTGCAACTGTAGCTTAAATCGGCACTACCTTGACGATCAAACGATTCACGCCGAACTGGGCTAAGCAGGGATTGCAGAATAGCTTCGAGTCGTGGTTCATCCATCAGTTCCAGTGCTTCATCAGCAATCAACTCACCACCGATACGGTAAGTGGGGTGGCAGTGACGAGAGAGATGCAGATCGGATGCGCCTTTTTCGTTGGCGATAATCAACAGACGATCAAGCAACGATTGACTCGCTGCTGCAGAATTATTTGAGTTCATGGCTGTTATTTATTAAGGTTATTTTCAAAAGTTATTTTTTAGAATATTTTTTGTGTGGCTGTCTAAAAGGCCAAGGTAAGTGCAGCTTGCAACACAGCATTGGGGGTACGCTCTTGCTCTATACTGAAAGCAAAACGAGTAACCACGACCGCATGCGGCAATTGTCTGAACGAGGTAATAAACTGGTTGAGCTGATAGAAATCACCACGCAACGTAATATCAAACAGACGACGGTTTAACAATGCATAAGCCTTTGCTTTCTCACCGGATCTTCCTGCATCGGTGGCCAGTTGTGTTAGATCCATGCTGGAAGCACTGATTTTCAAAATTCTGACGCGGCTTTCCGTCGCCAGCTGGGTAATTTGCTTGCGCATACTAGCTTCAGCATCACTGCGTCTCAGGTCGATGAAATTACTCTCAAATCCTTCCAGCGTGGATTGCTCTTTGGCCACCTTGGCTTTGAGCGACTCGACCTCCTGTCTCAGTGTGGCACTATTGTTAGCCCCAGGACGCAGGGGTTTTGCACTGTTCATCTCGGATTGACTTTTAGTAAGCTGCTCATCCAATACCTGCATGTCTGTTTGTAAGGGCTGGTATCGCAGCATCAGATAAGCACTAGCTATTCCAATCAAAGCTAGTATGCAAAGCAAAGCTGACTCGCGCTTTGATTTTGGCTTTAATGATTTCATCGGCTAGGCTCTTGGTCGTTTGTTAATAGAGGTTTCAGCATAAATGAGAAACGATAACCTTCAATGCCATTACGATGCTCCACTTCGCTTGGACTATTGGCGATATAGAGTCCCCAACTCTCCAACTCGTAGATAAGCAGTTCATTAAAGCTGTCGATGGCCTCTTGGTTCATTCCCCAGCCATTGAGTTTAAATCGATACCATTGCTGCTCTTCGAATGCTGTTACCACCACGCGATCGGGCACGACTCGCCCCAACATCGGCAGTAATGCCTCAACAAACTGCTGACGTTTAATTAACACTGATTCGATGGCCTGCTTGCGAGCACTTTCCTTTTGAAAGGTTGCAGCCCACTCATCCCGTGACTTTTTTACCGACTGATATTCATCATCTTTGCTAGCCAATTTTTCGTTGGCAGCCAAAATCAGCGACGTCTTATGTTCGTTTTCAGCAATTTCTGCATCGATCTGTTTTGTTTTCCAGAGAGCCCAAGCCTCGTTACCTGTCATTATCATCAATAGCAAACCTAGGGCGGCGCCCAGCTGCACAATCGATTGTTTATACAATGGGGGAGGTGGTGGTTCACCCTGAAGTTGAATAGCACTGTCGGCAGATGTTAGCCCATAAAAATGAAAACAACTTGATAGCATGCCGCCAAATTCATCGGCCTTATTCGATTCGATACCGTGTTCGACACCCGGTTCGAGAGCGGATTGAAACACGCAATGCGCCGATAACAGTTCTTGCAGCGGCACAAAGGGGCGTTGAAGTTTCTCGCTCAAGGTCTTCGCCAAGTTTTCACGCCGAGGATGACAGCCGGTCAGATATATCTTTTCAATATCGCTGCTCAATGCCGACTGACAGAGTTCGATAATTTCATCGGCTTTCACCGTGTGATCACAGCACTTTATCAGCCCCAAGAAAACCACTTGCCCCTCTTCCACGCGACTGCAGACCACCACGCCGGGCTGAATCTCAACAACTACCTGAGGAGATTTAAACTGCGCCAAACTTGGCGCAGTAGCACCAGCGGCAGGATAGAGCCACTGCAAGCGAACTTGATGGTGGGCAAAAGCTTCAACCCAGCTCTGGCGTAAGGTTGAGCTCATAGCAGCACACAACCACAAACCCGGCTGTCGACCTGCCTGAATTGGGCTGGGCTGCCAGCTGCAATCGACGCTACTATCAAACAGGTGCAGACTTTCCTGCAATGCCAGGCACTCTTCTAGTTGTTCGCGATTAATCCACTCACGTTTGATCGCCTCCTCGCCAAAACGCGCAGGCGTGCGACCACCACTGGCTTGTGTCGCCAGCTTGAGTGCTTGCATGTCATCAATAATTTCATCACGTTGTTCCTCTGTAAGATAACCCCGGCCAATCAGCAGCCAACCGAGATTCCATTGCGATAACTGCTCGGTAAGCAGCGCTTCCATCTCCCAGCGCACCAGCTCCAGCATGCGTTGATCTGGCAAGACTTCTTTACCTTCAATGGGTAATTCTAATAGTGTAGGTATAATGTTTGTGTTAAGTAAGATGGCCTGTTTGGGTGGCGTTACACCGCGTTCTTCTAATTGTTTTAGGAGATCGCCTATCGCTGCCCGCGGCTCCATAGCGCGGGATTTCAATGTCTGTTCTACGATGACTTTGTCGCCGTGTAGACCTACCACCAGGGCACGCAGGGTGAGGCCGTCGCTTTCGGCGACTAGGAGTCGGTTGGATTTTTTGGGGATTCGGGCTCGCAGGGTTTTGGCGTCAGGGAGACCACTAATTAGTGAATTGAGTTGCGTAGAGTTTTTGAGGATACGACGGTTCAAGGAGTGACCTCCAGAGAAATAGTCGGGGTTGAACTTCGTGGAAAAAGGTGTAAGGTTTGAAAATCACGAACTGCGTCACTGGACTCATTAAATACAACAATGGGGTGAACTCCCACAGGAATAGTCGAGCCAACAGTAACAGCTACGCCATTTTCCAACCAGGCCGTGGTTGGTGAGGATGTTTCACTGGCGCCGACAGCTAAATTAGATAAATTAAAATAGTAGGTTGTCCATTTATCTGCCATTGCAACCGCGCTGTTCTCATATATGAGAATAGCCGCTGTATGATCGGTACCAAGTTCAGCGGCCAAGTTATTAGTAACAGTTACCTGGAGTGTAAACAGGTCAACGCGCCAGTCGTTCGGGCCGACTTCGTGCTCTATGGGACCGCTAACCGCGTTGGCGGCAAGCTCATATTTATAGGTTTCGCTTGTTGAATCGTCTATGTCAAACTCCCGTCCCCAACCATCACGAAATTCGTTTTGTGAATCAAGATGTGCATGCACATAAGGCCCACGATACCCTTTGTAGATCTGTTCAGTTAGTGTTTCGTTTGTTGCTGGAGATTGAGAGCTGTCTTCATAGATCGGATTTTTGGATCCATATAAATCCCACTTTTCGCCGCTATTTTCGGCCCAACCTGTACTTGCTGTATCATCGAAGTTGATCAGCGGATTCAGCGCTATTTCCGGGGTATCTGTTGGCGGTAATGTACCGTTATCAAAAATGAAGCCGGACATTATCGACTGATCGCCATGCGACCGAATCCCGAGAAGAGCGTCATCAATTAATGTCATTTTCTGCAACGACTCTTCGTAACGATGATGCCCATCCTCTTTCTCAATAAAACTTAAAGACACCGCCGCCAGCGTACCCATGATGAATACCACTAATACCAATTCAAGTAAGGTAAAACCGCGTTGTTGGCTGAGACTTGTGCGTCGTGCGCACCACTCCCATTTGGTATTCATTTATCGCTATCACTCCACCATTGCTTTGCTTGATTTAACAAAGTCGGTTTTGCATGACGATCGAAAGCATAAACCAACAAGCCGGGGCCATAAGGTGAGTTGTAGGCATGGTAGCTGTAAAAGGTCACCTTATCCCCCTTGCGCAATAATTCCTTAACCTGAGTCAGCAGCTCATCCACCACATAAAGGTGGTATTCAGTTCCATTTATGGAGCGCACATCCATCAACTCGGAAACACTTGGGGGCGTCTCGCCGCCAAATTCACGCAGCAGGCCTTGCAGGTATTTGCTTTTTCGTGGCTCTGGAAGGGTGACAATCTCCGCATCAAAATACAGCTTGCGAAAGAAAGTGATTTCTACCTTGCCCTTTTTGCTGCGGAAATTATCGATCATATAATCGAAATCCTGTTGCGTAACGCCGCTACGCGGGTCGCTGCTGCTTTCATCCGCTGGCTTGTTGGCGAAGAGAGGAGTTTGAATCATTAACAACAAGAATAAAATCGTGATTAAACGCATAATTTTTTCCATTTTTTATTATTCAACTCAATACAGACATAACACCAGATCATCAGTGTTGCCTAAGTTTGGTGGGCAGGTGAGCGTTTGATTAAGATCATACTTGCCGTTTAGCCCCATGCTGACGATGCGAGCATCCGTTTGATCAAGATCGAACAGTAGGTAAGGGCGGCCGTATTTGTCATGAGGAGCATCACTGTTCAATTGACCAACAAAACGCCAGTCCAACAAGCAATCGTCATTAACACCGACTGCATCATTCTCAATACATGATGTAAATGCAGATCCAGGATTATCATTAGCAACCGGTGAAAAAGTGAAAGGATCAGGCACTCCACGAATAAGCGTTATCGCATTGATGTAGATGTTATAAGGTGTGCCGGAACCAGTGGTGAGCAGTGCATCGCCCACATCTACTAATCCAGAATCGCCACCCGAAAGATAAGGCCCGCGCCAGCCGTTTTGATAATCAATGTTCCAATTGGTAACAGCAGTGGGTAGGTTAAACATAAATCTAAAGTCTGCAGGCGATGTTTGAGCGATACCATTAAAATTTCCCACATCCTGCTTGTATTTCAGTAACGCTTGACGAATTTGCTCCATTTCGAAACGTGCGGCTTGAATTTTAGCGTTAGTTTGCACCGAGCCACTGCCGGTACCAAAACTACTTACTGCCATACTACCCAAGACTGCCAGAATTATTACAACCACCACCAATTCAAGCAAGGTAAATCCCTGCTCATAACGGCGTTTGTCAACTCTCTCATTCATATTTTTTTCCTGAAAAAAACGAGGAGACGCCGATGGACGCCACCCCGTTTTCATATGTCCCGCTAATTAAATCAATGATGGCGGGTCAAACTAACGAACTAAACGAATTTAGCCCTTCTGACCGCTGAACTCAGCGATTTCTTCATCAAGAAAATCACCTCGGGCATCAATGATTGCTTGAACGTAGGCCTTACCGCCGCTCAAAGGAACATCAGTGGCGGTGGCAGTTAACAATCGACCATCGGCATCCCCATCGGTACCCACATTAATCAGTGCGATATAATGCGCATATTTATCCTTGCCAATTTGCCCGTAGAATGGTGCTTTAGCATAGGGTGAATCAGGCCCTCCAATGAAATCAGACGCTTGACCGATACCTAATCCAATCAACACCGCATTTTCATCAGCACCCACTTTTTTATTGTTATAGCCACCATCACCACGCTTCCATATCATCACTGGCTCAAGGGCCGCCATGGGAACGGAGAAACCACGTCCGCGGTTGTTCCATTCAGCGCCATTTGGCTGAGGATCTTCAAAGGCATGGTTGGGGATATCAGCATTAATTAGGAAATGCGCTGCATCACCAAAATCGGCTGCTGCTGTAATTGTAGAACCGCCGATAGTCGCGGTGTTTTCTACAGTGGTGGCATCATTGTCGCAAGCAGCTGCAACTGCATAGCGAACATTCAACACGCCTACATCAGTAAGTGCTAGCGCTTCTTTAGCGTCGGCAGCAACTAAGTCAAACTTACCCGCTAGCTTGGCACCGATACCGCCACCGATTCCGGAAATGTCGGATATACCACCAAATTTGTAGGACGTGGCAGCTAAAACTGGGGAAGGTGCCGCGGCATTAACAATTGCACCAGCTGCAGCCAAAGGACGGCAGGCCAGAGATTCCAGATTGTCCGGCAGACGCTTTTCGGCCGTTTGGTAATAGCGCAAGTTGCTTTCAATGCTCGCAATAACATTAGTCGCAGTTCCTTGTGCTGCTTTAGTTTCCTGACCGCCGAAAGACCCAATTGCGGCACCACCAACAATCGCTAGAATCGCGACAACCACCAGAAGCTCAAGTAGCGTGAACCCACCTTCTTTGCGCTTCAGGCGCAAGGCTTTTTTGCGGAGTTTTTTATCTTCAATGCATTCAACGGATTTGATGTCTAGCGCATTGAATTTTGCGACTACTTCTTTTGCATTTTTTATCATTACAATGTATTCCAATTAGTTAATTTATCCGGGCCACTCCACTCGCAGGAGCTGGTTGTCGGTATTGATCATTTAGGGAAGAATGTGCGACCCCGCGCCGCCACGAAAATTAGTTTTACCTGGTGTTTCTAATCTCTTCGTTCTCTTCGTTCGCCGCCCATTCGCCGCTCCAGCTTAAAATCTCGAGGGCTCGATTGCCGTCGTCGCTCGGGGTTGATGCGTCTACCGCTGTCGAGTGTGGAAGGGGTGTTGCTAGGATTTTGGTTGTGATAATCCACCACATACCGATATTGTTTGCCGCAGTAAATGATGACTTCTTTTTGCTGGCGTCGCAGTAGCCTTACTTCGACCCGTAGATCGCCGTAACCTTCATGGGAAAAAATTTCATCATAAAGTGCGCAGAGACGCTGTTTAACCATGTGGTTAGTGTTGGTCTTCACGCCTTGACGTTCGTTACTGCCAATCGCTACAGCGATGCTTTTACTACGGACCTGATTTTCAGGCATAAAAAAACCTCCTTGAATAAAGTACTCTAGCCAAAAAAAATACTGTTGGCTGGCTACCTTTACCGGGAGGCATGGGGGGCTTGCTACAAATGAATGCTAATAATAGTGATTCTCATTCGCGATGTCAACAATAAATCCACCTTTGACCCTGTAAAGTGCGAAATGCTAATTCAGGTTCTGTCTCAAACAGTTACGATTGGATTTTAGACAGTCATGGAGTGCTGTGTAATTTTGATCAAACCTGACCACATAGACCTCGTAAAATGGTGTTGTTATAATTATGCTTAGTGAGGACGGCAGACGGTTAATAGTAACTTAGTGTTTGTCGAATAATGTTATACATATAGCGGATATAGCAGTTACAACAGGTAAGGAAAGCCAAATGAAGCACGGAATGAAGATCACTTTTGTGGCAAAGATATTGGATTGTCGTTTGTGGTTCACCCCGTTATTTCTTCTATTCACTTTAATGAGTTCACAAGCTGTTTTCGCTGGCGAAACTTATCTCACTAACACGGACAACGAAAATAATGCGCTAGAAGGCGTGGCTGATTTCGATTTAGATAATTTCATCACTCGTGGGGACGATCGTTCCCCAATAGAATTCAACATCAATCTCACTGGCGATCTCCCTACTGAATCTGCTCATTTAACATTACGTACGTTTGATATTGATGAAAAATCGGGTGAAATTGATAACGTTTATTTGAACGGTAATTTTATTGGTTTTTTAACCGGTATGAATGGGCAGTGGAGCACATCAGTATTCGAAGTTGACAAAGACTTTATCGTTGCCGGCAATAATCTCATTGAAATTCAGGTTAATGCGGGCTATCCCGATGTCACCAGTTCTATTAAGTGGGCGGTTACCGTTGATTGGGCACAGTTGTTGATCGATGGTGGTATCGCAGGCCGCGCTGATAACAAAGATATATCAATTATCGCTTACCTTGTTAATGACAATGACATCACTATTAACACACGTTCCGAAGTGTTTACTACGGTGGGGGGGCAATTTCTTGTCGAAATTAAACTGATAGACCCGAATGGAAATGTTATCAGTGTAGATTCGGAAAGTTTTAGTACTAATCCAGGCGCTACGCAAATTATTGAACAAGTATCTGATTACAGTCTTACCGGTTCTACCGGTACTTACACCATTCAGGCGCTGCTATTTTTTGTTGATGCAGATGGGATACTGCAACAACAGGATATCGAAGCACTAGAGTTTGTGCATACCGCAGGAGTCGGCGCTATTGATATGGATGGCGATACATTAACCAATGAAGAAGAAAAGCAGATTGGCACCAGCCCATATAACTCGGATACTGATGGTGACGGAGTTGGTGATGCTGAAGAAGTTGGACCCGATATCAATTCACCACTTGATTCAGACGATGATGGTGTCATGGATGCGCTTGAGTCCTCATTTTTAGATAGTGATAATGATGGTGTGCATGATCAGAGTGACCCGGAAGATAGTAATCCCTGTGCGCCCAACCTGGTAAGCGATGCCTGTTTATCGTTGGATACGGATAACGATGGATTAACCAATGGACAAGAAATACTTTTAGGAACAAATCTCAATGAGGCGGACACTGACGGCGATGGCATTGAAGACCTAAGCGAAGTTGGGAATGATGTAAACTTGCCACTCAATGCTGACAGTGATGATTTTATTGATGCGCTAGAGTCGGCGATAAATGATAGCGATGGTGATGGTGCCAGTGACCAAAACGATGCTGAGAACACAAATCCGTGTGTGCCTTTTCCCGATGCAGCAGAATGTTTAAACATTGATTCAGATGGTGATGGCTTGAGCAATGCGCAGGAAATTGCGTTGGGTACAAATCAAAATAATCCTGATACCGATGGCGATCAAATCCCGGATGGTGTGGAAGTAGGCAATAATTTTAGTAATCCAATCGATAGCGACATTGATAGCCGAATCGATGCGTTGGAATCTGCCATTGCCGATGCGGACAGTGATGGCTGGAATGATCAGATTGATCCCGCTAACAATAATCCTTGTATTCCCAATGTAAACAGCAACACCTGTGTTGGCCTGGACAATGACGGTGATGGTGTCCCGAATGCACAAGACACAGATGCAGATAACGACGGCATTCCGAACATCGTGGAAGGCACAAGTGACAATGATGGCGATGGTGTTCCAAACCACCTCGATCTTGACAGTGATGGCGACGGCATCAGTGACATCATCGAAGCGGGCGGCATTGACAGCAATGTTGACGGCGTGCTGGATAACGCTAACGACAGTGACGGCGATGGTCTGGCCGATTTGGTTGATCTCGATAGCGGCGGCACTCCAATCATCCCACAGGACGCTGATGCAGACGGCATTCCCGACTTTGCTGAATCCAATACCATTGACGCCGATGGTGACGGCTTAAGTAACGCCGCCGATAAAGACGCAGACAATGATGGTATCCCCGATGGAGTGGAAGCCGGTAGCAATCCCAACTCACCGGTTGATACAGACAACGACGGCCTAGAGGATTATCTCGACCTTGATAGTGATAACGATGGTCTAACTGATCTCATTGAAGCTGGCGGAATTGACGGCAATGGCGATGGCAAGTTGGATGATTTTGCGGATAGTGACAATGATGGACTTGCTGATCTGGTTGATTCCGATAATGGGGGCACGGCATTACCGATCCCGGATACAGATAATGATGGTATTAAAGATTTCCGTGACTGGGATAGCGACAACGACAGCATCGCAGACCTGGTCGAAGCTGGAGGCGTCGATGCTAATGGGGATGGCAAGACAGACGAGCAAACCGACACTGATAATGATGGTTTAGTAGACCTCTTCGACCCCGACAATAGTGGTTCGCCACTGACCACCGATGATAGCGATGGCGACGATCTACACAACGGAATAGATTCAGGAGCGGCGGATCAGGACAATGACGGTGTTAATGACCAGGATGATCTTTCAAATAATAACGCCTGTGATCCTAATCCTAATAGCATGGCTTGCTTCAGTGGCTCAGCCGATCGTGATGATGATGGTTTAACTAATACTCAGGAAGCAGCATTAGGTACCGATCCCACACAGCTAGATAGTGATGGCGATGGACAATCAGATCTGGCCGAAGTGAGTGATCCAGACTCTCCAACAGATACTGACGGCGACGGAATCATAGATGCCATTGAATCCAACAACCACGACACGGATGGTGACAGCATTGTTGACGCGCAGGATATGGATACGGATGGTGACGGTATTCCAGATGTTATTGAAAAAGGCGGCAGTCCTGCCGTTGCAGATAGTGATGATGATGGTGTGCCAGACTATCGTGACCTCGACAGTGACAATGACGGTCTTACCGATTTAGTTGAGGGTGGTGGTATTGACCGCAACGGTGACGGTTTGTTAGATGATCAACAGGATTCTGGTGATGATGGTTTGGCTGATCTAGTTGATTTCAAAGATGGTGGTACGCCGCTAACACTTCCTGACAGCGATAATGATGGCATGCGAGATTACGTTGATTTAGACAGTGATGCTGATGGTTATAGTGACTTGCTCGAATCGGGTGTTACTCACAACAGTGTCGACGGCCGCCAGGACAATCTCACCGATACCGACGGTGACGGCTTGGTAGATACGGTTGATTCTGATAATGGCGGGATACCATTAGCGGCGATTGATACCGACTTGGATGGTTTATTAGATTATCGGGATAGCGACAGTGATGCGGATGGCGCATTGGACCTCACTGACCCCGCACGCACAGATCCATGTAACCCAAAACTTGATACAGCTGCTTGCCTTGGTACTGAACACAGTGACGGTGATGGCTTGACCGATGCACAAGAAGTTGCTCTTGGCACTGATCCCAATAATGCGGATAGTGACGGAGACGGGGTTGACGATGGTACCGAAGTCGGAGTCAATCCGAGCACACCGTTGGATACTGATAAAGACGGCATCATTGATGCGCTGGAGTCATCCAACGAAGATACAGACGGCGATGGCATAGTTAATTCCAGCGATGATGATAGCGATGGTGACGGTATACCTGATGTGCTCGAAGCAGGGCCAGCGAGTAATCTCTTGCTCGATACTGACAGTGATGGTCTAACTGATGTCCACGATCCAGATTCTGATGGCGATGGCTTACCCGACTTTTTCGAAGGAGGTCTGAGTGGTATCGATACTGATGGTGATGGCATCGATGATGTGTTCGATGTTGATCAAACCGGTGGCGTCGATGCTAACAGTGACGGTATTGATGACCTTGTTCAAACACGAGACACTGATGGTGACGACTTTCCGGATTTTCGTGACATCGATACTGATAACGATGGCATATCCGATCAAGCAGAAGCAAACATGAGTGGTGCAGATGTCGATGGTGATGGTATCGACGATGTCATCGATGTTGATCAAACTAGTGGCACCGATAGCAACGGTGATGGCATTGATGACAGTTACTCACTCCCTGATACTGATGGTGATACTGTTGCTGATTTTCGTGATCTTGACAGCGACAACGACAGTATCAATGATGTTATCGAAGCAGATTTTAGTGATGCTAACAATGACGGTATGGCGGATAGTGGGCAAGTTGTGACAAACAGTCCGCAAAATACTGACAGCGATGACTCACCGGATTACCGAGATCTCGATTCGAACAATGATGGCGTGTTCGATATCGATGACGCAGGGCTTGGTGATCTGGATGCTGATAATGATGGGCATATTGACAGCTCCACCGACAGCGACGGAGATGGTCTAGCTAATGTGACGGATGACAATCCCGATCGATTTGGTGAAGCTGTAAGCGAACCTAGCCGAGCACCATCACCATCAGATATTGATGGTGATGGCATTCTAAATACAGTGGATTTTGATGCGGACAATGACGGCATCCCTGATGCTGAAGAAGGCGCAGGTCATTCCGACAATGATGGTATTCCGAATAATCTAGATTTAGACAGTGACGGTGATGGTATTTACGACATCATCGAAGGTGGTGGCATTGATAGTGATAACGATGGCATGGTTGATAACTTCACTGATGACAATGCAAACGGTATTGCAGATGTTTATGACGCTGATGATCTCGACGGTGTACCACTCAAAGCAATCGATACTGACGGTGATGGTGTGCAAAATTATTTGGACTTGGATAGCGATGCAGACGGTTTCCCCGATGCGCAGGAAAAACTGAATGACTTCGATGGCGACGGTATTGCGGATTACATTGATAAGAGTAAAAAACTGCGCACGGCTACCAGTGGCATCGGTGCAAATGGCCTGGAACTATTGTTGTTTTTCGCTTTACTACTTGTGATCAGAAAATTAATAAGGCGTCGTGAAAAATTTTTAGCAGCAATTTGTGTGATTATGAGTGCAAATGCTCAAGCAGCAATGGATACAGAAGAAAAGATAGCAGAAATACCTGTGCATGATTGGCCAATTAAACGTTTGTACCTGGGGCTAGATCTTGGCGCATCATGGTTAGATCCTAGAGACAATGATTCCAATTTTCATGTTGCTGATAACACCAGTCAAGGAATGAGAATCGAAGTCGGATATGATTGGTCCAAGCACATAGCCTTCGAAGGTTTCTACCTTTATCCAGGGTCTGCAGTAATTAATCATGTAGATCCTGCGATTGGGCGTTTGGGCCGGGTGAATTATCATATCCTTGGCCTTGGTATCGACTATCGTCCGTTGTGGCATGAAAAAGTGATATTGCCTCATCTTAAATTGGGCTTGTCGACCACGCGTAACATCACAACTGATGATCGCATAAACTACAAGCGCGAATCCACGATGGCTTTGTATTTTGGCGTAGGTGTCAGTTGGCGTTTTCGACAAGACTGGGCGGCAAACGCCGAGCTGGTCACGTATGACAATGACGAAGCGTTTTTGTCAGTAGGGCTGCGAAAATATT
>CAMYNQ010000046.1 GCA_947259785.1 uncultured Chromatiaceae bacterium | reverse complement strand
ACCCCGACAACAAGATGCACAGCCTACTATTTTAAGCTATGATTTGCGGCTTTGCCTCAATCACCTGCACTGCTGTATTGGATTACTGATGAACACAGAAAAATTATATCGTTACTGGGGAGTTCTAGCGCTGCTGCTGTGGGGGGGGATTGTCATTAGCTTTGGCCTGCTCCGTTTTGACGCCTATGGCATCGACGAATCCGCTGCCCGCGCCCTGCTACTCAACTGGACCGTCGCTGATCGAGTCGTAAACCCCATTGTTACTCTGGGCGCCCCTGATTTTCGCGCCCTGATATTCTTGCCACTAGGAGCTTACTGGTCGGGTAGCTTTGTCGCCCTGAAAGTTTTCATGCTCATAATACTGTTTGCTGCCGCTACCTTGCTATACAAACACAGCAAGCAACAAAATAGTGAAGCCGCCCTACTTGCCTCTGGCCTGTTGCTAATTGCCCCCCTCTCCTTTATGCAGGCCAACAGCGTTGGTGCCGGACCATTCTTGCTACTCGGTTTCGGCCTTGGGCTGTGGCTGGATCACCGCTATCGTAGCGTTGGCAAGCAACTGGGGGGCTGGTATTTCATTCAACTACTGTTGGTTGTTACCCTGATTTCGATTCATCCAGCAGGCTTGGCTTACCCTCTGGCCCTGGCCTGGGAATGGCGCAACAAACCACTCAACCAACGCCAGACCAGACAAATGCAAATAGGCATCAGTATTGCCGCAATTTTTGCGTTACTGTTCAGTTACTTGTTTGGCAACCCAGCCTTTGATTGGGGACTTAATCCATTTGCCACACTTGGCGCTGCCGCCCTTGGTCGAATTCCTGGCGATCCAAGCCCACTAAACTACACATCCGGCATTCTGCCCGGCTTAATCATTGCCGCAGTAGTGTTTGGTTATCGCAAACAAATATTAACTGAGCTGATGCCACGCATGTTATTGCTTGGTGGCCTGATGGGACTTATTGCAGCGGACTATGGCTGGGCGATGATCATGCTGGCTCTGGTATTGTACTGTGGTATCCCATTACTAATTAAACTCAACAACACCATGGGCGCCAATAGCTTTGCCGGGCAGCGCGGCCTAGTCATGGCGGCAATATTTATCCTTTGCATGCTGTTCATGATTGGTGACCGCAGCTACCGCAGCAGCAACATTCTCGCCACGCTTGAACCACACGATGAAATCATTAAAACCCTAAGCATTGAAACCGAATCACAGGAAAATAATTTCTACACCAGCAGCGAATGGCCTGCCCGGACGATGCTGGCAATGAAACGACCGGTATTTCCACTACCACCAGCGTTTGATTCTCCTGAAGAGCTGCTTAAAAATATCGGCAAGATTGACTTCATCATTTTCAATCCAAACAACCCTGACAACAAGCAGCTACGTGACCATCTCGCCAATCTGACAGGACAGACTGAAACACTATTCCAATCGCGCAACGGCGTTATCGTTAAAGTAAAACACAACACCGATAAGGCTGAGCCCAGTCCTATTCTTTAACACTGGCCTCTAACGCTGACAACTGGGGCAGTAATAACTGGCACGCTGCCCCAGACGTAACAATTTGATCGCCGTACCACACTGCACACAAGGCTCTGCCTCGCGGCCATAGACCTGCAATCGCTGTTGAAAATAGCCTGGTTTGCCATCGCCATCAACAAAGTCGCGCAGGGTGGTACCACCTTGCTCAATCGCTTTAGCCAAAACCTGTTTAATCTCCGCCACCAGCGCCTCGCACCGTGGTCGCGACAATTTGCCTGCCGCCAGCTGCGGCCGAATTCCAGCACCAAACAACGCTTCACTGGCGTAGATATTGCCAACACCAACCACAGTATGGCTATCCATCACAAACTGCTTGATCGCCTGCTTACGCTTGCGTGAACGTTGATACAGGTATTCAGCATCAAAGGATTGAGACAAGGGTTCCGGTCCCAGCCTGGCGAGTAATTTATGTTCAAGCGGATCACCCTCAAGCCATAACACCGAGCCAAAACGGCGTGGGTCATGCAAACGCAAGGCCTTACCGCCTTCAAACACAATATCGATATGGTCATGCTTTTCGGCCAGCACCTCGACATCAACCAAACGTAAACTACCCGACATCCCCAGATGCACCATCACCGTACCTGTCTCTGCACACAACAACAGATACTTGCCGCGCCGCTCCACCTTATTGATCATCTGCCCCGGCAAATCCACCAGCAAGGTCTGCGGCACGGGATAGCGCAGCTTACGCCGTCGCAGCACCAGCTCGGCAACCGTCTTGCCCTCGACATGTGGCGCAATACCGCAGCGCGTGGTTTCTACCTCTGGCAACTCAGGCACAGCACCCCCCCATCTACTTATCACTTTCACCAGCCAAGGGCGACCACTGCAATAATCGCTGCGACTGTGACACATCAAACACATACTCAAGCCCCAGATCGACTCGCTGCAACAACAACTCATCCGCCGTCTGCGACACAGACAAACGCGTCACCACCCCTGAGGCAAACTCAAATATAATTTCTTCTGTTGCCACCACCTCACTCAGCGGTCGTACCCGCAAGGCCCTGGCCGCGTCCCATGCATCCACCAACATCTGCAATTGATCTGCAGACTGCGGTGTTTTATCACCCTCATAGCGCCAAGCCTGGGATTCATGGACAAGCTTGCCCAGTCGCGGCAACTCAAGCGCCACTAAGGTCTCTTTTGGCAACAGCGCAGTCGAAACATAATCAGGCCAATCCTTCATTAACATCGAAATTTCATTCTGCAATACCATATGCATCACATCAGCCACCATGACATAAAGATGACTATTCAATGGATTAACACGACCGAAACCCAACTCAACACCATCCACCACCAAGTTAACCCTGGCAGGCTGCAAGCCATACTTAGTCAAATCTAAACCTGTGGCAGGATAACGCTGCAGGCTTGGCTGCGATAGAAAAGAGATAATCTGCTCAACCATAAACGGATCGGCGACAATCTCAACTGGCGACTGCAAATACCACTGCCCCTCGCGCTGCTGCAGCCGCAAGCTTTCCGCTTGCGGTCGTATTATCTCAAGCTGTTGCAGCGCGGCAGGGTTTATCGACATTAACGCAACCTGTTGTTGCGGTTGCTTGCCCGGCTCAAAATAGACTAGCGCCGCCAGCAGCAACACTGCCAGCGACAAAACAATATTAAGCCAACCACGCTTCGTCATCAGGCCTTCCGCCTTTTCAGCCAGATGGTTAGGCCGCTCAACAGCAAGATCAGCGGCAACAAGACAAGAAACCCAAAACCGATCAACATTGATGCTGTACGCGACAGATTCAAACTACTATCCAGCGCAGTCTTGGTCGGTACGGCAATCAACTGATCATCACGACTCAACCAGTTAACCATATTCATACCCAAGTCGAGGTTGCCGCCATTACCGAGATAGGCATTAGAAAGAAAATCACCGTCACCCACCACCAGGATGCGTTGCTGTTTTTCCTCGGCCGCCTCATCAGCCGTAGACTCACTGTCAAGACTACGCGTCATTGCTGCAGCAAGGCTCAAGGGGCCTGCCACATCCTCCAACTCATCAAAACCAATTTCACCTGCCAGCACCCCAGCTTCGGACCAACTGCGTTCAGTGGTGAAAAGAAAATTATCAGCCTGCCATTGGCCCTGTGGCTCCACCGTCACACCGGCAGCACGAGGGAAAATAGTCAACATCTCAAAACCATCCACTACCGGATGCAGGCCATAGTCACCCACAATGGCAAAAGTAGGATCGTTGATAGAAAACATCTGCGCGGTCGGGTCAACGATCACCCCCGGCTCAAAGTTAATCCCCAACTGTTCCGCCAACGGCTCCAGACCAAACATGCCATCAGGATCTGCCAACCACAACAGGTTGCCGCCACGGGCAATATATTCCTCAATCAACTTCACCTCACCCGGCAGCAAATTCACCTGCGGCCCGGCGATCACCAAAATGCTGGCGTTATCCGGCACCAATGCCGCTGTCGCCAGATTCAAACCCTGTAGATGAAAGCCCTTGGCTTCAAGCTGCTGCGCCCAAACCTGAAGATCATGATTGGCCTTGCCAAATGGACTGCGCTCACCATGCCCTTCAACAAACACAATCCAGCGCTCCGCCGCACGAGACAAACGCTGCAAGGCATTGGTAATGGCCTGTTCATTCAGCACGGTAACCTGCTCACTGCGGCCCTGATATTCAAGCAACAATTCACCATCCATCGTTATGCCTAGCTGACGCACCTTGTCTGGCTCGGTATCCGGGTTGATAAATTCAAACTCAAGTGATTTTTTATACCGCTGATAACGACCTAACAGGTCGGCAATGTGCTGACGCATAGCACCAGAGTCAACAGTAAAGGCTGAAACCATAATCTGTTCCGGCATCTGTTCCAACACTGAGACACTCGCCGCTGACAAGGTATTACGATTATTGGCCGTCCAATCGGCCTGATATTGATAGCGCTGGCTGAGCCAGGCCAGCAAACCAACCACCAACAAAAACAGCAGCACAAATAAAATATTCTGCAAACGAATTTGGCGTTTTGATTTTATCGTAACCTTCATATCCGCCCCTTAGTGCTGCAATCTATCGGCATCAAGCCGGCGAATACTCAAACCCAAAAACAGCGTTACAAACAACAGGTAATAAATCACATCCGCACTATCAAACACGCCCCTCAACAACGATTCAAAATGCTGCACTAATGATAGATAGGTAAACAGCTCACTTGTTTGCCCAAGGTCCGCATTACTAGCCGCGTTAATAATCCACAACAACAACAAAACAGCGAAGGTACTCACTGCGGCGATAGTCGGTTGCTCTGTCAGCGTCGACATAAACAGACCCAGCGCAGCAAAACTGGCCAGCAACAACACCAAACCCAGCACACCAGCCAACAGCATCCCCAGATCGATACTGCCGCCCACCAGCAACGACAACGGCATCAGAACTATCATCAACACCATAATCAATAGAAATCCCATCACGCCAAGAAACTTACCCAATACAATCTCGCTCATGGACAAGGGCGCAGAAAACAACAGACTCAAGGTCTGGGCACGTCGTTCCTCACTTACCAGACGCATGGTCAACATCGGCACCACCATCAACAAAACTATTGAGGCGTTATACAAAACAGGCGCGACCACAAGCTCAGTCACACCCGGAGCCCCCTCAACCCCAAGCAGCCGAGCCTGAACAGCCATATAGCCTTCCAGCTGAATCAAAAACATGTACGCCAGAATCAACTGCACCACTGCCAAGATCGACCAGGCCAATGGCGAAATAAACAGGCTGCGCAGCTCACGCCCGGCGATAGTAAAAGCCATCATGCCACTGCCTCCTCTTCAGGCACTACCTGTTCAGTGGTGGTGATATCAACAAAGATCTGTTCCAAGGTCAGGCGCTCCGGACTAATCTCATACAAACCCCAGCCCTGTGCCACGGCCTCGGTCACCAGCCGCTCGGCCTGTTGCTCAAGTGCCTGCGCATGGATGCGAAAACGCCCCTCGCCAAGCGACTCCACCTGCCCTTCACCGGCAATTTTTTCAAGCGCAGAAACCTCAGGCGGCTGAGACAAGGCCAACAGCAGACTCTCACCACGCATGCGCTGCTGTAGGCCATCAATCGTGTCATTCATCACCAACTGACCCTTGTTGATGATCTGCACCCGATCGCAGACTGCCTGCACCTCCGGCAGGATATGTGTCGACAAGATCACACTATGCTCATCACGCAACTCACAAATCAATTCACGGATCTCGCGAATCTGGATTGGATCAAGACCAACGGTTGGCTCATCCAGAATCACCACCGCTGGCGAATGAATGATCGCCTGGGCGATACCAACACGCTGCCGATAACCCTTGGACAGATTACCGATCAAACGTCCGCCCACCTCAGCCAGACCGCAACGCTGCTTGGCCACATCCAAAGCGCTTTGTCGCTGCGCCGCCGGAATACGATTCAGGCGAGCGCAATAGCGTAGATATTCATCCACCGTCAGCTCACGATACAGCGGCGGCTGGTCGGGCAGATAACCCAGCAGCGCCTTGGCCTGCTTAGGTTGATCCAACAGGTCGATACCGTTGATCAAAACCCGCCCGGCACTAGGCGCCAGATTGCCGCTGAGAATCTGCATGGTGGTGGATTTGCCGGCACCGTTGGGGCCAAGAAAACCCAATACCTCACCTTTTTTCACCTCAAAACTGATGTCATCCACGGCCCGCAATGGGCCATAAAAGCGGCTAAGCTGATCAACCTGAATCAATAAATTTTCTGACGCCATATTCTTTTCAAGTTCCGTTGTTACACGACAAGGCTCAAACCACACCGTATAATATTTTTGCTATCACGTCTGCGCAAACAGCACTGCACAGTAAAGCAATTCTATAAGAAAGGAACAACAGATGTTACTCGGCGTTGACACCGGCGGCACCTTTACCGATTTCGTCTTGTTCGACGGCCAGTCGCTGCGTCTGCACAAACGTCTTTCTACACCGCAGGCGCCAGAACAAGCCATCCTGCTCGGCATTCAGGAAATGGGGCTTAATCCTGCCGAGCTAAACATCATCCACGGCTCCACCGTCGCCACCAATGCGGCCTTGGAAGGCAAAGGCGTACGCACCGCCTTCATCACCAATCGCGGCCACCGCGACATGCTCAGCATCGGTCGCCAGGCGCGGCGCGAACTTTATAATCTACAGCCCGATACCATCGCACCACCAGTACCGGCTGAACTTTGCCTTGAAACCGGTGGCCGTATCGGTGCCGACGGCGCCCTGCTCGAACCGCTGACCGAAGCAAATCTGCAACAGTTGCAACAACAACTGCAGCAACTCCAACCCGAGGCAGTGGCCATCAACCTGTTGTTCTCATTTATTGATGAGCATGCCGAAAAAACCATCGAAAAGATCATTCCTGACGGCATATTTGTATCGCGCTCATCCGATATCCTACCTGAATACAAGGAATATGAGCGCGGCATCACCACCTGGCTTAACGCCTGGGTCGGGCCGCTGGTGCAAGACTATCTGCAACGGCTACGCGATGCGCTGCCACAAACCCCAATTGCAGTGATGCAAAGTTCCGGTGGCACCATCGCTGCCGATCAGGCCGGTCGGTTGGCGGTACACATGCTGCTGTCTGGCCCGGCTGGTGGTCTGGCGGGGGCACGTTTTATTGGCGTTTTGGCCGGACGTGAACAATTGCTGAGCTTTGACATGGGCGGCACCTCCACCGACGTCGCTCTGATCGACGGCGATTTAAAGCTGACCAACGAAGGCAAGATAGGCCCCTACCCTGTCGCCGTGCCAATGGTCGACATGCACACCATCGGTGCCGGTGGCGGTTCGATTGCCTATATCGATGGCGGCGGCCTGCTGCAGGTTGGACCTGAATCGGCTGGCGCTGACCCCGGCCCGGCCTGTTATGGTCGCGGCGGCACCCAGCCCACCGTCACCGACGCCAACCTGGTACTGGGGCGACTGCTGCCAGACGCCTTTCTTGGCGGCAAGATGTTACTCGATGTTGACGCCGCCAACACTGCCGTGGGCAAACTGGCAAAGCAACTGCAACTGGGGCTCGAAGAGACCGCCGCCGGCATTATCCGCCTCGCCAACGAACACATGAGCCAGGCCCTCAGAGTGATTTCAATCCAACGCGGCATCGATCCCAAAGGCTTCACCTTGATGCCGTTTGGTGGCGCCGGCGGCCTGCATGTCTGCGCCCTGGCCGAGGCTCAGGGTATGGAGCAAGCTATCGTGCCAATTCAAGGTGGCGTATTGTCAGCCTTCGGTATGTTAGTGGCACGCCGCAGTCGTGAGCTGTCACAGACCATCGCCACACCACTGGATCAAATCAACAGCACCGAACTTGAACAGCAATTCCAGTCGCTGATTCAAAAGGCCCTGACGGCACTGGCCAGCGAAGGCATCACCTCAGAACAGGTCAGCCTGCAACGCTCGCTCGACCTGCGTTATTGCGGCCAGGCCTTTAGCCTAAACATCCCCTGGCAAGATCTAAACAAATGCCACAAAAGCTTTCACCAGGCCCATCAACAACGCTACGGCCATCAATTGCAACAAGCAATTGAACTAGTCAATATTCGCCTGCATGCCCACGGCCCGGCAAACCCACTTAAAATTCCAACCCTTACCAACAAAAAAACACACAGCCCGCCCAAACAGACACAACTATACGGCATAAACGAAAACGTGATGATCCTAGCACGCGAAAATTTAGTCGCCGGTCAAATAATCAATGGCCCGGCACTGATTACAGAAACAGTGGCAACGACGTTTATTGAGAGCGGCTGGCAATGCCGGGTTGATGATTACGGCAACCTGCTATTAACACATAGGTAAACCAACATTTAGTCGCCCAACAAGGCACTACAGGCCTCAGAGGCCCAGGCAACTGATTGCAGATATGCGTCCATGATGATGTCTTCATCCAACTCGGGATAGTCAAGCTGCTGCCACTCACCCGACTCATAATGCAGCGCGACCTTGAATAACTGGCCGGGCACACCTTCAAACCGCAACAAGGCCTGATTGACCTCGTCGGTCAGTGTCAGCATGGCCAGCACCTTCTCCATGGGCATGTCGAGCAAGGCCTCCAGTACCGACAACAGGCCCACGGTAAAGCAACTATCTTCATGCTCATATTTAACCGCCTTGGCCAGGATTTCGCACATTTTGGCCCGCACCAAAGCCGTCACCATCAGCTCAGCAGGCTTGTCTTCCACCCGCGACAACACCAGCAGGGTAGTCCATTTCTGAATCACTTTTGTGCCCAGAAACACCACTGCCTTTTGAATACTTTCGACGGGTTTGGGCAAACTAAAAAATGCCGAGTTTATATGACGCAGCAGTTTGTAACTCAGGCCGACATCCTGGCTGATCATCGTTTCTAACTTTGGAATATTGACGTCCGGGCGCTGCACCTCCGCCAATAGGCGCATCAGAACCAGTTGGTTTGATGGCATACGGCTGCGACGCACCAGCTTGGGACGACTGAAAAAATGGCCCTGAAAATAATCAAAACCCAGCTCACGACAGACTTCATAGTCATCGGGAATATCAATATTATCTGCCAGCAACTTGAGGTGGGGATGCTCTTGCAACACACTGACGTGATAGCGCAACACCTCCTCTCTCATGGCCTGCACATCAAGCTTGACGATATTCGCCAACGCCAGCAGCGGCAGGGTAGCCTCGGAATAGACGTAATCACTCAGGACGATGGTATAACCCTGTCTAGCAAGAAACTGAATCCCATCAACCACCTCAGCATCCGCACCCACATCAATCGGCACCTCAACCAGCAGACGGTTTTCAGGTAATGGTAGGGGATATTTGCCAATGATAAAACCACGGCTTAAGCGGACTAAAGCACTGCGCTGCCCCACCAGATTATCGATACCAATCTCGGTCAGGGCCTCGAGAACCACCTGCGAAGCCACCACATCATCGCTAGCACTAGTCAGCTTGCTGTCCTTGCCTGGCTGATACAGCAACTCATAACCATAGACATGCTGGGTCCGGTTATAGATAGGCTGGCGGGCAATTAGTAGTTCAGGCATAACATCCCAGTTTTTACGACAATACTTTAAGGGCAGCAACTTCTAATATATCGTCCAACAAACGACATTCATTATAAAGACTACAAATAAAGCGGGATAAAGGCGTCTCTAGTGGGAGATTTACAATAGAACCAGCGTTGCCAGGCCAAGAAAGGCAAAAAACCCGACCACATCAGTCACTGTCGTCAGCACCACCGAGGATGACAGCGCCGGGTCTACCCCTATCTTGCGCATCATTAATGGAATGGTGGCCCCGGCCAGAGCAGCAGCGAACAGATTAATCAACATCGCGGCTGCGATGATCACACCAATCAGAAAGTTTTCAAACCAGAACATGGTCACCGCTGCCACCACCAAGGCCCACAGCAAACCATTCAAGCCTCCCACCGCCAACTCTTTGGTGAGGATATGCCGAGCATTGGCCGAACCGATGTGCCCCAGCGCCATGCCACGGATGACCAGGGTCAGTGTCTGGCTACCGGCAATGCCGCCCATGCTGGCAACGATCGGCATCAATACCGCCAAGGCAACCACCTGTTCAATGGTGGCATCAAACAGGCCGATCACCCAGGAGGCGACCAAGGCAGTCAGCAGATTAATCCCCAACCAGATGCCCCGCCGCCGCGAACTCACCACCACCGGGGCAAAGATATCGTCCTCTTCATCCAGACCGGCCATGCTCATAATCGAGTGCTCGGCCTCGTCACGAATCACGTCAACCACGTCATCGATGGTAATACGCCCCAGTAGTTTGCCATCAGCATCCACCACTGGTGCCGACACCAAGTCGCGCTTTTCGAACAGTCCAGCCACCTCGCCCTCAGACATAGCAGCAGGGATGGGCTGAAAATCTGGCATCATCACCTGTCCGACCACCTGGCCGGGGTCCTTGGTGAGGATATCGGTAATCGATAACAGGCCAAGAAATTTGTCATTGTGATCCACCACAAACAGGTGGTCGGTCATTGCCGGCAGTTCGCCACGCAGACGCAGATAACGCAGCACCACATCAATCGTCACATTCGGCCGCACCGTCACGGTGTCGATATTCATTAGACCGCCAGCGGAATCCTCTGGATAGGACAAGACCGCTTCCAGGCGAATTCGATCCTGCTCGCCCATGGACTGCAACAGCTCGCGGATCACCATGTCTGGTAGATCCTGAAGTATGTCAGCCAGATCATCGGTATCGAGACTCTCAGCTGCCGCGACCAGCTCATCGGCTTCCATATCCCGAATCAGCTTGGCACGCACATCATCATTTACATAACTAAGGACCTCACCACTCTTCTCTGAATCAACCAGTTCCCAGACCAGGCCACGTTCATTTTGTGGCAATGATTCAAGCAGATGGCCAATTTCAGCAGAATGCAGCTCATTCACCATCTGCCGAATATTGATTAGACGACCGCTTTCTAGGGCTTCAGAAAAACGCTGCAGGCGCTTTTGTGATTTATCCTGTTCCTGAATTTCTGCCATGAGTAAAGCAAACCGGTTAAAACACGTGCTAACGTGAGTAAAAAATAGCAATGATTTTAAGGCTCAGGCAAAACCGACGCCAGCCCTAATTGGAAAAAACTTCAGCCCTGTCGATTTAGCGTATCAACAAAGGCCTCAACCTCGGCGGCGGATGACATTCGCAACACCCGCCTGACTTTCTTTATTAACCGCGCCACATCGCAGTCCTGAATAATGCTTTTCACTTCTGGCAACATCGCTGGCTGCATACTGAACTCAGTCAACCCCAAACCAAGCAATAATCGGGTATAGCGCGGCTCGGCCGCCATTTCACCACACATCGCCACCGCGATTCCGGCTTTATGACCAGCCTTGATGGTCATATCAATCAGACGCAGTACCGCTGGATGAGTTGGCTGATAGAGGTAATTGACTTCGTTATCAAGACGATCAGCGGCCATGGTGTACTGCACCAGATCATTGGTACCAATGGAAAAAAAATCGAGATGCTTGGCAAACACATCGGCCAGAATAGCTGCCGCCGGCACTTCGATCATCCCCCCCACCGACATTGCATCATCAAAGGGCTTGCCTTGCTGTTGCAACTCGGCCTTAGCCTGACTGATTAAAGCAAAACTCTGTTGTAACTCTTGGACACTGGATATCATGGGAATCATCAGACTAACAGGCCCTTCGGCAGATGCGCGCAATATGGCCCTTAACTGATTTAAATACATTGCAGGGTCACGCAGACTTAGCCGAATCGCCCGCAAGCCTAGCGCTGGGTTTGTCATTACCTCATGCGTTTGCTGGCGTCTGTCATTAGCAAGCATCTTATCCGCGCCCAAATCCAAACTACGAATGGTGAGTGGCCGACCGTGTAGTTTTTTAACGATCTTGCGGTAGATATCAAACTGCTCATCTTCACCCGGCAGCTCAGCCCGATTCAAAAAAAGACATTCGGTGCGATAAAGCCCAACCCCCTTGGCCGCCACCTTGTTCATTACCGCCATATCCTCAGGCAGTTCAACATTGGCCTGTAGCGAAATTGCCAGACCGTCACGGCTAACGGCGGGTAACTGCTTTAATTTATTTAGCTCAGCACGATGGCGTTTTACCTGACGCTGACGACGACGATAGTGGGCCAACTCTTTTTCATCCGCCCCTGCCAACAGATCACCCACATAGCCATCCACCACCAGAGGCTCGTCCTGTTGCAAATAACGCAACGCATTTTTGACCCCAACCACCGCAGGGATGCCCAGGCTACGCGCCAAAATAGTGGTATGAGAATTCGGGCCACCGTATTCGGTAATGAACGCGACAACACCTTCATTCTGCATGGTCACGGTATCGGCTGGCGATAAATCATTGGCAATAACGACGCAGCCCTTGAGCCGGCCATCCATCGCCGCCTCGATATTATCTTCACAGTTCAACAATATACGCTGAATACGATTAACCACATGATCAACATCATCCTTGCGGGTGCGCAGGTAGGCATCGTCCATTTCCTCAAACACCGCCACCAACGCATCACGCTGCAGCTTTAGCGCCCATTCGGCATTACAACGGCGCTCTGCAATCACCTGCAGTGGCGCCTCGGCCAAGGCTTTGTCATTCAACATCAATAAATGGGTATCGATAAACGAAACAATATCGACCGGAGTAGCCACTGGAATTCGCTGCCGCACTTCGGACAGCTGTTGCTTGGCGTGACTAAGGGCTTGTTTAAAACGTTGCTGTTCTGCCTCTAGCAGACTGGGAGGAATCAGGTATTCGCGCACCTTAAGTTGGTCGCGCTGTAACAAATATGCTTGACCGATGGCAATGCCACGTGAAACCCCAATCCCTTTTAGACTTAGGCTCGCCATGAGGTCATCATTACTCGCCTTCGCCAAACCGATCGGCAATCAATGCCTCTAACGCCGCCATGGCATCTTGCTCATCGGCACCCTCAACCACTAGCTCTAGCTGTGACCCCTTGCTGGCAGCCAGCATCATTACCCCCATAATGCTCTTGCCGTTAGCCTCACGCTCAGCCTTGCGCAGCAGAACCTTACTCTCAAACCGCGCCGCTAGCTTGACCAGTTTGGATGCCGCTCGGGCATGTAGCCCAAGTTTGTTAATAATTTCTATGGTTTTAACAATCACAACTATCCGGCTCACAAACAAAGATGCCATCCCTGCCACCGGAGAACGCCTTATAGGCCAGTTCATCCAATGACAGGCTCGGGTAATTCAGCACCCGCACCAGCATCGGCAAATTCAACCCCGCCACCACCTTAATCAGCCTGTCACAATCAAGGCGATTGGCGACATTACTCGGTGTCGAGCCATATAAGTCCGTCAGCACCAGCACACCACCACCCTGATCCAGCCGTCGAACCGCGGCACGGGCCTTTTCAACCACATCTTCCGGGGCGCAATTATGTGACACGGAAACGATTTCAAGCACCATTGGGCACATTCCCAGAATTGATGAAGCCGTTTCCAGTAGGGCATTACCAACATTGTCATGGGTAATCAGCAACAACCCAGTAGTCATGACAACTCCCGATGTCGCAATAACACTTCAATATCAGCTTCATGAAAATGACTCGCCATGCGCTGTGACAAATAAACCGAACGATGCTGCCCACCCGTGCAGCCAATTGCCACTGTCATATAGGCGCGACTATCGTCTTGAAAGCGCGGCACCCAGCGTTCAATAAACGAACTCAGATCCTCAAACATCTCATCGACCAACGGCTGCCGCTCAAGAAACTCGCCGACCGCCTGGTCCATTCCCGTCAAGGCGCGCAGCTGAGGTACCCAATGCGGATTAGGCAAACAGCGTACATCAAAGACAAAATCGGCATCAACAGGAATACCGTGTTTAAAGCCAAACGACATAAAAGTAAGTGTAAGGGAACGTGCCGCCGTCAACATTCGTTCACCAATCAAATCACGCAATTGATGCACATTGGTACGACTAGTATCGATACACCAGTCGGCATTGACCGCCAGCTCAGACAACAGTTTACGCTCACGCCCTATTGCCTCCGCCAGCGAAGTGCCGGAACGGGTTAGAGGGTGTTTGCGCCGCGTCTCGCTAAAACGTTTTATCAGGATATTGTCTTCGGCCTGTAAAAACAGAATCTCGCAGTCCAGCCCATGAGCACGGATATCAGCCAAGATATCGGGGAAGCTGGCAAAATCATCGCTCAAGTTACGAGCATCAATACCCACAGCAGCATGTTCATAGTCAGCCCGCGGAGAATTGGCCATTTGTGCGGCAAACGAAGGCAATAGACTCAGAGGCAGGTTATCAATACAGTAAAACCCTAGGTCTTCTAGCGAATGCAAAACGATACTTTTGCCAGAACCAGATAAACCGCTGACAATCACCAACTTCATGCCGCACCCTCTTTCAATAGACTCGCCAACCTTGAGCGTAAATCAATACTGGCATCATAGCCCTGCTGTCGGCACTGGTTCAAGCGCACGGCCGTCTCAACAATCAACGCCAGGTTACGCCCCCTTGAGCAAATTATAGACCAGGCCAGCACCGCCACACCCAGCATCAGCCATGGCTGCTGCACAGGCTGAAGCCGGTCATAACTATCGTCAGTGGAATTTTCAAGTAGCAGAACCAAATCAAGAGGGGCTTGTTCAAGCACTGCCTGATGCCCATAAAGCTGTATCAGGCTGACCACGCCCAGACCATGCACTTCAAGAAAACCTTCGAAACCTGGACGGCAACGGCCAAGCAAGCGATCATTCTCAGCAACAAACTCAACCGCATCATCGGCAATTAGACGGTGTCCTCTATCCACCAGCTCAAGGGCAAGATCCGTTTTGCCAACACCGCTATCGCCCTGCAACAAAACCCCCTGACCAAACACCTGCAACATAACGCCAGGCCTTGATTGGACTTGTTGGCTCATGACAAAGCCAGCTTAGTGGGAAGAAATCAGCGAATGATCAGTTGAAGCGCTCGCATTAAAAATCTCTATAATTTCAGCTGAAGAATTACTTTGGCGCAAACGCTCGCGCACCGAGGCATTACTGAACATTTCCGCCAACGAGGCCAGCAATTGCAAATGTTCTTCGGTAGACTCCTGAGGCACCATCAAGGCAAACATCAGGTCAACTGGCAAACCATCAATCGCATCAAAATCGACGCCCTGCTCGAACTTGATAAATACAGCCACTGCTTCAGCAACATCTTTAAAACGACCATGAGGAATTGCCACACCATGACCAAGACCTGTACTGCCAAGTTTCTCGCGCGCGATCAGGCCATCAAAAATATCAATCTCTGACAAGCCAGCCCCAGAAGACTCTGCCAATAAATTACTGACCGCCTCCAGAGCACGCTTTTTACTGCTGACAGTAACATTGCAAACAACTCGTTCAGCTGATAATAATTGTGAAATTTCCATCGTTTACTCTTCTTGTGTTCGTTTCTGTGAGTTTTTATGCCCACCCATAAAAACCTACACCAAACGCTTACGCTCATTTGAGGGCGGTATTGACATCGCCTCGCGGTATTTGGCTACCGTCCGCCGTGCCACATTAATTCCCTCACCCTCCAGTATCTTGGCAATTTTGCTATCACTCAAAGGCTTGACTTGATTCTCGGCAGCAATCAGTTTTTTGATCAGGGCACGAATCGCGGTTGAAGAGCAAGAGCCACCCGAAGCCGTTGAAACATGACTGGAGAAAAAATATTTCAGTTCAAAAATGCCACGCGGGGTATGCATGTACTTGCGTGTTGTAACACGAGAAATTGTCGACTCATGCATCTCCAGCTCTTCGGCAATGTCATTTAACACCAGCGCCTTCATTGCCTCTTCGCCATGTTCGAGAAAACCACGCTGACGTTCAACGATAGCGGTGGCAACCTTTAGCAGGGTTTCATTACGGCTGGTCAAACTCTTGATAAACCAACGCGCCTCCTGCAACTGATTGCGCATATAGGTATTATCAGCACTGTTGTCAGCCCGACGAATCATACCGGCATAATGCGTATTGACCTTTAGTCGTGGCACTGCCTCAAAATTGAGTTCCACTCGCCATTTGCCATTGGCTTTTTTAACGGTCACATCGGGAACAATATATTCAGCCGGGGCCGAAGCAATCAAACCGCCAGGCCGAGGATTAACCGACTGCACCACCTCAATTGCCGCCTGTAAGGCTTCGCGAGATAGCTTCATCTTACGCATCAACTGATTGTAGTCGCGGCTGCCCAACAGTTCGATATAGTCTCCAGTCAGGACAATCGCATCCGCCACACCCTGCTGTGAAACATCATAGCGTTTCAGCTGCAACAACAAACATTCTCGCAGATCACGTGCGGCGACGCCGACGGGGTCAAAGTTCTGTATCTGGTGCAACACCGCCTCCAGTTCTTCCAGGCCAACCTCGTCCTCTTCAGCCATATCAAGACCAGAGAGAATATCTTCCAAGGTAGTTGAGAGATAACCATCATCATTGATGGAGTCGATAATGGCTTCGGCGATAATCATATCGGCATCACTAAAAGGCGTCATACGCATTTGCCAAAATAGATGTTCCTGCAGACTTTCCTCAGCACCGGACTGGTTTTCAAAACCCCTATCATCATCGGCTGGTGCACTTGCAGCAGTACTGGCAGGCAAGACGCTTTCATAAACATCGTCCCAGTTACTATCAACCGGTAACTCATCAGGCATATCACCGCTTTGCATATCGACAGAAGCGTCCTGGGCCTCACCTGTCACAGCCTCATCAGTTTGAGTGTTTGAACCAGAATCAGCTGCGTTACCAGACTCTGTATCTGCCCCTGTCCCAGCATCCTCATTTACCTCAAGCAGAGGATTGCTCTCCAACGCTTCCTGAATCTCGGCTTGCAAGTCAAGGGTGGAAAGCTGCAACAGACGAATAGCCTGCTGCAATTGTGGCGTCATCGTCAGGTGTTGCCCTAAACGAAGCTGAAGCGATTGTTTCATGCTGTTGTCGTTATTCCTGGCTCGATTTTAGTGCGATTGATTGAACTAATGTCATAAGGATAAATTTTAACGCAGAAAGCCCCGACATAGCAGCATTGAATTTTAGGGAGCCTTGAAATAGATTCATCAATGCCACCTAGAGCTTAAAATTTTCGCCTAGATAGACCTTACGCACATGCTCATTGGCCAATACCTCATCTGGCTTGCCTTGGGCAATCACTTGGCCTTCACTCATGATGTAGGCCCGCTCACAAATCCCCAAGGTCTCGCGAACATTGTGATCGGTAATTAGCACGCCGATATTCTTTTCCTGCAAGTGAGTGATAATTCGCTGAATATCGATCACCGAGATCGGGTCAACACCCGCAAAGGGCTCATCCAACAGGATAAAATCAGGACGCATGGCCAGGGTACGGGCAATCTCAACCCGGCGTCGCTCACCGCCCGAGAGACTCATGCCCATGCTGTCACGAATATGGCCGATGTGCAGTTCCTGCAATAGACTTTCGAGCAGCTCTTCCTGCTCCGCCTGATCCATCTCCGGCTGCACCTGCAATATCGCTTTGATATTGTCTTCGACGCTAAGTTTACGGAATACTGAAGCTTCCTGCGGCAGGTAACCCACCCCCATACGAGCGCGGGCATGCATGGGTCGTGCGGTGATGTCTTGATCATCAATATAGAGTCGCCCCGTATCACAGGGAACCAAACCAACAATCATGTAAAAACTAGTAGTCTTGCCAGCACCATTCGGACCAAGCAGACCAACCACTTCACCACTCTTCACTTCCAGCGTCACCCCGTTCACCACTGAACGTGAACGATAAGACTTAAAAATGGCCTCAGCCCCTAATACACCCATTACGGCTTCGGCGCCGCATCAGAATTTTTGCGCGGATGAATCACAATCTGCACCCGCCCTTCACCGCCACCTTTCTTGCCGGCCTTGACCAGCTTTTTATCCGCATCGTATTCAATCCGGTTACCCGAAAACTGATTATCGCCTTGCTGAAAACGGGCCTCACCATTCAAAATTACACGCGACGTCTGCGCTTCATAGACGATATTTTCCGCCTCACCCCAGGAGCGCTCATCGGCCAGCTCCGCCTCATGATCAAAACGGGCCGGTTTACCTATGGCAACAATCTTCTTTAGTTCCTGCCGTTGCTCGGCATATATCACCAGCTCGTCAGCCTTGAGACTGTCCGGCCCCTGGCGAAATACAACGCTGCCTTTATAGGTACTAATTCCTTTGGCATCATCGATTTTGAGACTATCTGATTCGATAAAAATTGGTTGCTGCTGCGGCTCACCGGCCGATGCAGTCGTTAGCAATAATACTAGCCCAACAGCCAAGCCCACCCTACTCCAACACATATTCACCTCGCACAGCAGCCAATAAATGTACACTTCCGGCCCGGGTATCAACCTTCATCCCCCTCGCCGTAGTTATGCCAATGCCATCACGGATGGTCACCAGCTCAGTGGTTTCGGCGATTTCCTTATCGGCGTAAAACCAGACATCGCGGGTCTGCACTTGCATATCATTCTGCCTAGCCTGATTCTGGCGCAAAATTTTCACATCCCCCTGCAGCAACACAGACTCACCACCTTGATAGACCATGGCCAACTCAGCATCCAGCGTCATCGGCCCAGCGTCATCTCGATAAATTTCCAAATGAGGCTGAACCAACTCAGCGTAATCGGTTTCAGCATAGTGCAACATCGAAGCCCCTCGCAGCCTGTGCTTGGGCCGCCCCTTTTCATCCATCGCCGTTATTTCGAAGTCAGACATGGAATAATCCATCACTGGTGCGGCATCATCCTGCAACTGTCGCACACCTTGATCTTCCTGTTGCTGCATCCACAAACCCAGCACTGTCAGCAATAACACCACCCACAGCGTCAGGGTGCGTTTTCTGATTGCCGCCACCCCCGCCTAATCCACCAGATAGACAGACATTTGCGCCGCCAATGTGCCCCGAGCTTCCATAATCAACTCGCAGACATCACGGGCAGCACCGCGGCCACCACAGCTGGGGGTTTGCCAGTGGGCATGTTTCTTGACCTGCTCATGGGCATCTTGCACTGCCACCGCCAAACCGACTTTACGCATTACCGGCAAGTCGATCACATCATCGCCAACATAAGCGACTTCATCGGCTTGTAGATTAAGCTGCTTCATCAGTTCAATAAAGGCTACACGCTTGTCATCCTGGCCCTGATAAAGGTGTTTGATACCCAGGCCGTTCATGCGATGCGCGACCACGGGTGAACTACGACCGGTGATAATGGCAACATCCACGCCACTCTGCTGCAACATCTTCATGCCATGACCATCACGAGAGTGAAACGCCTTGTACTCATGGCCATCCTTGTCCATAAACAGGCTGCCATCGGTAAGCACTCCATCAACATCGAAAATCAACAACTTGATTTGTGCTGCGCGCGCCAAAATATCTTTCATCATCTCTGTCCTTTCTAAACCACGCCGGCGCGTAATAAGTCATGCATATTGAGG
Source organism: uncultured Chromatiaceae bacterium (assembly GCA_947259785.1). GTDB lineage: Bacteria > Pseudomonadota > Gammaproteobacteria > Tenderiales > Tenderiaceae > Tenderia. The sequence continues at coordinate 1,513 of CAMYNQ010000046.1, read as the reverse complement.
GCACCAACCAAAACATTCTTCTGATCCACCACCAGCAGCGCATTGATCTTATGGGTTTCCATCAACAGCAAGGCCTCAACCGCCAGGTCATCCGGCCCCACTGTGCGACCGTGAGTCGTCATCAGGTCGCCCACCTTGGAGTGATAGATATCCACCCCCTGATCGACGGCGCGGCGTAAATCGCCATCAGTAAAGATGCCAACCAACTTATCTTGTTGGTCCACCACGGCGGTCATGCCCAGACCCTTACGACTCATCTCCATCAGCGCATCCACCAGCTGCACGCCATCACTCACGCGCGGTAGCGCATCCCCGCTGTGCATGATGTCACGAATCAACAACAGCAAGCGCCGCCCCAACCGCCCGCCAGGATGAGAACGGGCAAAATCTTCAGCGGTAAAACCACGCTGTTCAAGCATCGCCACCGCCAAGGCATCACCCATCACCAGCGATACCGTGGTGCTTGACGTCGGCGCCAGCCCCAACGGACAAGCCTCTTGCTCAACACTGATATCAAGGTGGACATCAGCACCCTTACCCAGACTGGATGTTTCACTACCAGTTAAGGCAATTAAGGGCACCCCAAGACGTTTGATCAGCGGCAAGATAGTGAGAATTTCTTCGGTCTCGCCAGAATTGGAAAACGCAATCACCACATCCTTGGTGGTAATCATGCCCAGGTCACCATGACTGGCCTCACCTGGGTGGACAAAAAACGCCGGACTGCCGGTGCTCGCCAGGGTCGCCGCAATTTTGCTGCCAATATGACCTGACTTGCCCATGCCGATAACAACGATGCGCCCTGCACAGGCCAGCATCAGCTCACAGGCACGGACAAAACTTTCATCCATACGCGCAGCCAAGGCGGCAACAGCGGCGGCCTCGGTTTCTACAACCGCTCGGCCGAGCTGCTTAAGCTTGTCACGTTCGCTCTGATCAAGCGCCGGGGTTTGCTGTTCTGCCTTCACACATCATTCCTTATTCAGTTTCGGGATAACCGAGTTCAGCCAGTTTTTTAACAATACCTTGCTGATCAAGCACATCACCATTGATACTGACTACACCGCTGGCCAAATCCACTGCAACCGACTCAATCCCGCTCATCTCGGCTAAGCCAGCCTTGATATTGGCGACACAACCATTGCACTTAACATTAGCAACTTTAATTTCCAGCACTTACATCACCTCCGCTTGAATCAGGCCGTGGCCGCCAGGTATAGCATTACCATATACCCACAGTAAGCACTGAGCAAAATCCCACCCTCGAAACGATTAATCTTGCCATGACCACGAAAACCATAGGCCATTACAAAGAAAGCCAGCGTCAAGCCAATCATCCAGGGAAAGTCGCGTGCCAGCACCTCGGGCAAAAAGCCACCCGGGGCGATCAGCCCCGGCAAGGCCAACACGCCGAGCAGATTAAACATATTGGAACCGATAATATTGCCAATGGCGATATCATGCTCTTTCTTCATTGCACTCACTACCGTTGCCATCAACTCCGGCATGCTAG